>JAEZEH010000114.1 GCA_023417785.1 Bacteroidota bacterium
CTCGTGGGATGCTGTACTTTCTTGCAAAGGCCTCTCCCCGCTCGCGGCTGCGGGAATACACCGCAACAACTTCCGCTTCGGGTACAAAGCGATGATAGCTCTCAAGATGTATATCAGAAATAAACCCGGCGCCGAGAACGGCAACTTTGACTTTGTCCATAGCCTTGTGTTTTGATCCTATTTAACAAAAATACCGGAAAAGGCGACCTTCATATTACAAAAAGGATGAATCCAGCTGTGCCCGCGATATGCGATGTATTTACCAGATTCTCCCCAGGCTCCCACAAGGGAGGCCCATCCAAGGTCTCTGAAACGTTTTACAAACGTCTCTTTTCAGGTTGAACGCAAGATTTTAAATGCTTTCCCTGAACTCGCAATTCATCCCAAATGCCGCACAAGAAGAGCTTCAGTTCAACCGATGGCTGCCCTATCGGATAACACGGATTTCGCTTCAACTGATCGAATTATGTATTTTTGTGTGCAATCGACTTCAACAGATTATACATCCATAAGAAAATGACTAGCTGAATGCCAACCCCTCACCTCCTCGAGTTTGTCTTTTGTATCATGTTTGTGCTCACGGCAGACCTTTTGAGCGCTCAGACGAAGGTCGAGTTCCGGAAAGGGTATTATATCGGCCAGGATGGTAATCGGGTGGATGGCTTTCTTGCCTACAAACCCAATAAGGGCAGAATTGTACACTACCTCCGGAATGAGAATGCGCAACCTGAAAAGATCAAAGCAAAACATTTGACTGGATTTGTCATTGACAAAGACTCTTTCGCTATAATCTCGGATTTCTTTGTCGAGGGTGTTTACACCGACTTAATTCGGGTCAGAAAACCTGATATCGCCAAGGTGACAGAAATTGGACCCGTAATCTTGTATCAGTGCCATTATTTTGAAGTATTAAGTACGTCAGCTTATGTTTCCCCTACAGGCGGAACACAAACTATGAGAGACGAAAGGCAACAGGAAACGATGATTCCTGTTTATATCCTTCGCAGGAAAGACTCCCCGCTGCTGCAATCCGTCCCCGAGAGCCAGGCAAGCTTCAATAAGGTTATGTCGAAATACTTCGAAGACGATCCAAACCTTGCCGAGGAGATTGCTAATGGAAAGTATGCCAACCGTACCACGCCGGAGCTTGTCCGACGCTTCAACAACAACACGCAATAGCGTCAGAATAGATTTAATTCTTGTTTCCTCCGGAGGCTGTAACAGATGCAACATACTCCGGCGGTTTTCTGTTTTTTGATACCTGCTCATACGAAAACGCAATCCCGACCAATTCAGGTTCACTATATGCCAGTCCCAGAAACGATAGCCCAACCGGTAAGCCTGCTACCATTCCCATCGGCACCGTAATAGATGGGTATCCCGCAATCGCCGCCGGTGAGTACATCCCATATCCGGTGAATGAATCGCCATTGATCAGATCAATGCACCACGACGGGCCATTGGTCGGGCCACAGATCGCATTCAGGTTGTGTTCTTCGAATGCATCCGCGAAAGCCTTCCTGGTTGTCGAGAGTAGTCTATTCAGGGCATCCTTGTATCCTTTGCTATTTAGATCTTCCATCGCCTGCGAGTCAACCAGAATTTCCTGCCTGAAATACGGCATAGCCCGGCTCTCGTTTTCGCTGTTGAATTTTATAACATCTTCCAGTGACTTGACCCTCCCGGTATGGCCGGCGAGATACTTGTTCAGTCCATCTTTGAATTCATACTTCAATACATCAAACTCGTCCTTTCCGATATCTTTTAGCTTATCGCGAAACTCGACCTCAACTATTGTGGCACCCGCTTCTTTCATTTGTTCCAGCGCTTTGACCAATAAGGTATCAATGGCTTCGTGACCTTTCAAAAGAGACTTATCCACGCCGATGATCTTCCCTTGCAAGTCATCCGTTTTCAAAACCGCTGTATAGTCCCGCGGAACATCTGCTGATCTGTTTTGCGTGACATTATCAGCAGGATCCTCCGCGGTAAGAGCACCCAACAGGATCGCGGCGTCGCGTACAGTGCGTGCCATTGGCCCTGCAGTATCCTGGGTATGGGAAATCGGAATGATTCCGGTGCGGCTCCACAGACCAACGGTAGGCTTAATGCCCACGATGCCATTGATAGCCGCAGGGCAGCTGATCGAACCATTGGTTTCCGTTCCAATCGCTATTGCACATAAATTGGCAGCCACGGCTGTTCCCGAACCGGAACTCGAGCCACACGGACTTCGATCCAGGACATACGGATTCTTCGTCTGTCCACCCCTGCTGCTCCACCCGCTGCTGGAACGCGTAGACCTGAAGTTAGCCCATTCACTCAGATTGGTTTTTCCCAACAGCACCGCACCCGCCTCACGCAATTGTTTAACAATGGGTGCATCCTTTGCCGCCACGTGGCCTTCAAGCGCAAGAGATCCAGCCGTCGTCATCATCCTATCTCCTGTGTCAATGTTGTCTTTTATCAAAACGGGTATGCCATGTAGCGGTCCGCGAACCTTGCCGTCTTTTCGTTCCTGGTCAAGCGCATCAGCGATGGAAAGTGCATCCGGATTTATCTCAATAACAGCATTGAGCTTTGGCCCTGCCTGATCGACTTGACGAATACGGTCCAGATAGGCCTCAGTGATTTTTCTTGCCGAAAGTACACCGCTGCGCATTCTTTCCTGCAAATCGTCTATGGTAAGTTCATGTAATCCGAACACAGTATTCCCATCCTCCGAAACAGACGACTCGCCGTCCTTTGAGGCACAAGCCTTTAGAAAAGAAAGCCCTGGTAGCAGAGCCAGTGAACTGATGCTACTGTTTCTTATGAAGTTACGTCGCTTCATTCTATCGTAAATTTTGGTTTAGTCTTTCCACCAGGGGTGTTTTTCGCGGGCACGCGCAGCATCGCTGTTGGCACCAGATCCGCCAAATGCATTCACGTAGTTAGTCCAACCATTGACATGGTACTTTTTGTCGGGGAAAAATTCACCGGCGCCAGTATCCAGATCCCCGGACAACGGAATTCGTCCATCGCCCCAATGGCAGGGCCGGACACTACTTCCGGAATAATTTCTCCAGATCCCGGCAAACTGATTGTTGGAATAACCGTCCGCGGCAGCGGCAAGATCATCATAATGAAGTACACCGCCTTTATCAAGATACCATTTGGAAACAAAGGTTCCACTGAAAGTTCCTACATGCCTTTGTTGTGGGTTTTCGAAGAGGCGATACGTGCCGATCAAGATACCTTGCTTCAAATCCGGCACATCGGATTGTTGCCAGCGATATGCGTTCGTCATGGTTAGCGTTCCCTGAAAATCGCACACATTGCCTTTCACCATACTCTTTCCGTAAAGAAAATATTCCGAGGGATTATTATGATTGCGGATGACCGAAATAAACCTGACATGAATACGCTGATACTCATCTCCTATGAAACCCAGAAATCTGTCTGCAGGGGTTTTAGTAAAAAGAACTGACAGGTCGTGGCGGATAAGATCAGCAACGATATCCTGCTGGTCCAATCCGGGATTGGAAAGGTATTCCTTCTTCAGTAAATCTCCGCTCCTTTGTGCAGTGGCGTGAAGGGATAGAAGGCAAAGGCACGAAAAAAGCACCCCACGGATAAAGGCCAGTAGTCGCATGGCATTTTGGTTGAGAACAGGACCATATTAGCTAAAAAGAACCACAAATCCTGTGATACAACCACTATTTTAAAAAAACGGATCGGCGTGTTCCATTCCCGGTATCTTCATTAGTTTAGCGCTATTAACCTGAACATCTATGCTATTCAGAAGTGTCATTTGTTGTGCCCTGGCCGGGCTTACTTTCTCCTGTTCAACAACCCAGGAAGCCGTGTACGATCGGGAGGATGGCCTTTCGTCTATAACGGCGGCCGAGATGAAAGCCTACGTCAAAGTACTCGCATCCGATGAATTCGAGGGTCGCAAGCCATTTACGCGGGGCGAAGAAAAGACCATAGCCTTCCTCGAAAAAGCGTTCCGTGACAAAGGACTGGAGCCCGGAAATGGAGACAGCTATCTCCAGGAAGTTCCGATGGTCGAGATCACCGCGACCAATGAAGGCACGATGAAAGTCAGCGGTCCGAAAACAAATCTCACACTTAAAGGCTTTGACGAATACGTATTGAACACGGAACGGACCGACGAATCAATTGTATGGAAGGATGAAGAATTCGTCTTTGCCGGATTTGGCATTGTTGCCCCGGAGTACAACTGGAACGACTATGAGGGACTTGACGTCAAAGGCAAGGTGGTTATTGTGCTGGTGAACGATCCCGGCTTCGGCGGAACGGATACCACTCTGTTTAAAGGAAATACCATGACCTATTACGGCAGGTGGACATATAAATACGAAGAAGCTGCGCGTCAAGGGGCGAAGGGCTGCTTTGTGGTTCACAACACCGTTCCGGCAGGCTATCCATTCGGGGTATTACAAAATAGCTGGAACTCGGCGCATCTGTACCTCGACCAGCGTGGTAAAGACAATTACTATTGTGAAGGAATTGGCTGGCTGACCAAAGATGCAACTGAAAAGCTTTTCAAGGCTGCAGGTTATGATTTTAATGAACACCAGACCAAAGCCCGTCAGGCGGGGTACAAGGGGTTTCCGCTGAACCTTAAGGCATCGACGTCAATGCAGGTTACCAGCAGGTACAACAAGTCGCACAATGTTATCGCCAAGGTGACTGGCTCTACCAGGCCGGACGAATATATCGTATACACGGCACACTGGGATCACCTCGGTATTGGCAGGCCCGATGTCGATGGCGATACGATTTATAATGGTGCATACGATAACGCAAGTGGCACGGCCGGGCTACTGGAAATCGCAGAAGCCTTCGCATCCCTGAAAACAAAACCTGAGCGCACCGTCGTATTTCTGGCGGTGACTGCCGAAGAGCAAGGCCTTTGGGGATCAGCCTATTACGCCGAAAATCCGGTATACCCAAAGGAAAAAACGGTGGCAAATATCAACATGGACGGAATCAACCAGTTTGGAAAAACCAGCGACATCGTCATAATCGGTAAAGGTCAGTCTGAGCTCGAAGATTATTTACAGGAGGAAGCACGTCAGTTTGGCCGGACCGTCCTCCCTGACAGCGAATCGGAAAAAGGTTTCTACTTCCGTTCCGACCATTTCAACTTTGCCAAAATCGGCATTCCGGCCCTTTATCTCAAGACCGGAAGTGATTTCGGCGATGCCGCCGCGGCGCGCGAATTCAAGGAATCGTACACCAATAAGTACTATCATCAGCCATCAGACGAGTACTACGAGGACAAGCTCAATTATGAAGGTGGCGTCGAGGACCTGAAATTGTTGTTTCTGGTGGGCAAGAAACTGGCTTTTGAAAATTCGTGGCCGAACTGGAAGACAGGTTCTGAATTCAAGGCCACCCGCGACAGCTACAAAAAGTAATTTAATACCCAGAAAAGAGGCGTAAATCGTCTCTTTTTTTTGGAGGAGCCGTTCAAAATGCAAGACGTATTTTTTGTATAAGAAACATTTTTTGCAGGGTAAGACTGGTGCCTGAATTTTGTCCGGACACTTCCTATCTTCGCGGAAACGAAGGAGACGCATGCTGTTTGATCTGCCTAAAACCGAAGCCCCGAAAGAATCCCGTCCTGTCCTGCCAAAAGGGACATCGACCAATTATGAAATCGGATTTCTCTTCAATTTTGTTTCGGGGAAATCGACCCGTTTTGATCTTGAACCAGTCCTGATTTACAATACCCCTACCGTTGAATACAAACGCATTTCCATGCAGAGTGTCATGGGACTGGCTTACCTGCATCCGCTTGATGACACATTTTACGAACAGCTGACGGAGTTTTGCGATAACAAATTATTGAACTGGATGACCCGGACGGGAAACCGGTTTATTCGTAACCATTCGGGTTCGTGGGCACACGTATCTGCAAGGGAACTGGTAAACCTGCGAAAACACTACCGGGACATTCTGCAGCCGCTCTGGTCGCGTCTCGCCGAATGGCCACAGTTATTCATACTACGCTATGGCAGATTCAGCAATGTAAAACAGCAAACCGTCGCACTTGGTAAGAACCCTGCGGAATTAAGCTTCGTCGTCGAACAGAAAGCAAAACAGATTATTCTGCGGATGATTCTGACACTTGACGGTGAGGTCGCGGATGTCAATCTTATCGGCGGATTTCTGCTTGAAAAGGATGGCAAACTGTTCCTTCCAAAGGACAACGCCGATCTCGCCATCATCGACCTCTTCAAAAACGGTCCCCTTTCATTTCCTTTGTCGGTTAAGCGGGAAATCATCAACAAATATGTAACGCACTGGCTGGACAAATACAACGTTACTATTAGCGATAAGCTCAATATCAACATCACGAATCCGGAGGTTGAAGCGCATGTTACCCTGAGTGAGCTCAACGAAAGCAATTTGATGATCCGCCCTGAATTTGTTTATGATGACGAAACGGTAGATCAAGGTGACGAGGCGTATATCGTCACAGAGAACAAAGACGTCATCAATATCATCCGACGGAACAAGGGAGCGGAGAAGAAGCTCTACGAGTACCTTCGGGGGCTGCATCCGGCGTTTGCCAATCAACGTAACAACCTGTATTACTACCTGCCTTTCGACGCCGTAATGAAAAAAGGGTGGTTTATCGGCATGATGCGGAAAGTCCAACAGGAGGGCTATTCGTTCAAGGGGCTGAAACAATTGAAGAAGTTCCGTTACACAACAGATGAGCCGAGGATCAGCATTTCAGCAAAATCCAAGATCGACTGGTTTGACCTGAAAGTTATGATTCAATGGGGCGAGCAGACTGTTTCACTTAAGGAAATTCGTCAGGCGATCCTCAATCGCGAGGACACACTTATGCTTGAAGACGGCACCCTCGGACACATCCCGGAAGAATGGATAAGCCAGTATAGTTTGTTACTGCGCACTGGCAAAGAAGAAAACGGCGTACTTCGCGTAAGCAAACTGCACTATACGCTGCTCGAAGATATCCTCGATAAAATCAACGACAAGACCGTCAGGCACGATATTGAAGAACGGAAACGGAAACTTCTGGAGTTTGATCAGATTCAGAAGGTACCGCTCTCACAAAGTATTCAGGCTTCCCTCCGGCCATACCAGCAATCCGGATTCAACTGGTTACAGGCGCTGGATGAACTTGGCTGGGGCGGGTGCCTCGCCGACGACATGGGGCTTGGTAAAACGCTTCAAACCATATCCTTCCTTCAATATCTTAAAGAAAAGTACCCGGGCAGTACACAGCTCGTTGTATGTCCGACATCGCTGATTTTTAACTGGGAAAACGAGTTGCGGAAGTTTTGTCCGTCAATGAAGTTTTTCACGCACTACGGCACCAACCGCGAGTTCACCGAAACACACTTCGAGGATCACGACGTGGTTCTTACCACCTATGGTGTTGTTCGAAATGATCTTGATCACCTTAACCAGTTTCTCTGGCAGTATATCATTCTCGACGAAAGTCAGGCAATCAAAAATCCTGACGCGCGAATCACGAGGGCCGTACAGCAATTGCGTTCCGTGAACCGCGTTATCCTCAGTGGTACGCCGGTTCAGAACAATACTTCCGATCTGTATTCCCAATTCAATTTCCTTAATCCGGGTTTACTGGGCAACCGCGAGTACTTCAACAGAGAGTTCGCCACGCCAATTGATAAACTGGGGAGCAAGGAAAAGACCCAGCATCTGAAAAAACTCATTCACCCGTTTACACTGAGACGAACAAAAGAGCAGGTGGCCAAAGACCTTCCCGACAAAACAATAATGGTTTTGTGGTGTACAATGGAACCGGAGCAGCGGAAGCTTTACGATCAGTACCGCGACACCTACCGGAACACGCTCCTGAAAAAGATTGACGAAGAGGGCATTGAAAAATCCGGTATGTATGTACTCGAGGGCCTTTTACGGCTTCGTCAGATCTGTGATCATCCGGCGTTGGTGAATAAAACTGAAGCGAATGAGCACACCTCGGTGAAAATCGAGGAGATAGTTCGTGAAGTGAGAGAAAACTCCGGATACAACAAGGTGTTGATCTTTTCGCAGTTCACCGAAATGCTGAAGCTGATCCGCAATGAGTTCGATGAAGCTGACATCCCTTACTGTTACCTCGACGGCGGAACGTCTATGAAGGGGCGTAAAGAGCAGGTCGAGAAATTTCAGGAAGACGAATCTATCAAGGCGTTCCTCATCTCATTGAAAGCAGGAGGCGTAGGGCTCAACCTCACCGTTGCGGACTACGTCTATATCGTGGATCCGTGGTGGAACCCCGCTGCGGAACAACAGGCCATCGACCGCGCGCACCGCATTGGTCAGAAGAGGAAAGTGTTCGCCTATAAAATGATTTGCAAGGACTCGGTTGAGGAAAAGATATTGCAGCTACAGGAACGCAAGAAAATGCTTGCCGATGATCTGATTCAGGAAGACGCGGGTTTTGTAAAAACGCTTTCGCGGGATGATGTGGAGTTTCTGTTTGGATGATCACCCTATCGTAACGCAAAATTGATTTTAAGCGCTTTAGGCTCTAAAGACATTGTGAACGGACCGGACGAAAACCAACCCATATGATATTGATCGATCCTAACGCTTTGGATCCTGCCAAGAACGAAACGAAACGAAGTAACTTAATCCCCCTAACTCAGCATTACTGATCTCTCCAAAGGATTGCGCTCAGGGATCTTATTTCCCCACGGACGGACCTTCTTAAATGGCATCTTTAAAAGAAAGCCGATTGTGAGTTCATCGGGGTCATGGTAAGAAGGTACACCAATCACAATATCGCCCTGGTGTATATTCAACTTCACCGTTCGATGCAGTCTGTCCCAGGCAGAAAAGATGATCGAATAGTTCGAATCCGTTTCGTCTTTGACCACCGAGTGATGGATACCATGCATCCGGGGAGTTACGATTACTTTATTAAGCGCTTTCTCAACGCCAAATGGCAACTTCCAATTGCTGTGATGGAATTGCGTCGCGGCCTCGAAAGCAATCTCATAAATCACCGTTAACATCGGCGACGCTCCTGTGACCAGTACCGCAGCGCCACGGTAAATCACCGATCCGACCATCTCACCGAAATGAAAGCGAATCGCCGTCGTCAGATCAAGGTCAAGGTCAGAGTGGTGAACCAGATGAAAACGCCAGAGGAGTGGCACGCGGTGCAATAGGACGTGCCACAGATAATTACTATAATCAAGAAGAAGAAATCCCATAGCGAATTTAGCGCCAGGTGAAAGGCCGGAAACTTTAGTCACACCAATACGCCACGACTTATTTTTTATAGCAATCCAAACCACCGCGGGTAGAAACATAAACCGAAGGGCCACGAATGCGGGAATCGACACAATCGAATTGACCAGCACCCGTGGCCATCGCCTTTGCACTCGCCGGCGAAGATTGAAAACGGTTTCAA
>JAEZEH010000140.1 GCA_023417785.1 Bacteroidota bacterium
AAAGATAGCCAATAGTACGCGATTCTAATGCGGTTAATAGTAATCATTCAATCATTCGGGATGAAAACATTGGGAAGAAACGTTGAGGGAGGGTTTTATTCCTACATGAAAAAGAATTATGAACCAATCTATCGTAGAATTGTCAGCGGTCCTTTCAATGTTACATCCGCGCAATCGTCTCGGATTATATAAAAGTATACGCCTGTCGGGACACCCGCCGCTGTCCAGCTGTCATCATAATTCAGTGAAGAAAAAATACTATTCCCCCAACGATCATATATATCTAGCGAGGGTCTGATTAAAGCTGCGTCGAGGATGAATCTTCCGTTTAAGTCGTCGTCATTAGCGGTTAGAACATTTGGAATAAATAATTCATCCCGCTGTACAATGTCAACATTAATGTATCCATCTATACTTTCACACCTGTTAAATAAATTCACACTGTACGACCCGGGTCTATCGATAACATACAACGGATCTTTAGTTCCATCCTGCCATTGATAAGAGGATACGGATTGAGATACGTCAAGCAGGAGCTTCCCTCCGGTGCACAGCACTGTGTCTGGCGGCAGCGATAAATGTAATTTGGGAATAAATGAAAAATTAAAGCTCCCTTCATCTGAACCACACATGTTTGTTGCCTGGACTTGGTATAAACCAGGCTCGCCGATCCATCTCATCGATGCGGAAGATCCATCGCTCCATAAATATTCGAATGAGTCGTCGAGTTCAATCAGGAGATCCTGGTAATGGCAGACCATTGTGTCTGTTAACACAAGGTTTGGCGGTGGAATGTCTACTACAAGAATTGTATCGGAAGCTGAGCAGATCAGGTTGGTGATCTGAAGCCAGTAACTTCCAGCAGATGAAGCGTTGACAGATGAATTACTACCGCCAGTGCTCCAAAGGTATGATACGTCCGCGTTGTCGCGTAGCGACTCTAACACTACCGATTGACTGATGCACTTGGCTTTGTCAGGACCCAGGTCGATTGCGGGAAGGTCAAATATTTTTATTTTCTGCGAATAATTAAAAATGGATCCATCCTGGAAACTGACTTCAATTTGTACCTTGTATTCGCCCGCCTGTGTAAAGCGATGTACAGGTCGTCTTTCGTTGGAGTAGTTATTTTCTCCGGTGAGCGGATCACCAAAGTCCCATTTGACCGATTCATAATCCTTAATCTTTACTAGTTCAAACTGAGTGGAATCGTTTTTGCAAAACTTAGAATACATTATTTCGGGGTCTATGGCCCTGTATACCATCTCCGGAAGTCCCATCCAGACAGGATTGTCGAGGAGATCGATCTTTTCCCGTTGAAAATCACACTGGGCTCCCAACTCATTTGGATTCTCTATAACATCGAGATATTTGGCGTAGATCTTTCCAACGCGATAGATTCTTCCGTCCGGCCCAATTTGCAAAGCGCCACCGGTGTCAGTCGTCGCAATTAGTATTTTATCTGCCGAAATTTCATCCGGCGTATCGACATCAAGATTAAACTGGAATAGGTTTCCGTCGACCGTGGATAAGTACAGCTTTGAATCGTCTGGCGAAAATTCCACCCCATAGCACGAGTCGGAACCTCGATCCATCAAGACGTTTTGATTGCTAACTGCTCCTGTCGCCCTGTCAAAATCAAATAGCTCAAGAGACCTTACAGTTCCGTCAATTGCACAGGCAAGCCACTTTCCATCATGTGAGGCTTTCAGATATCCTATTGCGTTTGTTCCTTCGACGCTGTAGCCACTTTCATACTTCACCTCAGTTGAATGTTCAAAGCCTATGTCTGAAATCACCGGCGAATCGTTTATCCCATTTTCATCAATATAGAAGACTTTGAATTTTGAAGAACCGTATTCATGTGTTATAAGCCAAAGCGCGTCGTCAGTCTCGTGTTCAACCACACATAATTTCTCAGTACTTTTCATATCAAGCAGATTTCCCTTTGACACCACAGCGCCAAGCCCTCTATCATACCGCATATCGACGACTGCATAATGTAGGGGTCCGCCTTGATATCCTGCTCCAAAAATATAGTATTGAAACGGGTCTTTCGGGAATGGAACAATGATCACTTGGGTTGTCGTTGCGGAAAAGAATTTCATCAGTGGATCAAACCCATTTTGCATGATATCATACTCCCGATTCCAAACGGTAGCTCCGTTGGTGTAGAATAACAAGTTGCCGTCCCAATCGGAAATGCTCGCAGACCCTTCGTCTGTACTGAAATCAAAAAAGTGTGGTCTGGGAAGGGGGGCAAAAAGTGGCGGTTCCGAGTTGAAATTCAAGGACAAGGCACGTGAATTTCCGAAAACGGCTATGTTGCCGCGTTTGGATTGGCTTAAGGCTGGGGAAAATTGAATCAGAACCCAAAGAAAAATGAGATATCTAATTGTGAATGACATACGTTGAACGTGAGGCTAACAACGACAAACTAATAGGTCGAAACAATTGTCACGAATGCTTGATCGGCTGCATTTTTTGCTCACTCCGAGACCAATTCTTCGCAAGTTAATCAGAAAACAAGATCTATGGGAAACGTGTGCTCTTTGAGCGAAATAGCTATTTTTTTGAAATTGAATGACCCAAGAATAGTGCCTCCGGGTTGTGCCGGGAGTAGGATTTGAGGGAAAACAACACAAGTCTGACCATATGACGGGGGTGCTGCAACCATTTTGGCATTATTGCGCGGAGTCATGTTTCGAACACATGGAAAAAAACGGAGCTAAGCTGCCTTCGCCGCGGCGGAGAAGGGCGGCTCTGCGCCGACGAAGCGCAGCATAGGCGGGGGGATGAGGTGCACTTACCCCGGGAACCCCAGGGAACCGAGATGCGAGTGACGTTCCGTTGAATTAGAAGCCCGTCTTACTTCGGAAGTTCTGGTCTTCTAAGACGGCACCGGGGTTTCACGATAGACTAACGTTCCTCGTCGGGATCCCCGATTGTGATCGGGGCAAGCTCTTCGCCGCCTACGCACGCGCCACCCGACTCTGGATTCGGAACGGTTTTTTAGATTAGATGGAGAAAACATTCCCGGATCGCGAAGCCCGCGTGAGCGATGGTAGTGGAAAGCCCACAGCGACGGGTAGGGAGTGGGTGGGGACTTGCAACGGATGAGCGCGACCCCGAAGCATGAGGGGGCACGCCCAAGGATGGTTCAAGTTTCAAGGTTCACGTTGCAAAGTTGAGGTTGAAAGGCTAAAGCCGAAGGTTATTGGTTCTGTACCTGGTTGCGTTGGATGAGGTTTGCCACCGAACCAGGTTGCCTACGTGGTCGCGTAAGGGTTGGCGTGCGCGTCTTTGTACTCGTGCGAACCATGGTTCTTCGGTCACCTTCTCCCAACGGTTGGTTTAAGTGAAGCAGTCTACGTCTTGGTTCATGCGATCCTTCCCCAGCACTTTCGTTAAACCCAAAGTGCATAGCCTTCGAACCCGTTACCGTTACACCATCGGCTGGTGCTGTCAGGATGACGGAAGAAAGGGGGGCTACGCGCCGGCCCTCGTAAATCGTCATTCAAGCAGTGAGACCCACCTTATATTCAGTGTTTCATCCACACATTATTCCGTCATTCAGAGCGGTGGAAGCGGGAGGGAAGTGCCCTTCCGAAACATTCTCGTTAAACCCAAAGTGCAGCTGCTTCGAACCCGCTACCGTTAAACCATTGTGCAGTGCTGTCAGGATGACGGAAGAAAAAGGAAGCGATCTTTCCGCAACATTCACGTTAAACCCAAAATGCAGCTGCTTCGAACCCGCTAACGTTAGACCATTGGCTCGTGCTGTCAGGATGACGGATTAAGAAGAGGCTGAGTCGGTAGTTGAGTTGTGCCCGATCCCGTCTGTCAGTTGTCTAAAAAGAGATTGTCATAAGCCGTCATCGCCCGAAATGTTCTTTTCTCGTTTGTATGTCAGCTCCAGTTCCGCGGGGTGATCGAACCAGGTGGGCCCGAATACATCGAAAAGAACGACGGAAAGAAGTTGCTTG
>JAEZEH010000147.1 GCA_023417785.1 Bacteroidota bacterium
CATACACCGAACTAATCGACTTCTACAAAGCCATAAACCGTGCCGATAACACAAAGCTGGTTTTCCTCACGAAAACGTGAGTCGCCTTCGTCTCATTTGATCGGCGCGTTGGCTTCTTTAGCCATCACATTGTAAACCATCTTGTCGGCGAGGCCGGGAAGCCATTTATTGAGCAGCACAGCAAGCTTGCCTTGCGTAGTCAGAATAAGTGTTCTGCGGCGCTTAACGGTGGCGTTGTAAATATGTGCGGCGCATTCTTCGGCAGTCATCATTTTTTCTTCCTGACGCGGCGATTCCCCCTGCTGCTGACCATCTCGGGTCAGTGAACGCTTTCGGATGTTTGAAGCTGTAAACCCTGGACATGCCGTCAACACGTGAACACCGGTTTTCAGTAATTCTGTTCGAAGCACTTCCAGAAATCCGTTGAGGGCAAACTTCGAAGCCGAATACCCCGTCCGGCCCGGCAAACCACGATAGCCTGCAATTGATGAGATGCCCACCACCGAACCTTTGTTTTTCGTAATCTCAGGCAAACAATATTTCGTTGCGTATAACACGCCAAAGAAATTGATGTCCATCACTTTCCTGACCACATCCAGATCCACCTCTGAAAACAATGCACGCATGCTGATGCCGGCATTGTTTATGAGAACATCGATACGGCCATACAATGCCAGCACCTCGTCCGCCATGCGTTTATTGTCTTCTTCGACACTCACGTCGGCACGAAAACCGGCAATGGCAATTCCCTTCGCACGGAGTTCATCCACGGCGCTTTTCAATTCCTGCTCATTACGGCCCGTGATCAGAATCTTTGATCCATGACGGCCAAACGTTTCCGCCAATGCTTTTCCGATGCCGGAGCTTCCTCCGGTTATTATAACTACTTTATCTTTCATAGGAACGATGTCAACGAAGATCTCTCCGATCGGACAAAATTAAGTCTTTTGAATTTAATCACGCTGCATGCCCTGCTGAAAGGCCTAAGCACGAGTGCGGGCCATTAGATGAGCATCTGCTCGATATCCTCCCGCGTGAGTTGCTTCATAAAGCTTTCTTCGGTAGTGATGAGCTCGGTGGTAAGTTTCAGTTTACGTTGTTGAAGCGTAAGGATCTTTTCTTCCACGGTGTTGCGGGTAATGAATTTGTATGTAAACACTTTGTTCTTCTGGCCGATCCGGTGTGCGCGGTCAATGGCTTGCGCCTCGACCGCAGGATTCCACCATGGATCGAGAATAAACACGTAGTCGGCTTCGGTAAGATTTAAGCCGAGCCCACCTGCCTTGATGGAAATGAGAAATACTTTCAAAGTCTTCTCGTTGTTGAATCGCTCCACCTGCTGCTTCCGGTCAGTACTTGAGCCATCCAGATAGGCAAAGTCAATTTTTTTCGTCTTCAAATAATGACGGACCAAGTCGAGGTGTTTCACGAACTGGCTGAAGACAAGAACCTTGTGGCCTTCTGAAATAGCGTTCTCCAGCATATGGGTGATGTCTTCAAGCTTTCCTGAATCTCCTGAGTACGATGGTTCGATCATCTTTGGATGGTTCGCCAACTGACGAAGCTTGGTCAACCCCTCCAGGATGATGAACCGGCTGCTTCCCAGCCCTTCTGTTTCTATCAGCTTGAGTATCTTTTCCCGATACGTTGCCTTAACTTCCTCATAACGTTTCTCCTGTTCGGGAGTCATCGAAGAATACTGAACGTTTTCGACCTTTTCAGGGAGTTCGGTAGCTACCTGCGACTTGTGTCGGCGAAGGACAAACGGTTTGATAACCGAATGCAGCTTTTTCGATTTCGTTTCGTCATTCTTCTTTTCTATTGGATTCTGGAATTCATTCCTGAAATAGGTCTGAGATCCGAGTATCCCCGGATTGATAAACGACATTTGCGACCAAAGATCCATTGTTGTGTTTTCAATCGGAGTTCCCGTGAGCACAAGCTTATGGCGGGACTTCAGCTCCCGAACCGCCTTTGCAATGTTCGACGTAGGGTTCTTGATCACCTGCGATTCGTCGAGGATAATGTAGTTGAAGTAGAATTGACTAAGCAGGTCCACATCCAATCGCGTGATCCCGTACGACGTTAGCACCAGGTCGTAATTCTCAAATCGCTTTGTGTCCTTGTTTCGAAGCGTACCTGTGTAATTCAGTATTTTTAGTTCCGGGGTAAACTTACTTGCCTCCATCTCCCAGTTGTAAATAAGAGAGGTCGGCATGACAAGTAACGAAGTTCCCGCGCCGTTTTCTTTTTCACCCTGCAGTAGCGTTAAAGTTTGAACGGTTTTTCCAAGGCCCATATCGTCCGCGAGACATCCACCAAGCCGATACTCATTCAGGAATTTAAGCCAGTTATATCCGGCACGCTGATAGGGTCGCAGTTCTCCTTTGAAACCGGGAGGCAAAGGATAGTTTTTTATTCCACTGAAGGCCCCGAGATTTCGCAACTTTTCGCTCAAATGAACTTTGGCCAGGTTGCCGTCTTCGAGTTCCTTTACCAGGTTCAAATGATGTTTCCGCAGTACCGGCTTTTCACCTTCGCCCTCCGTTTCACTTAGTGAGAAAAGATCGGAATATTTGGTAAGCCACGTTTCAGGGATAATTGCGATTTCTCCGTTTGGAAGTTTGAATTCCACCTTCTTTTTTAAAATCAGCTTGCGAAGATCTTTGAACGGAATTTCAAATTCGCCAAACCTGATCCTGGCATTGATATCAAACCAGTCGAGGTTTTCCTTTACTTCAACCTCAATAACCGCCTTGCCAACAAAGTATTTTTTGTCGCGGCTTTCGGGTTGACTGACTTCAAATCCAAGGTTGAGAAGATTGACCCGGTTTTCATTCAACCAGGAAAACGCCCATGCTTTGGGAACAGCGACTCTGAATCCTTTCGTCGGCAGTCCAAGCTTCTGAAGGGTGTTTAAGAATTTCTTCTCTTCTTCCGTTCGGCGGAGAACCCGATGAAAAATGTAACGGTCGCCTTGTTTTTCCATCGAGACGTTAACGGGCCC
>JAEZEH010000005.1 GCA_023417785.1 Bacteroidota bacterium
CTATTACCTGTTGCCGGTTGCCAGTTGCCAGTTGCCTGTTGCCAGTTGCCAGTTGCCTGTTGCCGGGTAGCCTGTTGCCAGTTACCGGTTAGCCAGTTACCAGTTACCCAGTTGCCAGTTACCAGTTACCCAGTTGCCGGTTAGCCTGTTGCCGGTGGGGCGGGGATCGGTTAGAACAATGTATAGCCCACCATGATGGATGTGGTTTTGTAACTGGAGTCCCAGTACAGATACTCACCAAGGACATTGCGGCTGGTTTGATACCGAATTCCGATACTGGCCTTGTCCATGAATTTGTATCCAAGCCCTAAGCCCAGGTTTTTTCCACCGCCGAGGTCAAGCAAATCAAATCTCGAACCGTCGTTAGTCCTTGAAAACTCAACATTTGAGCTTCCACTGAAATCAACCACGAAAGAAACGTCAGCAAAGATCTTTGACCGGTCATTCAGAAAAAAGTAGTGTCTGACACCCATCGCCAGTTCCACCGATTTATAGTCCACCTGCCCGGACAGTTCTCCGTTGGAGACATGGGGTGTTTTCTGGATTTTTTCAGTTTTATAATACTGATAAGTTGGGTCCAGGAATATGCTCCATTTGCTTTTATTGAACGGCAATATGTATTCGAATCCCAGTCCGATCCGGAAACCGGGTTCATTGTCGAAATCAAAATCTCTCGAATCGGACGATGCGTTGTTTATCGAGAGACTGCTGTGGTTGAACCCCGCCCTGATCGCCAAATCAAAGACGTCTCTCTTTCCTTTTGGCTCATAGCTCGTATTGTTGGATCCGCTACATTCGTTGTATCTGATAAAGTACTTTTCCAGGTCGCGCTTCACGTACATAAGCTTTCCGGCGTCATTCGGTTTCATCGACTGACACATCAGTTCAGACGCAAGCTGTTGGTGGAAAAGGTTATTGTGAGCAATTTTTTTTTCGATAAAATATCGCTTGTAAACCAATTGCCTTATTTCAGAATCATCTTTCCTATAGAAGAAACGAGTTAAGTTTCCCTCCCGGAATAAGAATAATGACGCCTTGCCTTCGATGAGCACTTTAAGAAACACACGTTTCTCTTCGAACACGGGATTTCTTTCCTTGCTGAGGTCATTCAATCCATCGCCCGATTGGTCAATATCAACCGTGGCTCGAACCCATTTCGAAACGTTGTCAACGCCGAATTCAGTTACCGTCCCGATAGATGCCCTGAGGAGATCGCTATCCTCCGACATCTTGTATTCAAATTCCGTTGGATTGTTTCGCCAATCCACATTTCTCACCAGGCATTCTATCCGTTGGTTTGACTCATCGATAAAATATCCTTTTTCAAAAACGATCTGAGAGAAGCATGCTATACTCAGGAACATCAATACCGCAGAAAATAGTACTGGTTTAATCATAACAGGTTTTGGGGCTCTGTATTCACTCCTAACGTGGATGTCAACTGCAAACAATGGAGGCAAAGATAACCGTACGACTTTAATATATGAAATTTGGGATGGTAGATTTTAATTGAAACACACCGATTCCGAGCTGATTGGTCCGCTAGCAGATTCTCAGAGTAAGCATCTAGCCGCGTTCTTCGGTGTGCTTGCCAATATGGGTCGCGGCTAATGGTCTTACTCTGGAACTTTTGAACGGCGGATTGTAATAACGTCCCTATAACATCGGCCGAGCCAATGCTCTGCGGTGTGGCTCCGATTGGATTCGTCAAAGGACCGGATTTTTTGGGTTATCTTTGCACACCAATCATTCAAGGCTTACCTTCAAGTCAAACGTTGCACTACCTATGAAACTACTGGCACACCTTTCGATCACTTCATCCATGGATTGGGTTATCGTGATTCTCTTAACAATTCTTTGGGCTGCTTTTTTGTCCTGTGCAGTTCACAAAGTTGTAAACATATTTCTCAGAGGACTGAGAAGTGAAAAACCAAAATACAGTAGACGATAGCTTTCATACTCCTTGGTGCAACGGATCGAATATGCTGCCGGAAGGAGGAGGCTTTCAAAATCAAGCATGAGCGTCTTTCATGAGTGAACTCATAAGAAGAAATTGGCCAGTGCTATCAGGATTACGGAGTAATCGTGGTTCTGAAATCCGAAATCCGAAATAGACCTAGAACAACGAGTATCCCAGCATAATGGATGTAGCGTTATAGCTGGAATCCCAATAGATATAATGACGCATAACATGGCGACCGGTTTGATATCGGAGTCCGACACTGAACTTATCCATGAATTTGTACCCAAGTCCCAGCCCCAGGTTCTTTCCGCCGCTAATGTCGAGTGAATCGAATTCAGAACCATTGGTTTTGTAAAAAGTGATCATCGATCTACCACTAAAATCAACTATAAAAGAAACGTCGGCGAAGATCTTTGACTTGTCATCAAGAAAAAAGTAGTGTCTGACACCTATCGGGACCTCCACTGATGTGTAGTCAACCTGTCCGGCAAGCTCGCCGTTAGCTACGAACGAGGTTTTTTGGATCTTCCGGGATCTGTAATATTGATATGCCGGTTCCAGAAATATGCCCCATTTATTTTTGTTGAATGGCAAAGTGTATTCAAATCCCAACCCGAATCGGAATCCGACCTCACTATCAAAATCAAAATCCCTCCAATCAGAGACATCATTTTCGATTGACAGACTACTGTAGTTGACACCCGCATTAACCGATAAACTGAACAGGTCTCGCTTTCCCTGCTGCTTATAGCCGATGCCGCCGGAACCACTGCATTCATTATATCTTGTAAAGTACTTTTCCAGATCGCTTTTTGCGTACATGACCTTTGCGATCCTGTTCGTTTTCATCGACTCACACGCGAGTTCATCAGCAAGTTGTTGATGGAAGTAGTTGTTGGTAGCAATATTGTGACCGACGAAATATCGCTTATATACCAACTGGTTTATTTCAGAATCATCCTTGCGGAGAAAAAAACGAGTCATATTTCCGTCCCGATATAGAAACAAAGAAGCTTTGCCTTCAACAAGAACTTTCAGAAATAGTGTCTTACTTTCAAAGACAGGATTTCTCTCAGTACCGATGTTATTCGAGCCATAGCCGGACTGATCTACATTGACTGTGGATCGGATCCATTTCGAAACATTGTTTACGCCGAATTCCCTGACCGTTTCAATCGATGCCTTGAGGACCACGCCGTCTTCCGACAGCTTATATTCGAATTCTGTTGGATTCTTTGCCCTGTCCAGGTTTTTGATCAAGCATTCAGTTTTCTGACCGGACTCATCGACAAGATACCCCTTTTCAAAAACAATTTGCGAAAGGCATTCCAGACTAATAGTCGTGGAGAATACAAAAAAGATCAGTTGCTTAGTCATAACGGTTATGTTTTATGATTCACTGCTATCGTTGGCACGTGGCACAGAAAGTGAGGCAAAGGTAAACCGTACGGCTTTAATTGTCAACGGCGGTTGTCAAATTATAAAGTGGAGCCAGGTTCCCTTTGATAATTCTTTGGGAGGCTTTCCTGGTTGGGCTATTTTCAAAGCGGTTACCCAGACGAGGCTAACCTGGAGTGTATCCAATTCGCTTCACCGTTCGAACCGGGTTTTCCCGGTTATCTTGTCCAATATTCACTAAAGGTTTACTTTCGATTCAAAAAATTGTTGTGCTTATGAAACTAATGGGATTCCTTTCAGCCTTTCAGCAGGCTCACCGATGGAACTGGCAGTGATGATTCTTGTGGTGATTCTTTGGAGTGCTTTCCTGGGTTGGGCTGTTTACAAAGTGATAACCATCTTTCTCAGAGGGCTCAGAAACGGAAACCCCAAAGACAGGTAGGCGGTAGCATCCATCCTGGTTTCCTGCGGTGAAACGCATGGAGGATCAGGACCTTTCTTGACTATTCGACGATTCTCCGTTCCATGATTGAATAATCGATTCGGCTTCGCAAGATATCACCTCTCGGATCGATGTATATCAGACTTGAATCGGTTTCATCTGATAAGTATGAGCCAATTGCTCCATGCTCTTTCGTCACAAAGACGACAACATCAAGAAGATGCGGCTCACCGGTGAAGTCTTCTTCTATCGCCGTCCATCCTTTCAGTCTGAAGATATGAACATCGAAACCGTAATAATTCCTTAACAAATCGACATGGACTATGGGGAACTCCCTGGAGATTGTGTGGGCTTCCGAACTGTAACGAATTGACACAGTATCGACGGTGCCCGGAGGAGAATCGAGGTTGAACAAAGCAAAATCCCCGAGCACTCCGTGAGCACGTCCAAAAAAGCGATTACCAATCCGATATAAAAAGCCGTTATCGAAGACCAGCGTATCGTTGAGTACGAGACCAGGATGTGTTTGATAAATGTGGCTTTCACTCTCAGAGGAACGCATCACAGAAAAGTAAGGTACACGCGATGTGTCCTCTAAATCTGGATAAGGTTCCAGCGCTGCGGGGGACGGATTGCATCCCGTCAAAATCCAGAGTATATGAACCATGAATAGAAACCGCATCATGGTAGCAAGGTAAATAATGCATCGCGCTCTGTTACATTTGGATGCCGTTTATTCCGGTGCAGTCGAGATGGAGATTGGAGTTTACTCCTCGCCACGGTGCCGGGGGCTCCGTTCCGACAGCCCACCAACGACACCACCAATCGCTGGATCAACGTAAACGCAACGTGTATTGTAATTCCAGGGATCCGGCAAGACAAATTGCCCTTTTGCGTATCAACTTGTAAGGGTGGGATCGCACATTCCGGAAACGCAAGACTTCGTCCAGGGGATTCGTTCCACGTTCAGGGGGGATGACGGAGAGACAGCATGTATATCCGGCGTAAGGCTTAGCTACGTAAGCCCGACGTACATTTACTTCGAAGTTGTTCGCGAATAAGACATGGAAACGTGCTGTCAGGATGACGGAGGGACAGGAGGACGAGGCTGAAATCGGAATCGTTACAAGAACCTTTCCCTCAATTCCGGTGTCGGAATCATACACTCATTCTGTTTACCGAATACGTTGTACCGCGTGCGGGCGATGAGGTTGTAGACACCGTCGCGGATGAAGCGGGGAATGAAACGAAATATGCGAAGGCCGGACATGGGGCCGCTGAGGTTGGCGGCGACAAGCAGAGCGGCGTCACTCCGCTCGTGAAGTTTACCGTCCTTTATGACGAGGACACTGTGAAGCTGCGACGGGTCCTTTCCGAAATGCAGCATCCATTCTTCGCCGGCTTTCGATTGCAGCGACGCAAACCGAAACTTCCCATGGGGATCATGACGAATGATATACTGGACGGTGCCGTTGCAAAGGTTACAGACACCGTCGAAGAGAACGATTATCGAATTATCAGTTTGAGTCAGCTTCACGTACCAGATGTACCCACCCTTTAATGGTTTTATATTTTATCGAAGGATCAATCGCAATAAACGTGACTTCGGCAACGTAATAATAAACCCCCGTTGACAGCAACTGGCCATCGCTTGAACGTCCATCCCAGTCGATCCAGATATGGTTCACGTCGTCGTTGACCTGACCGGTATAGCTGTACACCTCGCGTCCCCACCTGTTGTACACATGGAATACGACAGATTCAACGAAACGTGCACACCTGCCAGCGTCTGCAGGGTCATTGTTACACCTATCCGTAATCACTTCGCCCGGATTGTCGCGGTCACTATATGCGCTGAACACATCATTACACCCATCGCCGTTAGGTGTAAAAAAGTTCGGCAGCTCGTAATACGGGCAGTTCTCAACACACATGGGATCACTCAGTTCACTTACGTTCCCGGAACGGTCCACCGATGCAATCTTGTAACACGCGGCGAATGACGTACGACCTAAACCGCGATCGTCATATTCAAGTCCGCGGACCCCTGTCGCTAATAAAACGTAATCCCCGTTGGGAGTGTTCGCATAATAGATATTATAATAATCGATATCGCGGTTACAATCTTCGTCCGATTGTGTCCACGAGAGCCGGTTTGTGAAATCGTTTGTCTGGCAACCGCATTCCGGGGCTTCAACAAGTACTGGCGGCCCTGGTTTGCAAGGCGCGTCATCATCACCGGGGCTGGCACACACAACCTGAGATCGGTTGATCAAAGGCGCTTCGATAACGGGACTTCCGTAACTGCCATAGGTTTCCACCAAATAACAATACTCCCGGTCCTCAAGGCCCGTGTCGGAATAGATGAATCCTGCCTGCATCACATTCACTTCGGTGAGGAATTCCAGGTCGTCGATGTTGGTTGCGCCTTCGGGTCCGCGATAAACCCTGTGGGTATATCCGCTGATATTATTCGACCAGGGTACTTCTGCATCCCACGTCAGATCAATACGCTGGGATCGTGAAGAGGCCAGTGCCTGCACCGACGAAGCCACGGCCGAAACACCAACGAATGTATCAGGGTCGGATGCATCGGTGAAAGCAGCGACACTATAATTATAAATCGTATTTCTGGTATCGAGGCCTGTGTCTACAAAGACGGTATCCTTCGTTGTGCCCACCGGTATCGAATCGTTTGCCCGCGTAAACCCGGTGTGGCGGTAGACGACATAGTCATAGTCCAGGGGCGGCAGGTCAATCGGGCTCATCCAGCGGACCTCGAGTTCGCCATTCTGGGCACCTCCATCCGGGAGATTAGTTTCGAGCACCGAAACATTGGTAATCACCGGCGTAACGATTTCGAAAGGATCGACACAGAGATCCTGCGAAACGAGGCTTTCACTTCCCGTCGCAGCGGGGAACACGGCAACGAGCCGATAACAGTAACGCGCACCGGCAGCAAGGCCTTTGCCGCCGTTGGTGTCTGTAAAAGAGTTTGCCTCGCTCATTGGTACGGTTGCGACCAGTTCGTAGCCGAGATAATCCGGCATGCCGGTTTCACAGGTTGACGGCTCAAAATCAGATCCTTCAACTTTTCGCCAGACCTGCATGGTTTGCGCATTCGAACATGTGTATGGGTCCCAGTTCACGGTTACGTGGCGTCTGGTATTATCGGCGGTATACGTGTTCCATTCCGGAGCAGGTCCGACTACAGTAATAAACCACGTTTCAAAACTCGCGAGCTGCGGACCTGACGGGGGGTCGTCTGTGATTTTAAAGACCACTGGATAAGGCTGGTCCCGGACATGGGAGCACTGGGTCTGCCATACGAACTCAGTGGTGGCTGGCACGGGGCGGTAATCCTGCGGTCCGGGCCGGGGATCAATGAAGGCCGGGCCCTGTGCGGTAGCATATTCAAAAATGGGCGAGAACGCTTCTATCTTAACCCGGTCACCATCGACGTCGGTACCGATGATGGGCACGCGAAGTTCGGAGCCGGCTACCACGCAGGTATCCGGCGGGATCTCAAGTTGAGGCCGTTCATTGTCGCAGTCTTCCACCAGGATCTGCATGTCGCGGCGTACATAACCGAGGCGGCGCCAGACGCCGTTTACCTTGCGCCATTCGATAACATGAAAAGCAATGTTATACTCACCGACCGCGCCGGGGGCATCCCAGGTTATGGTTCCGGTGATCTGATTGATGGTGAACGTAGGCGGACCGTTTCCCTGTTCATTCGCCTGGTCGTAAGGAACGGGTAACCCTGTATAAAATCTTTGATTGTCAGGGTTGCGGTAGTTAAGTACTTCCGTGCGGCGCGCGCTGAACGGAATTACCAGTGCGAACGAAATACTGTCCTGTGCGTCGGGATCGTAAGCGCCGGGATTGTGAGTGAAAGCAACACCGGGGCAGGCTCTGTCGATTGGATCGACTTCAAGCCGGGGCGAGTTGTTGAGGCCGTAAAAGGGATCGATAACGATCTGTGTTTCCAGGAAGAAATGCGTTTGCACGGATGCGTCCATGTTGAGCACGCCTTCGTTACGGTTGGGTTCGCGATAGCTGATGGTATATACACCAGGAGCCGCGTATTCGTGGTATACGCGAAAGAAGGCATAGGCCACGCCTTGCGGAAGCGGAGGTTTGCCTTCCTTGCCGGCCATGTTCTGCGTCTCGGGAACAAACATGGTTACCCCGTCGCCAAAGTCGAGTACATCCTGGTCTCCGCCAAAAAGCACACTTGTATTTCGGGTATTGGTCCAGACTTCGATTGTAATCCAGAACCCGCGCGGGTTATTCGGATCGGCCGTTACGGTAATCTGCCCGGCTCGCAGGTGAGTTGCCTGTACATCAAAGGCAAGGGTGAGCAGTAACAGAAGAAGAAGGGTAACTTTTCTATTGACTGATGAAGCGTAAAGTCGTCGGAGGTTGTAGAAAATGTTACTGAATTTCAGCACCTGATTATATCTTTTAGGTAAATATATATCAACTTATAAATTCTCGTTCCTGAGGCGGAAAGATACCCCATTAAAACGTCTGGCGTATGTAATATATTTAAAGTTAGGCGGATTTCTTTGCGGTGGGACACCATTTCAACCAACCCACGCACAACTCTGAGGTCTCTGGAGAGACACTGTAAACCACTCGCGCGTTGGAAATTTAACGGAAAACTTAGGTAATTCCGTGAGAAACTTTATTTTCGCAAACACCTTACCTAACATTGTGTTTAATGGCTGAAGACATCAGGGCGCTGGAGCGGGCACTTCGCAACCGCCGGGCTGAACTCCAACGACTTATCCTGCAAATGAGATCTGATCATCTGAACTCCGGGGCCGTTTTTCGGATTCTCAACAAGGAGTTGCGTTCAATTGAAGAGAAGTTGAAAAATCCTTCGGAACCTACTTCGAAATAGTTTTCAAACGACTTCCTGGTTACTTTGCAGTTTTTTAACAAAAGCAAGTATGCGTGTCGTAGGCGAAATCCCTCATCCGGAATGTAAAATCACTTTGTTGTCGTGGAACAATCGCTATCTCATCAAAATTGAGCAAGGCTTATTCGAGCAAACCTTCAAGATCAACGTGGCCGATCTGACTTCCGAATCAGAATTAATTGAAACCGTGGATGAGTCCTTCATCCGGGAATGTCTGGACCGATTTCCCAAAATGCATGAGTCGCTGGTTTCAGCAATATCGCGTCATTAGGCTCTACGTCTAATGGAGATATAATCATCGTACATCCCGCCGGCGTGATTCTCGTGACGGTTTTTGTGTTATTTTGCAACCCCCATGGAAGTAGTTGAAAAGAAAAACAAGAATAGGAAGTATAAACCCATTCTAGAGGGCATTCCGGACTGGCCTGTATATCAATTAAGTAAGAATCGTAAGGAATTTATTGAAGAAGTAGCCCAGAGGGCTTTCAATAGTGTTAAGGAGCTGCGTCCGACCACCAAGAGGTTAACCGACGAACTTGAAGCTACGGTTTATCGCGAGCAGCAGCGCATGAAGCGCAACCGGTGGCGTGTCGACCCGCCGGATGAAGGCGTATTCTGGAGCGGCGTCAAAGAGGAGTTGGTCAACCTGGGCGGCAACACCCCGGAAGAGGCTGACCGAAAGGCCGACGATATCCTCTATCGGATCGTACACCGCTATGCGAACGAAATTGCCGGGAATTTCAAACCCAATTCCTATCGCGTTACCCGCGAAATATTAAAGATCTGGTTTAGCCGTCTGCTGAATGGCGCGCGGGTTAAGAAATTCGGAGCCATTTTCAGGAGAGAATACACACTGCGGGATAAAATCCAGGTTGTGGGCAAGGTCAAGCAGTTGCGTAATCTGGCGAGCATAGGAACGGTAATCATGGTTCCTACCCACTTCAGCAACATGGATTCAGTGCTGATCGGATGGGTTATCCACTCGCTGGGACTGCCGGCTTTCATTTACGGCGCCGGGCTCAACCTGTTCAACATCAAGATTTTTGCCTATTTCATGAACAGCCTCGGGGCGTACAAGGTGGATCGCAGGAAGAAAAACCTCCCGTACCTGGAAACCCTTAAACTGTATTCAACGCTGGCCATCCAAAAGGGGGCGCACAGCCTGTTTTTCCCAGGCGGAACGCGTTCGCGGTCCGGCAACCTGGAGAAGCAGCTCAAGCTGGGCCTGCTAAGCTCGACCATCGAAGCGCAGCGAAATATCTTCCTGGAAGCAAATGACGATAAACCGACGCGAAAGATATTTATCGTGCCGGTAACGCTGAACTACCATTTTGTACTGGAAGCACCGGATCTGATCGACGACTACCTATCCGTGAAAGGTCAGGACAAGTATCTGCCTGAGCAGGATAAATACGGCAGCTGGCAGCTCATTCAGTTTCTGTTTAAGTTTTTTACCAAGGGTTCGAATATTTCGGTTTCCGTCGGACCTGGTTTGGACGTGCTGGGCAACACTGTCGATGAGGAAGGCAACAGCCTGGATCCGGCGGGGCGGGTTATTAACCCACGGGATTACTTCGTAAGCGGCGGAAAAATCACCATCGATAAGCAACGCGAGGATGAGTACACGCGAATGCTCAGCCAACGAATTGTTACCGAATACCATCGCATCAACCGTGTATTCGCCAGTCACCTGGTTGCGTTTGTGGCGTTTGAGATGTGGCAGCGAAAGCATCCCAAGCTCGACCTTTTCGGACTGCTTAGGCTTCCCGAAGAAGGCGAAGAGATCCCGTACGAAGAATTCCGGGAGACCTGTAAACGGGTCAGGAAACAGATCTACCAACTCAAGAAAGAAGGGAAAGTCAACCATGCAACCCACCTGAAAGGCAAAATTGATCTGGTGATCCGTCATGGTCTTGAGAACGTAGGAATTTTTCATTTGAGGCGTCCGCTGTTGCTGAATAAGGAGGGTAATGTGATTACCAAAGACTTTAATACGCTGTTTTACTATCACAATCGGTTGACAGGTTATGACCTTGAGAAGTTTATCTGATGATAAACCCATAGGCGTAATCGGCGCCGGGAACTTCGGCAGCGTGGTTGCGAATCTGCTGGCCCGCCAGAGGCCGGTGCTGCTTTATGCGCGTGACGAAAAAGTCATTCAGCGGATCACCACCACCCGGGAAAACCGCGGCCACATGATGCATGAGCGGATCACACCAACGAGTGACCTGGCTCACCTTGCCGAGTCCTGCGATGTCATCTTTCCCATTGTGCCGTCGTTGCACTTCCGAACCATGATGCGCCAGCTTTCGCCCCATCTGCATCCGTATCACATTCTGATTCATGGAACGAAGGGATTCGATATTACCCTGAATGACGGTGAAGAACTGGAAACGGTGACGAAGCTGGATCGCAGTCATGTAAAAACGATGAGTGAAGTGATTCGCGAAGAATCGGTAGTAATCCGAGTGGGGTGCCTTGCCGGGCCGAACCTGGCCAAAGAACTGTCCGCAAATCAACCTGCAGCTACCGTTATCGCCAGTCATTTTAACGAAGTGATCAACATCGGCAAGAAGCTTTTGCGAAATGAGCAGTTTCAGGTTTACGGAAATAATGACCTGGTAGGTGTTGAACTTGCCGGCGTATTGAAGAACATAATCGCCATCGCGGCCGGTGCCTTGAGTGGTCTGGGGTACGGCGAAAATGCAAAGGGATTGCTTATCAGCCGGGGGATGGTAGAAATGATTTATCTCGGACGCGCACTTGGTGGCAATACTACCGCCTTCCTGGGTGTGGCGGGTATTGGCGACCTGGTTACCACGTGTAACAGTTCACTGAGCCGGAACTTCACGGTCGGGTTACGACTGGCAAAGGGAGAAACCCTTGAGGAAATACTGGCTAGTACCGATGAGGTGGCAGAGGGGATTGAGACGGTGCGCATCACCAAGAAATGCGCGGACTATTACAACGTAAAGGCTCCGATCACCAAAACGCTTTACCAGATCTTGTTTAAGGATCTGACCGTTCAGCAGGGGTTGCGTTACCTCATGCGGTATCCGCTAAACGTCGACATCGATTTTCTTTGATCAGGGGATAAGAATCTCCCGCACATTGTCCTTTATTTTTCCCGCGAGGTCATCCGTTGGCAGATCGTTGACGTCTCGTCCGAACGGATCCTCTATTTCTTCCGCAATCAGCTCGACACTGAGAAGCACAAAAGACACCAGCAGTACGGTGGGTATTGTGAAGTATCCGAAGGTAGCGATGAACCCGAAGGGTAACGTGATGAGATAAATGAAAATAAACTTTTTGATAAACATCGAATACGAATAAGGGATAGGGGTATTCCTTATTCGCTCACAGGCCCCCATCAGATCGATGAGATCTTTCATCTCTTTGTCGAGGTTGATCAGCTGATCGCCGGTAAGATCGTTTTTCCGATAGAGTTCATTAATCCTTTCATAAATCAGCGAAGCGAATTTGTTGGGACGATGCTTCACTTTTTTAACGTCTTCCATCGCGAGCATTTCATGTTCTTCAAGTTCTGTAAACTGCACGCCCCTGCGGAGATGTTCCTTTGTGGCGTAGACAAAATTCGGGATCATCGCCGCGAAATAGGTGCGTTCATTCATATAATGTTTAGGGAGGTATGCATTGATCTTCAGTGCGAGGTTGCGGGTACTGTTGACCATGCCGCCCCACATTTTTCTTCCCTCCCACCAGCGGTCATACGCACTGTTCGTTCGGAAAACAAGAAAAAGACCCAGTACGATACCCAAAAGTGAGTGAACCACAGACGTGCCCTGAAACTGCGCGGGGCTCGCGTGCAGGTAGGACAGCAAACCCACGCAGATCGCTGTAGTGAACAAGCCCATAAACACCAGCACAGGGGTCAGTGTCCTGAGTACATGTCGACTGTATGAATGGAATATGAGGTTGAACCAGGCTTTCGGGTTGTATTGAATCATGGATCGGAAATAAGGCGCTAATAAATTGGTTAGTGAAGTCATTTCCAACAAGACGTTGTGGTGGGTTTTAAAAAAAGCACTGCGGCGTGCAACCTTCTGTTGGGCTTTTTCGTGTTTAGTACTATATTGATATCAAATTGATATCACCCGAAATCGCTTCAAACCCCTGCATATATATGAAAACAACCGTTCAAAACACCCCCCTCGAACTGACTTCAAAGGAAAAGGAGTATTATCCTGTTTCCGGATACCTGATGGTTTTTGTGGTTTTGCTTTTGTTGCTGGCGGGGATCCTGGTCCCGCTTAACACCGGACACAACCTTTATTTCATTCTTCTGGCTATTGGCGTGGTTCTGTCACCGGGATTTTTCTTTGTTAATCCCAACGGCTCGATGGTGCTGGTGCTATTCGGCGAATATAAAGGAACCGTCAAGCACAACGGATTTTTCTGGGTAAACCCACTGTTTGCGAAGAAAGCCATTTCCCTCAGGGCAAGGAACTTCGACAGCGAAAAGATCAAAGTGAATGATCAGGTTGGCAACCCGATTCAAATCGGCGTCATTCTGGTGTGGCAGGTTCGCGATACATTCAAGGCAGCTTTCGAAGTGGATAACTACGAAAACTTCGTCCGCATTCAGAGTGATTCCGCGGTTAGGAGATTGGCGGGTATGTATCCCTACGACAACTTTGATACTGAGTCGGAAGTAACGCTTCGTTCCGGCCACGACGAAGTGAACAGTGCCCTTGAGGCGAATCTCAAGAACCGGCTTGATATTGCGGGCATCCATGTAATCGAAGCCCGGATCGGCTACCTGGCGTACGCGCCTGAAATAGCGAGTGCCATGCTTCGCAGACAACAGGCCACTGCCGTGGTGGCGGCAAGATTCAAGATCGTGGAAGGTGCGGTAAGCATGGTGCAGATGGCACTTAACCAGCTGGCAACTCAGCAGATTGTCGACCTTGACGAGGAGCGCAGGGCGGCGATGGTGAGCAATCTGATGGTAGTACTCTGTTCGGACAAAGACGTAAGCCCGGTTGTTAATGCCGGCACACTTAACCACTGACAGTACTTCAAACGGAATTAATTATGAATGCGCGCGAGTACTTTTATGAAGTCCAGCAGTTCCGGCAGTGGTGGATATGGCTTATCGTCACGATGGCAACGTCAGGGATACTGTTTTTCAACGCAATGGCATTCTATCACCAGATAGGCAAGGGTGTCCCGTTTGGTGATACCCCTATGTCAGATCAGGGCCTGATCATTTTCGGGATCTTTTCCCTGGCGTTTATGGTGGGTCTGATCATGATGTTTTACCACGCGAAACTGGAAATACGCGTCGAACGATACGGCATATCATACAAGTATTTCCCGTTTATCCGTAGTTGGCGTTTCGTCAGCAGAGACGAAATAACACACTGGAAAGTCAAAAGCTATCTCCCTTCAGGTTATGGGATCCGGCTCGGATTCAGGTTCACGACGTATAACGTATCGGGCACAACCGGGCTCGAACTCGTGCTTGCGAACCGGCGCAATATCCGTCTGGGTACACGCAAACCGGAAGAATTAAGACGCGCACTGCAAAAAATGACGAATTCAGAGGAACGGTGATGGGGCAGAAAAAACCATTTGTACTCCGGCTTGACCCGGAAGTGTTGAAAGCGGTAGAAAAGTGGGCTGCGGATGAGTTTCGCAGTACCAACGGGCAGATAGAATGGATTATTCACAAAGCCTTAAAAGACTCGGCGCGTTTGAAAAGTAAAGGAAAATCGGAGTAAATTGTCCCCCCAATCTTATGTTGTTATGAGAACTTTCAGTTTTGTTCACGTCCTTCTGATTCTGGTGTTTCTTCTCGCCTATCAATGTACCCAGGCACAGGATTATGCCGTAACCGTTCGCGGCGACACGCTCCGGGGTGATGTCAGGCTGATTAATTACGGGCAGGATAAGAAGGTGCAGGTTCAGACAGAGGGAAAGAAAAAAGAAATCGTGCCACTGATTCAAACACGTACGGTCTTTCTTGATGGCGAGGTTTACAAACCCCAAAAGGGTCCCAACGGTTACGCCTATATGAAAGTAATCAAGGAAGGTTTTGTTTCGATTTACGCGTTTCAACAGAACAGCCAGGTAACATATGACGGGCTTCTCCTCGCAAAACGCGACGGTTCTTCTATTGAAGTACCAAACCTCAACTTCAAAAAAGTAATGAAACGGTTCCTTGAGGATTGTCCGGCGATGGCGAACAAAATTGATGCGGGAGATTATGGTCGTAAGCACCTCGACGAAATCGTGGACGGATACAACAACTGCCACGATACACCAGCAGTGACTAGAACGTCGTCCAACAATCCTGCTGAAGTAACAACATCGGAGCCAAAGGCAGCCACGACAAAGCTTGATGAACTGGAAGAGAAAGTCCGGAACCAAAACGATTTATCGGGAAAGCAGGATGCACTTGAGATGATAACCGAAATCCGAAACAAGTTGAAGCGCGGCGAAAAAGTACCGAACTTCATGGTGGAGGGTCTCAAAAGCATGCTTAAGGAGACATCGTTAGACACGGCACTGGAAGAAGCGCTCGTCGAAATTCGCTAAACTGCCTCGAGGTCGTCCGGCCAGGAAGTGGTCGTGTCCACAAAGATAGTCCCGCTCTCTACCCTCAGGGGCGCGGGAAAGTTATTCTCATAGATCATCCCGGTACCCAGCCCCTGATAGCGTGTAACGCCATAGTTGCCGGTAAACTGGCAGATGGCGTTAAGACCTACGCTCGACTCCAGGGCAGAGGTTATCCACCATCCGATATTTCGTTCTTCCGCCAGAATAATCCATTCCGCGCATCCACTCAAACCGCCGTGCAGTGTAGGTTTCAGAATTATGAAAGGAGGCCTCAGCCTGTCAAGCAACGCTATCTTCGCTGCCCGTTGCTCCACTCCAATCAGTTCCTCATCCAGTGCAATTGGGATTGGAGACAGACGACACAATTCTTCCATCAACGGTTGACCCGGCATCACGGGTTGTTCAATTGACTCGATATCCAGGGGAGCGAGCGCTGTTAGTTTCGACAAGGCATCCGCCGGTTTGAATGCCCCGTTGGCATCAAGCCGTAATACCAATTTCTCGCGGAAGTAGCGTTTACGAATGTATTCGAGTACCTGGAATTCCCTTTCAAAATCAAGTCCGCCAATTTTTAGTTTGAGACAACGAAAACCCTGATGAACTTTTTGATTGATCTGATGCATCATAAAATCAAGATCACCCATCCAGATAAGTCCATTGATAGGAATAGTTTCACCGTGGAGAAACCCATTATCATAGATGATTCGCTTGCCGCCATTTTGCAGATCAAGGAACGCTGTTTCCACCGCGAACACAATACCCGGGAATCCCGCCGGAACAACGGTTGGGATATCTGATAAGGTTTGAATCCCAGTCGCATTTATTCTATCGACAACCGTGGCTATGGTGTTTTCAAGCTCGGGCACCGCATCGACGCTCAGCCCGGGTAAAGGACCACATTCCCCGATACCATACACCGCCGGGTTCTCATTCTGCCACAGCTTGAGAAACCACGAGACCTTGTCGTTCATCGGTCCGCGGGAAGTCCGCGCCTTGAAACTGAACTGAAATTTCCGGGAAAAATAAGACGCACGCATTGGCTGAACAATTTGACGATAACCAAAACAAGTTACGGATTATGGAACCTGAGCCAAATTACGCGGAGTTCCTGAAAAATGAAGGGTGGATGACCAATTATTCGATTATCGTTTTAGTTTTGGCACCGGAACGTCATGAATGAATTGCTTCATATAAAAGACTACGAGTATCCGCTTCCGCTAGAGCGAATCGCGCTCTATCCGCTGGCAGAGCGTGACCAATCCAAATTACTGATTTATAACCGGGGCGAAATTTTCCATCAGCAGTTTCGCGATCTGGCATCGTGGCTCCCTGAAAACGCTCTGCTGCTATTTAATAATACGCGGGTTATCCAGGCCCGGATGATTTTCCGGAAAGACAGCGGCGCCAGCATAGAAGTGTTTCTGCTTAATCCTTTAGCGCCGTCGTCGTTGTTACTCCAGGCCATGCAGGCTGTGGGCGAATGCACGTGGAAGTGTACGATTGGAAACCTCAAACGGTGGAAAGACGGAATCCGTCTGGAACAAAACGTTGGCGATGTCATCCTTAGTGCCGAATTGACAAATCGTGAAAAAAGTGAAGTTCACTTTACGTGGAACGGCGACTTAACCTTTGCGGAAGTTATTTCGCTTACGGGAAACACGCCACTCCCACCCTACCTGAAACGCAAGCCCGTGGCTGATGATCGGGAACGGTATCAAACCATTTATTCGACTCTCGAAGGGGCGGTGGCGGCGCCTACCGCGGGGCTTCACTTTACAGAGGCCGTATTTAAATCGCTAGGGGCAAAAAATATTCAACGCGACTTCCTGACATTACATGTGAGTGCCGGAACATTTCAACCTGTGAAGGAAGCAAATGCATTGCAGCATATTATGCACCGGGAACAAATTGTTGTCACGCTTGATAATGTACGCAATCTTATTGGCCGCAGCGGTCCGCTGATCCCCGTGGGAACTACTTCAATGCGGACGCTGGAAAGCCTGTACTGGTTTGGTGTGAAGTTAATGCGGGATCCGGAATCGCCATTTTATATTTCTCAGGACGACGCGTATCAATTGACCGGCGATCTCTCGCGGGAGGATGCCCTCTCATACGTCGTGAGAAGAATGGAGACCCTAAAAGTTGATTCAATAGTCGGTGAAACAGCGATCTATATCCGGCCAGGCTATCGGTTTCGGATTTGCGAAGGGCTGATTACAAACTTCCATCAACCCGCATCTACGCTTATCCTGCTCGTCGCGGCATTTATCGGTGAGGATTGGCGAAAGGTGTATGACGCTGCACTGAATAACGGCTACCGTTTCCTCAGCTACGGCGACAGTTCACTCCTGATTCCATAAAAAAAGCTACATTATCAGTGTAGCCTTTTCATTTCGTGATGATTCTGTTATTGGTGAATTCCAACGGCATTCAGGTCGACGATGCGCACCTCCACGCGGCGTTCTTCTTCCTTGTTTCCTGACGACTCCTTGGAGACGCCATAACCTTTGGCTACGATTCTTCGCCGTACAATACCCTTGTGGTTGAAATAGTCCAGCACAGCGATTGCCCGTTTATTGGATAGTTCACGGTTCATTTCTTCTGATCCTTCAGCCGAGGCAAAGCCGGAAATTTCAATACCGAGATCCGGGTTTTTCAACAACTCCTTATGAATTGCGTCAAGTTGTGAGTTATAATTGGTTTTCAGGTCGCTTTTGCCAGCATCGAAATAAACCTTCAGATTTCGCGTAAGCAAATCTTTGTCGACGACAGTAGCGCGCGTCCCTTGTCCTTTTTGTTTTTTGGCTTCTTCGTGAACGGTGAAAGTGGGCAATGCAAATATTGTTTTGCCATCGACCTGCTTCTGTTCAAATTTACTCTCATCGCTCTCGTCGTAGTAGTACACTCTCGTGGCCGTTTCAATCTTTTTATTCTCCGCCTCATTGAAGTTCACATCTCCTATGGGCTGCGTCATTTGTACGAGTTCAACGAGATAACTGATACCCTCTTTATCCTGAGCCGACATAAGATCCAGCATCATATCGTACACATCGATATTTCCTGACTGAACCAATTTAGCTTCATGGGTCTTACGCAGATTGGTTTTCACATCCTGATCGGTGTCGTAGAAAGCATTTTTTACCTGAACCTCCTGACCAACGACCACGTCGAATTGTTTGATTGTCTTGAGATTTATCTGTTGATACAATTCATAAAAATAAGATTGATTCGGAATATTGATATTCAGTGTGTACGGCAGGAATCCCTCTGATTCAATGATCATATCATAGTTCTTTGCCGGTGGCAGGATAACCAGATAATTTCCGGTTACCGGATCCGGATCATAGACGAAGTCGAGTTTCTTGTCGGTTTCATTATCAATAAGGTACATCCTGGTGGGAATCGGTTTTCCGGTTTCCGCGTTCAATATTCTTCCTTTGATCATCGTCAGCGGAATATTGGCTGACTCAGAAGGCATATCGATGTAATAAATATCCTGGCCACCCATACCGCCTTTACGATCAGAAGAGAAGTAAGCGCGTGTACCGTCGGCGATAAGGGTAAAATAGTTATCGTTCGCAGTAGTATTAACGGGATACCCCATGTTTTCCGGCGATGACCACGCGTCGCCGACAAATTTGGTCATGAAAATATCACGTCCACCCATTGAGTTGTGACCATCTGACGTAAAGAAAAGCGTTTTCTGGTCGGGATGGATAAATGGTGCATCCTCATTCGCCTTTGTGTTAATGCCAGGTCCGAGATTTACCGGAGCGCTCCACGTACCATTTGGCTGCAGCACGGTCTTGAAAATATCAAGTCCCCCCTGTCCACCAAGCCTGTCACTAGCAAAGTAGATTGTTTTTCCATCAGGGGTTATTGAAGCTGTTGACTCGAGATACTTTGGCGTGTTGATATTCGGTGTTAGCAGGGATGGCTTCGACCAGTCGGTACCTGATTTAGTGATCTGAAACAATCCACCGGGATCAAGTGCACCTCCCATAAAGATGATCATCTTCTGACCATCAGCAGAAATACCGGCCGTCCCCACATTATAGTTATGAGCGATCGGTATAATCCTGGGCTCTGTCCACGTACCTTCGTTGTTATAAGAAATATATATCTCCTCAATGAATTTGTCACCCGTTCTTGTTTTACCCGTATTGGGTCTGAGCGCGGTAAACGCCATCACACTTTCATCTGCAGACACGACGGGGTTGTACTCAGTGTACGGTGTATTGACAATTGAATTAAAGTGATGAACCGTAAAGTTACGCGGTACCGACATAAACGACATCGCGTTGTAACATGCTTTCAACGCATCATCGGCCAGGCCCACTGCCTTTTTATCAGCCTTCGAAAGTTCGCGATACCTGTTTAAAGCCTCAATTGCCTGCGGAAGGTTTTCGTCGCGTGCGTAGAGCAGACCCAGATCATAATGCAGGGATAAAGGCAAACCCTGTCCATTCTTCGCGGCATATTCGTAGTAAGGAATTGCCTTAATATGCTGGTTTACGTCCATCGCCCGGTGATAACATACACCGGTTTTATAATGCACCAACGGGTCTTTTTCGCCGGACTCTATTGCCTCAAGAAATTTAGTCAACGCGGCATCGTAGGCCTTAACACCAAAAAGTCGTTCCGCTTCATTTCGTGCTTTGCTTCCCTGCCCGTAAAGCATGCATACTGACACGAGAAACATCACCGTGAGGTAACTGAACTTTCTTCCCATAGCAAAAAGTTTAAATCCCAATATTACTAATAACAGTTGTCGTAAAGTTGCGAAGTGCGATACGAACCTTACAATGTCATTTAACATTCCGGTATTTCAATGTTTCGGTTTGTACCATCCATAAGATCATCAATGGGTCAACATCAGAATTTGAACTATTGACCGAAAAAACTACGTCAGGTAGGAAAATATTTGCTGAATAGCGACTTTTAATATTTTGGAAAAACTCTGCATGAAAGAAAAGTTACTTCAACTGCTTAAAGTGAAGCCGCATGAAAGCCGGAGAGTAATGCTCTTGCTTATCATGAGTTTCTTCATGGGAGTCTTCGTTGCAACCTTCTCGGTAGCCGCCCAATCATTATTTCTGCAGAAGTTCGATGAAACCACTGACCTCCCAGTGGCGCTTTTGTTTTCGGGAGCCTTCGGGCTGTTAGCGACAATGTTGTATAATTTTCTTCAAAACAGAATTCCATTTCCATTACTTGCCGCATTGAGTCTTTCAGTGATTACCGGATTAACTGCCTTTATTGAGTTTGGTGGTAATCTGGTTCGCGACAGCCGCGACATCTACTTCTTTGGTTTTACAGCGATCATTCCGTTTTCATATATTACGTTACTTGTTTTCTGGGGAGCTTTCGGCAGACTGTTTAATGTAAGAGAATCAAGACGGCTTCTCAGCTCGGTGGATCAGGGCGCAATGATTGCATCGTTCATTGCATTCTTTCTTATCCCACAGTTCCTTGAACTCCGGTGGGCAACGACAGAAAGCCTCTTCTCCGTAAGCTTGCTTTCAATTGCGATATTTCTGGCACTTTTCATTTACCTCTCGCGACAGCATTTGAGCCAGGCCCGAACATTCGCACAGGAACGAATCACGAACAGGAAGGTACCTTTCGCCGACTTTTTCAAAAACAAGTATTTGCTTTTCATGTCGCTGTTCATCATTGTGTCGATGATCGCAACAAACTTCGTGGAATTCTCATTTTTAAACGTAGCCACGCTTTATAATGAAGGCAAGGACGAAGACAATCTCGCCAGACTACTGGCCTACTTCGAAATGACCATCGTGATCTTCGCATTCCTCTTCGATACCGTTGCTCAGGATCGGATTATCAAAGACTATGGTATGCGTGTTTCGCTACTCATCAACCCAATTCTCATCGGCTTTTTCACTGTGTGCGCGCTGGTTCTGGGTTCTGCTTTCGGATATACTCCCCAGGATAATCTGTTTATTGTCTTCTTCATCATTATTTCAATCAGTCGCCTGTTCCTTTCAACGTTTAAGCAAACCATTGATGAAACAACATTCAGGTTGTATTTGCTGCCGATTGAAAGTAACATCCGTATTGATGTTCAAACCAAAATTACCGGCACAGTTACGGCATTCGCAAGTCTGCTGGCCGGGGGACTAATTTACCTGATCACACAAATTGAGTGGTTTGGATTGTTGTCTATAACAGCATTTACGATTCCGATGATTGCAGCCTGGTATATCGTAACGAATCGCATGCACCACAGTTATAAAGACACTCTTCAGACAACTCTCCAGCGATCGAAACAGAAAACCGCGAATGACCAAAAGACCGAGTTCTCTGTAACCACTTTGCTGGACCGTGAGAGCCATGGGACCATCGAAGAAAAAGTGATCTATTCACTTAAGCTAATGGAGAAGCTCGAACCGGCCCTTTATGAGAATTCACTTATTCGGCTGGCTTCCGGCGCAGGTGACAAAATTCGTGTATTCGCGCAGGACAAACTCAGTGAACTGGGCATTCAGGATCCCGAAAGAAAGGAGCTAAGAACGTTAGCAGAAAATGCAATGAATGCAAGCCGCGAAAGTGACCTGCTTTCGATAAGCCCGGAGAAACTGATTCAGCTGAGTAAGTCTCCCAGGCGTAATGACCGGATTCTCGCCGCGAAAATGCTTCGCACACTTGTTGGCCCAAAAACCATTTTTGTTCTATTGGAGCTCCTACGCGATATCGATCCGAAAGTGCGTTTTGAAGCACTGCATACTGCCCGCAAAGTAAACCGTCCTGAAACGTGGCCGATCCTGATTGAACTTCTTGGGGCACCGACATTCAGCCACCTTGCTGCCGCAGCGCTCACAGCCGGAGGTGAACAAATACTGGACACACTGGAGGCGGCGTTTCACAAGTCGGGACAATCAGACGTTGTGATGCTGCGTATCGTTCAGATCATGGGAAAGATCGGCGGACGCACAGCACACCAGCTTTTATGGAAAAAAGCTGATTTCCCCGATAAACGTATCGTCAAGCAAATCATTTACAGCCTACGTTATATTAATTATCAGGCTCTTGGCAAGGAACGGCGCGACATTGTGAATATTCTTGATTCGGAACTAAGCAAGGCAATCTGGAATCTCGCGGCCATCCATGAACTACCTGATTTAATAACCTTCAAGTTCCTGCGGGAAGCCCTGCAGGAAGAAGTTCGCGACAATTTCAACCACATCTTCATGTTGTTATCGCTGATCTACGATCCGCGAAATGTTCAACTCGTCCGTGACAACCTCGAAAGTGGCGATCCTGAAAACATCGCCTTTGCACTGGAACTCATCGACTTGTTCCTTGATCCCGAACTTAAACCGAAGTTGATTCCACTCCTTGACGAGTCACCGACTCCTCAGAAACTCAGGGACCTTCAGCTTTATTATCCACGTGAGGAATACAAACCCATCCAGGTAATAAATTACATCCTTAACCGCGACTTTAACTTTAACAATCGGTGGACGAAAGCCTGTGCCATTCACGCCAGTGCTTTTCTGGATGATTTCCGCGTCAGCCGGGGCCTTGTTGCTCACTTATTCAACCGCGACAAGCTCCTTCAGGAAACTGCGGCATGGGTCATTTACAATAAAGACAAAAGTTTCTATTCGCGCGTAACGGAACGACTACCTGCCAGGGATAAATTCTTTCTCGATTCTTCAATTGAAAACAATCAGCTCCTCGACGGGCTGAATGACGGATTCTTTTTGTTCATCGAGATGGTAATGTTTATAAAACAATCTCCCTTGTTTCAAAACATAAACGGCATACTCGTGGCAGAACTTGCGGACAAAATCGTACCACTGGATCTTGACGCAGGGAGTAAGCTGAAACTTGATCCGGAGGAAGCAAATGATCCGTTATTGATAGTTGCTCATGGGAGCGTACAACTCAGCGATCAGGGGCGAATTGTAAAAATGATGCAAAAGGGCGATGCGTATGGTGAGGTTTTTACCAATGCTCCTGTTGAACGTATTACTCAAATCGAGGCGATGGAACGATCGGTGGTTTTCCGGATCAATATCATGGATCTTTACTTCGTGCTGGCCAATAACCATGAGATGGTACACGGACTAATGGAAAATATTTCGGCGGCGAACCAGCGTGTTGAGGTGAAGTTGTAGCATACGCCGGTATGGATTACTGTGAACAATAAGTAAAAGACGGAGAATAAAAAATAAAATAACCCCAACATGCAATTTGATATCGATGTGCTGATTGTTTTTGCTGACAAGGACGATGAATCCTCAGGAAATCAGCCAGGGTGGGTCACCCAGTTCAAACGGTTTCTGGAATTGATGCTCGGGCAAGTGCTCGGATCAAAACCTAACGTATTGTTGAAGGGAGAACACGACAATATTACCTCGCCGAATCTGGACAACACCGGTATTCTCGTTCCGATACTTTCAGAGAATTTCATAAAGTCCGGGGGGTGCCTGGATAACATTGAGACCTTTTACAAGCATTCGGAAGCTCATCCGGAGCGCGGACTGCGCCTTTTCAAAGTATTTAAGAGTCCGTTAAGTGTTCAGGAACAACCACCGCGTTTACGTGAACTTCTCGGATATGAAATGTACCAGATTGATCCCGAATCGGGAGATGTGCGCGAGTATACTGATTACTTCAGCACCGAAGCGGAACGTCAGTATTGGATGAAGATGGTGGATCTGACGTATGATATCTATGACACGTTGTTTAGTATCAAGCATCAACACGCCGCGAAGGAACCGGTGATCTTCAAAAGGAAAACAATCTACCTGGCCGAAACCGGCCACGATCTATCCGTTCAGCGCAACATCATCAAACGTGAATTACAACGCCACGGCTACAATGTTATGCCAAACCAGACGCTTCCGGGCACAATTGCTGAGCTGGAACGAATTGTGAAGCGCGACATAGATCAGTCATCACTGTCTATCCACCTTATCGGAAGTGCTTATGGCGAAATTCCCGAGGGATCCCAGAAGTCGGTAGTCGACCATCAACACCGAATTGCCGCGGAAAAAAGCATCCGCGCACGCGAAGAAGATCGGGAATTCACACGCCTGATCTGGATCCCGGCCAACCCGAGCAGTGCAAGTGAACGCCAAAAAAGCTTCATCGAGAACATCAAACGTGATGTAGAGGCCCAGGAAGGAGTGGAAATTCTACAAACGTCACTTGAAGATTTCAAGAACATTATGCGGGAAGAGTTGCTCGATGCCGTTGAAAAAACGCAACTTGTTGAAAGCAGCGGCAAATCAATATACGTTATACACGATAAGGTGGATCATGCAGAGGTTGCTCCATTTATCGATACGCTACGCAAATCCGGCTTTGATGTTCTTCTCCCAGAATTTGAAGGAGAACTACTTGAACTGCGGCAAAAACATATTGATAATCTAAGGCGGCTTGACGGTGCAATTATCTTCAAGGGGAAAGTGAATGAACAGTGGGTTCGCATGAAAGCTCTTGACCTGCTGAAGGCACCGGGTTTCGGCCGAAAGAAACCCATCGTTGCCAAGACCATTATTGCCGCACCCAGTTCAGGCCTCAATGTTGAAGTATTCCGCGCTCAGAACCTGCGGGTTATCGAATCGGATCAAACCGGCTCCTTTGATTCTTTCATCCAGGAATTTAATACATAACCATGAGCGAGGTTATTCACAAGCGCGTTGCTACCTTAAATCCATTTCCGGGATTACGCCCGTTCAATATTGACGAGAGTCATCTGTTTTTCGGAAGGGAAGGGCAAAGTGATGAGGTGTTGCTGAAGCTTTCGAGAAACCGTTTCGTAGGAATCATCGGGCCATCGGGAAGTGGTAAATCATCGTTTATCTATTGCGGTGTTATGCCGATCCTCTATGGAGGTTTCCTTACGGATGCAAGCCCCGACTGGGAAGTAATTGTAACACGTCCGGGATCCGGACCAATTGACAACCTTGCGGAATCGCTTCTCAAAAGTCATCCGGATTACCAGACGGGAGAAGTTGAAGAAAAGAAGATTAAGCGCACCATCTTCTCAACGTTGCTTCGAAGCAGCTCTCTCGGCCTTGTTGAAGCCATCGAACAAAGCAGAAAAGCAAAGCACAAGAATTACCTTGTACTGATAGATCAGTTTGAAGAACTGTTCCGTTTCAAGGACAGCCAGGATATGAACTCGGTGAACGAGACACTCGCGTTCGTAAACCTTCTCATTGAAGCGGTAAACTACCCGGACGTTCCAATCTATGTCGCCATCACGATGCGTTCTGATTTTATCGGGGATTGCGCCCAGTTTCCGGAGTTAACCAGAAAGATCAACGACAGCCATTATCTGATTCCTCAGCTTACCCGCGACCAAAAGCGCACTGCAATTGAGGGCCCGGTAGCCGTAGGCGGAGGCCGCGTCGCACCGCGGCTGGTGCAGCAATTACTCAACGACCTGGGTGACAATCCTGACCAGTTGCCTATCCTGCAGCATGCCCTGATGAGGACCTGGGATTACTGGACAACTAAAAAGGATTACGACGACGAACCAGTTGACCTAAAGCATTACGAGGCAATCGGTACGATGACCGAAGCATTGTCGATGCATGCCAATGAAGCATACGACGAACTCAGCGAAGATCAGAAACACGTATGTGAGATTCTGTTCAAGGCAATCACAGAGAAACGAGGCGAAAACTTTGGCATCCGCCGGCCAACACGTTTGCATGAAATCGCAGCCATCGCGGATGTGCCTGAAGAGGAAGTAATTGCCATCGTCGAAAAATTCCGTAAGCCGGGGCGTTCGCTCCTTACTCCGGCACACAATACCCCCATTGATGGCAAGTCAATTATCGATATTTCGCATGAGAGTCTTATGCGTATATGGGTAAGGTTGAAGAATTGGGTGGATGACGAAGCTGAGGCGGTTCAGATGTACACGCGACTGTCAGACGCATCGACTATGTATCAGGTGGGCAAAGCCGGACTTTGGAGGCCGCCGGATCTGCAACTGGCGTTGAACTGGCAGGCTAAACACAAACCCACTCTTGTGTGGGGCCAACGGTACAATCCCGCGTATGAGCGGACGATGATCTTTCTTGAGTATTCGAAGAAAGAGTGGGAAACGGAACAGCGGATCAAAGAACAGGAGCAGAAGCGAAAGCTTCGCAATGCGCGGATCTTCGCCCTTGTACTGGGTACGGCGACCGTTATATCAATTGCGTTTCTTGTCTTCGCCCTGATCCAGAAAACAATTGCAGACGCAAATCTGCAGGAAGCTGAGGCGCAACGGCTCAAGGCAGAGCAGAACGAACAACGTGCTGACGCCGAAAAAGCAAAGGCTCTCGTCGCACGTGATGACGCGAACAACGCACGCGATGCTGCCCTTACAGCCAAGGAATCGGAGCAGCAGCAGCGAAGCCGTGCGGAAGCCGCCACCATCGAGGCACTACGTAACGCGGAGCTGGCTCGCCGAAACGAATTACAGGCAATTGAAAATGAGAAAGTTGCCAACAGTGAGCGAATCCGTGCCGAGCAGAACGAAAAGGAAGCAATCTATCAGGGTGAGCAAGCCCGCAAGAATGCTGAGGAGGCATTGCGTCAGCGTTACATTGCGCAGGCAAAAGCCATGGCTGTGAAATCAAAGGAACTCAGCGATCCTGAACAGCAGGCACTTATCGCCCAGCAGGCGTACAATTTCAATTCGAAACACCGCGGTTACAAATATGACAACGACGTGTACAACGGGTTGTATTTCGCGCTCTCAAAAAATGACCACGCGCTTACGAAAAGCCTGAAAGCACATGACAATGGTGCGGCCCGCGCCCTGGTAACAGACACCAGAAACAATCTGATCTACTCTGCGGGTAGCGATGGCAAAATCATTCGGTGGAAAGAAACGGATAACCAATGGACATCTGACGTGTTGATTGCCCGCAAAAATTATCAGTATTACTCGGTAGCAGTCAATGAACAATATCTGGTTGCAGCGGGACTGAATTCACAAAGTGAAAGCCAGAACTTTGTGGAGGTTTACGAGCTATCGAAGATGGGAGAACCACGGAAAGTTCCGGGATACATTCACGCAATCGAAAATATACTCATAACTCCCGATAACACCGGATTCTATGCCCGGGATAACGCGGGTAGAAGCATACGGTTTTCAGACTTCACCTCGAGCCGGGAAGTGATCGCGTCGCGGACAAAGATCAATGCGATAGCCCTCAGCCCCGACGGGCGGTATCTTGCAGGTGCGGCCGAGAACGGTAGTTTGTATTTGTGGGACACACGTGGAAACTATTCCGTCGAGGAAATCCCGAATATCGGCAATCCACTAACCTCGATATCCTTCGACCAGACTGGACGGCTGATTGTAGTTGGTGACAATCGTGGCGTCGTGAAGATCTTTGACAACGCCGCCAGAATGGTAGTGCGGATTCTGTCGGGTCATACATCAGGGATTGAACAAATTCGTTTCAACCACGCCGGCACTTTTATGGCTACTGCCAGCAAAGACAAGACCGTCCGTCTTTGGAATCTCAGCAACCTGAAGGAACAACCAATCATTCTTAGTGACCATCGTGACTGGGTGTGGAGTGCAACTTTTTCACCAGATGACGAACAGATTCTGGCAAGCATTCACAGTTCAACCGAAACGATCAAAGGCATGGAACATACCATTCGCGCGTGGCCGACAAAAATCGAAACCATGTCACAAATCCTTTGTGGATTCGTCAGACGAAATATCAATGTGGAAGAATGGGACATCTTCGCGGGGAACGACCTTCCCTATGAAGCGACATGCTCCAGTGTTCCTCAGAAATAAACCGAAGGCCGCGTTTACCATAAGCGTAGGCGGACTTTAACATATTGACCGGAAGAGGCAACTCTTCAGAACCTAACTTGAAATGAAAAGATCTTTTACAGCTTTTCTGTTTGTAGCGATTTCAGGATTTGCGGCTTACGGCCAAATGACGTCGTGTACGCAGACGTTACGTCTGGCGAGATCCATCTACGAACAGGGACGACTTCACGATGTTCCGGGGCTGCTTGAACGATGTTTACAAAATGGGTTTTCCCGTGATGAGAAGACGGAGGCTTACAAGTTACTTTGTCTTGCCTATATCTATCTGGAGGAACCGGCGAAGGCAGACGAGGCCATGCTCAATCTTCTCCGATCAAATCATTATTTCGAAGTAAAACCCGAGACAGATCCTGCGGAATTTGTTGCACTGTACCGAACATTCCGAACGGCCCCCATTTATCGTATAGGAATAAACCTTGGTGCAAATGCAACGCTTCCTAATGTAGTCAGTTACATACCGGCGAACGAACTCGCGAGCCACTACGACTATGGCTTTTCATTTCAGGGTGGGATAGCCGCGGATGTTCCCCTGCCCTTTCTGAACCGGAGGTTAACCTTCCACCCTGAACTTCTCATGTTGATGCGGACATTCAAATACATCAACGAGGGTACCTTCTTCGATACCACGCCGGAAGGTCAACCTTATAGCCGTAACTTCGAAACGAACGGGCTCGAAAAACAAACATGGGTCTCGCTTCCGCTAGTGGTTCAATATACTGTCGCAGATAAGAAATTCAAGCCATATATCGGACTCGGCGTCGCCGCCGATTATCTGCTTTCAGCCAACAACACATTCCGCAGAACCAAGGAAGACGCGACTTCATTGGAGGAGCAATCAATCAACCTCATGTCCACCCGAAATAAACTGAATTTCAGTGGACTGGCCGTTGTCGGTGTCAAAGCGAAAGTGACAGGTGGTTTTGTTGTTGCTGAGTTGCGCTACGCTTATGGTCTCACCAGAGTAAACGACACGGAAGCGATTTATGATAACTTCAACCGCATCAATCCGACAGGCGGATATATCGACGGAATCATCAAGGTCAACACATTGAGTGTAACAATCGGATACGTTTATAACCGGTTCAACCCAAAAAAGATCAGGAAATGACTATGAAACGATTATACCTCCCGGCTTTGCTTGCATGCATGATCCTTGGTGCGTGCCAGGAACTGGAAGACGCAGCGCCAGGCGAACGAAATACCTTTATGCATTTTTATGAAGGTGCCTACAGCATGTCTGCAGCCGGGGCCGAAGTTACCGGAGATGGGTTCATTATCGCCGGAACAGTAGATGTCACCGGGGGTACGAAGGCTTCACGAATCGTTGTAATAAAGACCGACCAACTAGGCCAGAAGCAATGGCAAACCACAATTGACAACGGGATAGCCAGCAGCCTGAAAATCATACCTGGTGGTTACGTGGTAATCGGTAGCGCCGTAACATACAGTCCGAATGCAAGTGACATCAGCGAACTTGAAAACCACACAGCACGTCTTATCATTTTAAACGAGAGCGGAACCGTGGTTGAGGACATAACATCCTACGAACGGATAACCCCCGAGGCCAAACATGTAGACTATCTTGGAAACGGAGCAACTCTTGATGGGAATCATAATCTTGTTACACTTGGGACCTTTAGAGAGCCCGGGCAAAGCAGCTATGCGTACGTCGCCTCCATTGATCTGACAACACTGGACACGGTATGGAGCAAAGAGTACAACTACATAGTTCGCGACTATATCAATACCAGAACGGTTCACGTCGATGGTGAGCATATCATCTGGGGATCAAGCATAACCGAAAGCATCAATGCATTCAGCTACTCTTATCTGGCTATTCCGGTAGTCGCTCCAAACTCGACATTTCTTAACAGCCATTACTACGGCCAGAATGATCAGCAACAATCGCTTAAGATCCGGGATTTACGGAGAACGGCATCTGGCTACACAGCCGTTGGCACGTACTCAAGGCCGGATGGCCAGAATGCTGACATATTTTTCATAAAGATTGATCGCAGCGGGAGGTTTGTCGAAGGGAGCGTTCGCTATTTCGATGGACTGGCAGGCTCCTCAATCACACCTTCCCTTTCCGATGTCGCCGAGACGGGCGAAGCGGTTACAACCACGCGTGACGGTGGATTTGCCATAGCCGGAACGTTAACTACAGACGAAGGAAAAGGAATCGGAAACGGGGGCAAGGATCTCTGGTTAATAAAAACGGATGCCTTCGGAGATATTGAATGGAACAGGATTATTGGGGGAAGTACAAGCGAAACGGTATCCACTATTCGGGAAACTGACGATGGCAGTTTACTGATATGCGGCACTATTTACGATGGCACTGAACAATCCGGAGGATTGTCATCCATCTTTTTGATCAAGACAGACCGGAACGGGGAGTTGAAGGATTAATCACTCAGACGAAATCAAATAGCAGCATAACTACTTTTTACAATGTTCCAGCTGGAGAAAAAACGTACACTACTGGCGATCATCGTATGGATGGCGTTCACCGGAATTGCCTTCGCACAACCGACGGTCTCATTTTTGCCGGTGGACGGGGCGACTAATATTTCTACTTCCGTCAATGTTATCATCGCCTTTGACCAGGCTGTCCGTAATATAGATGACAGTGAAATCACATCCGGCAACGTGGCTACCCTCCTGACATTAAGGAAGGATGACATCTCCGGCGATGATGTACCGTTTACCGCCTCGATAGACCCCGGTAAAACAACCATTACTATCGTGCCAACGGCGTCGCTGGATAACAATCAGGTATACTACGTGGCTATTGCACCGGTTGAAGACGTGACAAACAACGCAACCACCGGAACATCCGCCATATTCACCACCACCAACGACACGCAGGCGCCAGTTCCGAGCTTCACTCCTTCCAACGGTTCCATCGATTTTCCCAATGCTTCAAGTATTGTAATAACCTTTGATGAACCTATTCGCGACTTAAACAATGCTGACCTCAACAGTACCTCGATCGACGCCAAAATTACACTGAAAGAAGCGGGTGCCCTCGGACCCGATATCCCTTTTGATGCTACACTGAATGGCGCGAACACTCAGATCACAATCACTTCGTCGGCATCGCTTCCAGACTTCACAGTAATCTACGTTGCCGTGAATAATGTCGAAGACCAGTTTGATAACGCGATAACAACTGCTCAGAGCATCTTCTTCACAACGGCAGATGGTACGCCACCGGTAATTACGTTCACGCCGACAGACGGAGCGTCAGGAGTTGCCATCACCAGCAACATTACCATAGGGTTAGATGAAGCAGTCAGAAACATTGACGACAGCGAAATCACGGATGCAAATCTCGCTTCGCTCATTTCATTTAAATTAACAAATTCCGGCGGCGCGGATGTTCCCTTTACAGCAACGATCAACGCCGGCAAAACAACGATCATCATAAACCCGGTGAGCGATCTCGATCCGGATCAGCTTTATTTTGTAAGTCTGTCTCCGGTCGAGAACCACTATGACGTCGCGACAGTTAGTTCGCAAATTACGTTTGCAACGGTCGACACCCAGCCACCCGTGGCCACATTCAATCCTGTTAATGGCGCCACCGGCGTGAGCAACTCGGCAAATATCGTGATAACATTCAACGAGCCAATCCGCAATCTCGACAATAGTACGCTGGATAACGTGACCATCGATAGCAGGATCGTATTACGACTCACAGATATCTCCGGGGTGAATATTCCATTTGATGCGGTCATTGACGGTACCGGTACGATAGTCACAATCGATCCTGCTGGAGCGTTGCCGGATCTCACGCCGATCTATGTCAGCATTAATAACGTGGAAGACGCTTCCAACAACGCGATCACAACGCCAGTATCAGCCACGTTTACCACCACCGATGGTACGCCGCCTGTGGTTACTTTTGATCCACCTAATGGTGCCACCAATTTTTCAATCACGTCGAATGTTGTTTTGACTTTTGACGAATCGATTCGGAACCTGAATAACAGCGAAATCACGAATCTGAACGTTGGCGGGCTTATCACCTTCGTTCGGACCAGCGACAACGCCAACATCAGTTTCACAGCGACGATTAACGCGGGAAAGACCGGGATCACCATCAATCCGGATAACAACCTCGGTGCGGATATTGAGTATTCAGTAACACTTGCTTCAGTTGAGGATGCCTACAATAACCCAACCGGAATACAGGCAGTTACTTTTTCAACGCAGAGCCTAAGCGTAAACGCGGGACCAGATAAAAGTGTGTGTGGCGGAGAAAGCACGACAATTACATCTGTGATCTCTGGCGGAAATGGTTATTACAACATTCAATGGACATCGTCTCCGGCTGGCTTCACAAGCACCAGCCAGACGATAACCGTATCGCCATCGGTTACAACCACGTATACGTGCACAGTTACCGACTCCGACGGAAACACCAACGGTGCAAGTCCGGCGACAGTGACGGTAACCGTCAATGAAGCCCCAGTTGCTTCGTGGGATCCGGGGACGAAGTTATCATTCATTGTAAACGAACCGGCCCATCTTCTTTCCGGCACAGCAACCAATCAGGATGGCGTTACGCCTTCAACGGGTACTGACACATTTACCGGCGCGGGCATAGCGCTTCACGGCGACGGAAACTATTACTTTCACCCAAATACTACGGGCATTGTTTCAGACCTTCCGTTAACCTATACACATACGAACAGTGCGGGATGCAGTAACTCAGACCAAATTCTGGTCTCAGTCTCCAGCCAGTCACCTATATTAAATATTGAAGACGGTTACTGCGCCAATGAACCAATAAACCAGGGGGTATCCGGAATTCTGGCACCTAACCCAGCCGTTGTCAACATGAGCACATACCGTCATATGGCCTTCTGGACGTCGCATAACACACCTGTCAACGGGCCACTGATCGAAATCGGAGGTTCACCAAAAACCTATCGTCTTGATCCGGCGATGGCTGCTGCCGTACTGGGTGGTTCTGATGTGTTTTACATTGCAATCTATTCGCAAATCAATCTTCCCCTGGGTCCACCGTTAATGCTCCCACTCCATGTAGTTGAGGTTAAACTCTATCTCCCTGGCATCCAGCCGGTGATCACCAGCATTCGTTCATCTGAGGTTTTTTGCGAAAGCAACGACCCGTTTGTGCTCACAACGTCCACCGACGGTTCATACACGACATTATCGTGGTCGGTGGTATCTGAACCCGGTATGATTCCGGAAAGTCCAAATGGAATTTCTGAAACGAGTCCAGATGTATTTGAATTCGCTCCAGGCGCGATCACTTATCCCAGCAATGAAGCTTTCCGCAGATTGGCGATGATTTATCGTTACAACGATAAGAACGGGTGCTTTGGAGAAGTAATCGAGCCATTCATTACCGTGCGTAAGCCGACTCCTCCTATAGCTGAGGACAAACAGTATTGTCAGTTCTACGAAGGCGATCTTACCCTCAGTGCTCATGGGGAATTCAATTATATACAGTGGTACGAGAATGAAAATCTTTCGGATCCCGATCCGGCACTCACATCCATTTTTAATACAAACCTGAATAGTTCAGTACCACAGTCAAAGGATTATTGGGTTACGGATGACTATTTCGGATACTGTCAGAGTAATCCGACAAAAGTTACACTTCAGATTACTCCGGTTCCTCAGTTTACATTGAATGTACCTGCACAATGTGAAGATCGTGAATTTTCATTCCAGGGACCAAACGGTGCCGATACCTATGAGTGGCTTATAGAACGTGGAGGTCCCGACGGCGAGGACGTAATTTATGACGTACAAAATCCCGTTCACACCTACCCGCGTCAGGGGTTGTATAATATTCGCCTGCGGATTACTTACACATCGAATGCCAGTGAATGCGCGGCTACGGATGGTACGCAGGTCACCGTTGGTGTTAATCCGGAGCCCAGCTTCACGTATTCAAAACTCTGCGACGAAGACTTCACAGAGTTCATCGGTATTGTTCCGCCGGAAATTGGCGTGGAACGTTTTCAGTGGGACTTCGGTGATGGCCACATGCTTCCACAAGGTCTCAGTGGTGCATCTGTTCCCGCAGGCACGCATGGTGGCACTACAACCAACACGTATAAGGATCCGCGCCATCAGTTCATCAACGCCTCCGTTCCGGCGACATACGACGTCACGGTTACTGCCATCACTAACCTGGGGTGCGCCGGAAGCACCACCAAACCGGTCACGCTATTGCCTTACCTGAGTCCGACTCCGCAAAACCCGTACAGCATGCGTGACCTTGATAACGGCAGGGGATTCTGGACCGTTGAAGATATCAATGGAAATTCAACCTGGGTATTTGAGCAGCCCGATAAGGTTTACGTAAGGAGCAGCGAAAATGCCTGGGTTACCCATGCCACACAAAACTATTCGCCCGACGACCGGTCATTCATAAACAGTCCCTGCTTTAACATCACAGATTTTACCAAACCGGTAATCGCGCTGGACTACATCACCGATACGGAACGAAGCTATGACGGTGCTGTCCTTGAATACTCGAATGATGGCGGAACTACATGGAACGCCCTGGGCAATACGGTATCCGGATCGGAATGGTTTAGCACCCAGGGCTTTTTGACTGGTAACATTGGTAGTAGCCAGGTGGGCTGGTCCGGCCAACTCTGGAATGATGGCGACAGCTATGAGTGGATGCAGGGGCGACACAAACTTGACAATGTAGAAAACAAAACCAAGGTTCGGTTCCGGATTGCGTTCGCGAGTAATGCCACCGGAGAGTTTGAAGGTTTCGCCTTTAACAACCTGAGTATTCGTGAACGAAACCGAAACATTCTGATTGAGAATTTCACGAACCATGAATTCAGTGTAAACAATAACTATTACGCGACGATACCGGAGGCGGAAGCAGTGAAGATTCAGTATCATCTTGGATTTCCGACTAACGACGCAAACTTCTCGGTCAATCCAACGGACCCCGCCGCGCGCGCCGCATATTATGGAATTCCGCTTAAGACTGAATACATTCCGCGGGCGTTCGTCGATGGTTTGAGCGAAGGTAATTTCACAACCTCGTGGGAAACGCAATACCGCGATCTGAGATCTCTTGCATCGGCCCCATTCCTCGTCAACCTGTCAGTAGAAGCCAGCGAAGGGGAACTGTTGATCACGGCGAATGCCAACGTCCTTGAGTCCTTCCCCGCCGACGGGACAAGAAAACCTGTTCTGCACGTCGTTGTGGTGGAAAAAACAGTCGGATCCGACCGGTATGTGGTGCGCAAGATGTTACCGAATGCTACCGGCACCTTGCTACCGCTTCCGCTGATGGACGGAACGGTAACAGATGATATTGCTCTCAACTGGAAAGTCAGTAATGCTGTAGAAAGATCAGACCTCGCAGTGATTGCATTCATTCAGGATGAATTAACCCGTGAAGTATACCAGGCTACGATCGAAACATCGGTTGCTGATCCGGGGATAATTACGGCTATTGAAGAAGTGGTGTTTGGCGGATTGTCCGTTTACCCGAATCCGGCCGATCAGTCGTTCACCGTTAAGTTGGGAGACGGGGCACAGGACGTCTATCCAGTCAGAGTAATGGACTCTTTTGGCCGTGCTGTCTTCGAATCGGAATTCCGTAAAGGCGAGCACACCAAAGAAGTGGTGACCGGAACACTTGCCGCCGGAATGTATTTCGTTCAGATAGAAACAGTAAAAGGAATTGTATGGCGAAAGGTCATTGTTGGGCATTGACCCGACAAGCTGGTAAATGGGACCGTAAATACGTCCTTTTTGGAACTCTGTTTCTTTCGATTAATTTTATATAGGAACACCTAACGCTTTTTGATGGAAATCTTCCTGCGGGCAGAGACGTGGCTAGCCTTGCTTACGCTAACCTTTTTTGAGGTTGTGCTTGGCATTGATAACATCATCTTTATTTCGATCGTATCCAACCGCCTTCCACCAGATATCCGTGCACGCGTCCGGAATTTTGGGCTTATGCTGGCCATGCTGGTTCGCATCCTGTTGCTGTTGACCATCACCTGGGTGATGAAATTCAAAGAACCCATATTCACCATTCCTGAAAGCATTTTATTTCAACAAGAGCTTCCAATAAGCGGTCGCGATCTGATACTTATTTTTGGCGGGCTATTTCTTATCGCCAAAAGCACCCGGGAGATCAACCATGAGATGGAAGGCGAGGATGAAACGATTGAACAGACAAAAGGCAACATCAATGTAACGGGAGTCATTGTTCAAATCATCCTGCTCGATATTATTTTTTCTTTTGATTCGATACTCACCGCGGTTGGGCTCACGGATATGGTGCTTATCATGATCATCGCAGTAGTCGTGTCCATTGGAATTATGATGGTGTTTTCGGGATCCATCAGTAGTTTCATCCAAAAGCATCCTTCAATGGAGGTACTTGCCCTCGGATTTCTGATTCTTATCGGGTTTATGTTATTTCTTGAGGGTTTGCATTATGATATTCCGAAAGGGTATATCTATTTTGCAGTAGCCTTCTCGTTAATGATCGAGATGGTTAACATTAAAGTACGAAACCGCCGTAAGAAAATCCGTGAAGAATTCCATGAATGACCTTGCCTCACGTCAGTATCCCATAGGGGACTTTTCACCGAAAGATGTCTATACTTCGGAGGAGAGGGAAGGTTTCATCAAGTCGATTGAAACATTACCCGGGAGAATTGAAAAACTTGTTGAAAGTTTCACTCCCACGCAATGGGAAACGACGTATCGCGAAGGTGGCTGGACAGCGCGTCAGGTAGTGCACCACGTCGCCGACAGTCATATGAATGCCTACATCCGGGTGAAGTGGGCGCTCACCGAAGACACACCGTTGATCAAAGCCTATGACGAAAAAGCGTGGGCGATGACTCCGGAAGTCAGCGCCGACACCTCGCTATCGTTAAAGCTGTTGCGTGCCCTGCATGCAAAGTGGGTTACGCTGCTGCGGTCGATTCCGGAATCCCAGTTGAATCGCGCCTTTATTCACCCAGCCACCAAAAAGCAAAACAGCATTGAGCGAATGATAGCACTTTACAGCTGGCACGGTGAACATCATCTCGCGCACCTGAAATTAATTGCCGGAAACTAAATTTTCCCGGGCCAAAAACGGTTATAAACGGGTGAACTACAAGGCTCCGCTTTTTCTGTTCAATGCACATCTTGAAACGATCTATCCCTCGCTGATTCGACGGGTGGAAACCGTTCCTTATGTGCGTGAACGAATCTCAACTCCTGACGACGACTTTCTTGACCTGGACTGGATCAGACAAGGATCGGGGAAGCTCCTGATTATCTCACATGGTCTGGAAGGGAATTCAAAACGGCCATATATCAAAGGCCTGGCGAAGGCCGCAAGCGCAAGAGGATACGATGTTCTGGCCTGGAACTTTCGCGGATGCAGTGGCGAAATCAACCGCCAGCTTCGATTTTACCATAGCGGAGCCACCGACGATCTGGATTGTGTAGTCCAACACGTTAAGGCAAACTATTCGTATTCGTCAGTTTATCTGGCGGGGTTTAGCCTTGGGGGAAACCTTACCCTGAAGTACCTCGGCGAGCGTACTACGGATCCGCTGATTCGCAAAGCGGTAGTGTTCTCGGTCCCAATGGATCTGCATACGAGTTGTGATAAGATTTCCCTTCCGGGGAACTGGATCTATGCAAACCGGTTTTTGAAAAGCCTGAAGCTGAAGGTAGTCTGGAAACACCAGCGCTTCCCGGAACTGGATATCCGGCCTTTACCCCGGATACGCACAATAACTCAGTTTGACGACGTATATACGGCACCGCTCCACGGTTACCGCGATGCGACAGAATATTACCGGAAAAACAGCTCTATTCATTTCGTGGGCGACATCAAAGTGCCGACGCTAATCATAAACGCCTTAAATGACCCCTTCCTGAGCCAGGCTTGTTTTCCCACGAAAGTGGTCTCAGGTCACCCTGTCGTTCGACTGGAAACGCCTGCACGCGGTGGTCACGTCGGATTTGCGCAGTTCAGGAAAGGCGGCGTCTACTGGAGTGAGGATCGTGCGCTGCGCTTCCTGGCGGAATAGTCGGGGATTTTTATTTCCAAATTTATTTTTCTTGCAGGACCAACCTGTTAACTTTCCTGCTCACTTTGCCCACCATGATTGACCGCTACAGTATCACAGCCTCTATTGAACAAATCCGCGAACGTTTCGCTGCAGATGTCCCGGAGTTTGTTCAGCCGCGATACAACGCGGCACCAACGCAGCTCCTACCGGTCATTACATCAAATTCGCCGGAAGGCATTTCAACATTTTATTGGGGTACATCACCACAATGGGCGAAGAACAAAACACTTAGCGAGAAGTATATCAATGTTCGTGCTGAGCAGATCGATGATAAAGTATCTCTCCAAAAAGCGTTACTAAAAAATCGCTGCATCATCCCTGCAGACGGATTCTATGCGTGGAAGAAAGCCGGCAAGAAAACAATGATCCCCTATCGGTTTGTATGCAAGAATCAGCCTCTCTTTTCCTTTGCAGGTTTCTGGGATGAGTATGAAGATACGGATGGAAATGAATTCCATACTTTCACCATAATTACCACAACGGCAAATGAACTGGTGAATACCATCCATGACCGCATGCCTGTAATACTTGGTAAGGAGGCCGAAGCGAAATGGCTGAATAAGACTAGTTCTGAAAGCGAACTCAAAAGTTTATTGGTTCCTTATCCGGCAGGTGAGATTAATTTATATTCCGTATCGCCCAGGATCAGCGACAGCTCTACTGACGTAGCGTCTCTTATCATGCCCGCACCTCCTGCGGATCAGCACGGCAATCTTACGCTGTTTGATTGATTTCATCGGGCGGTCGATAACTTCATTCAACCCGATATTTCCAAAGACCGGATCAGAAACCCTCAACCTCTGAGTCGTCAGGGATAACTTCCATTTCATTGGGCTTCTCCTCGATGGGCGGTTCGTCGTCCTCGGGTTCCTGTGGAGGTGGTTGTTCCTCCTGCTTCGGCTTCTTATCGCGTTTCCGGAATAATCCCTTCTTTTTCTTCTCTTCTCTGGGAGCCTCTTCTTCAACGGCAGTTTGATTTTCGTCTATGAAGTCGAACTCTTCTTCATCACCGGCGCGGCGTACCGGAGGTTCCTCCACCGGCTCCTCCTTATTCTTCTTACCAAAGATTCGGCGGAAGAAACCCTTCTTTTCCTGCTTGTTCTTGCGGGAAGCTTCGGCGCGCTGATCTTCGGCCCGGCCCAACTGATGGATACGGGATTGCTTTACATCGGGAAGCACAAGGTAATCACGCAGATACCACATGTAATTGTCCTGCTCGACATTGAAAGTCACATGAACAACGGCATACCTTGGTTTCTCAGCAACGTATTTACCGGTGTTTTCGTCGTAGATGAGACTATCGGGGAAGTCATACTTCAACACGCGCACTTCCCGGTCTTTCGAGATTACGTAGACGCTGTCCTGTTCGGGGGGCTGAGGTCCCTGAGGAACGTCTTCGATATAAATACTATCAATTACAGATCTTGCGGCGAGATCGAGTTCAGTACCAGGTGTCACACCATCTTCACCCGCCATGCCTTCCTCGCCCAGTAGTCCTTCGCCGTCGAGACGCATCGAGTCAGGCAGGGTCACATAAATCGGCCTGGCGGCAACAGTTCTCATCTGTCGCGTTTTCTTGCGATACGAAGTCGGTTCAGCGATGAGATATTTTGTTTTGCTGGCAGAATAAATTTTGGGAGTCGAATCTTCCTTGATGTAACTGAATTTCTTACGGAGCTCGTCCTTGTCGTAGATATAGGCGCTTTGAAAGGCAGGGCATACCGTTCGCTGGGTGCAAGCGGAAAGCAAGGCAAGAATGAGCAGAATGGCCGTAAGTCCCCTCAACATGGTTTGGGTAAATCAAACAAAAATAGGGAATTTATCAAGACAAAAGGGCGAAAAACACGCCTGTTACCGTTGAATTCAAGCCCAAACCATACAGTTTTCATAAAATCGGGAGTTATAAAGAAATTCAGGCCGACATGCCACTCTGGTCACATTTTCTCTAACGCCGACTTCTCCTTTTTCGTGAGTTTCGCGACAACTAATTCGTAAGAATCGTCGATCCAGGTACTGAGTTCGCGGTCGGGAACAGAGCCATCCATCAGAATCGTATTCCAATGCTTCTTATTCATATGATAACCCGGCGTGACGGATTCGTAGCGTTCGCGCAGTTCCACACCTTTTTCAGGGTCAGTTTTCAGGTTAACGCTTGTAAACATCGTGATATCGGTAAGCGCAAACATTTTACCCATAACTTTGAATACCAGGGTTTCTTCACCGAAAGGCATCTCTTCGGTTACACCCGTTTTTGAAAGGCAGTAACTCCGGAATGTTTCGAGATTCAATTGAGTGCGGGTTTGATGACCAACTTGAATATAAGGTACAGTACCCCAACCAGGAAAATAAGAAGTGAGATCTTATTGATACCGTGCATCATCTTCAGGTTGATATTGCTTGGTCTTGAAGGATCTTTCTTTCTGAAAAAGTATCCTCCTACTTCACCCAGACTGAAGAACTCACGAATACCTTTTTTGGATTCGTGGCTTTGTTCCTGCGCCTTCATCTTGTCGTTTTCCGTGTTCATAATTCATTACTTAGTAGTTTGGTTCTCCAGCGTTGGTTCGATCCAGTCGCCATGCTCGCGGATGAGATTGATTAACTCGTCCACTGCCTGTGACGTCGGCACGTTTCTTCTAACTACTTCCCGGCCTTTGTATAAGGTAATACGTCCCGGACCGGAGCCGACGTATCCATAATCGGCATCAGCCATTTCGCCGGGGCCGTTAACGATGCAGCCCATGATACCGATCTTCACACCTTTGAGGTGATTGGTTACTGATCGGATTCGCGCCGTAGTTTCCTGAAGGTCAAAAAGTGTTCGCCCGCAGGAAGGGCAGCTTATGTATTCGGTTTTGGATATGCGTGTGCGTGTAGCCTGAAGGATATTGAAAGCAGTTTGATTGACAAGCTTTACGGAATTCGTTGACGAAGACAGGAACAAGCCATCACCAAGTCCGTCAACGAGCAGTCCACCCGCATCGGTTGCTGAAAACAACTGAAACTCCTCGTCGGAGGTTTGGTCATAATGCCGTGCAATGACTACGGGTACATTACAATCGGTGTTCATCAACTCCACGAAAAACCTCCGCTGTTCAGCCATTGCATGGTCGTTTGACGTTCGTAGTATCAGAACGGCGGTGGAGTCTTTCCGGATCCTGGTTAGCAACGATTCAGTAAGATCTGCAATCGATACGGAAACAAAATTCAGTTCACCCGACAACTGAGCAGACGTGATATATTCTTTTGACGTAAGGAGCGGATAATGCCGAACCCGCGGGGCAGCATTTTGCCACGAGGCGTAGTCGATGATCACACCCAATGTGCCTGGTATGTCGAAGTCGAGCGAGGTTGAACCGGTGTAGACATAGTCACAAGCAGCGTCGGCAATGTTCCATTTGTCGAGGGGAACAGAATAGTGATAACCCACCGCAAACAACGAGGCCGGCGTAACGCGTTCCCTGGCTGAGAGATCAGCGATCACACGCGGAACGTTATGATCGCCCCCGAAGTTGGCGACGGCATCGGTCTTGCGTTTGTTGTATTCAAATGGCGTAATCGGGTAATGCCTTATTGCCGGAACAGGCGAATGGCCGGCGCGCTGATCATATCGCCTGGCCAACGACATGGCTACCGGAACTTCGGCTTCGGGTTCTTCGGTGAGGCTCACTCGGATAGTATCCCCAAGTCCGTCTTCGAGAAGCGTTCCAATTCCCACGGCAGACTTGACACGGCCGTCTTCCCCATCTCCTGCCTCCGTAACGCCCAGGTGCAGCGGATAGGGTTTTAGTCCTTCCTCGTCAAGTTTTTGCACCAGAAGACGGTACGCCTGGACCATCACCTGAGGATTGCTCGACTTCATGGAAAGCACGATGTTATAATAGCTTTCCTCCTCGCAAATACGGAGAAACTCAAGCGCGGATTCTACCATACCGATGGGGCTATCGCCGTAACGGCTCATGATCCTGTCGGAAAGTGACCCATGGTTTGTGCCTATGCGCATCGCGGTTCCGTATTCCTTACAAATGCGAACAAGCGGTACAAATTTTTCGCGAATACGATTCAGTTCCGCCTGATAAGAGGCCTCTGTATAGTCGATGGTTTCGAATCTTTTTTTATCAGCGTAGTTGCCAGGGTTGATCCGCACTTTTTCAACGATTCGCGCTGCAAGCTCCGCGGCGTTGGGTGTGAAATGAATGTCGGCAACGAGGGGTACCGAATAACCTCGTCTGCGGAGTTCTTTTTTGATTACATCCAGATTCTGAGCTTCTTTGACGCTGGGAGCGGTAATGCGCACATATTCACAGCCCGCCTCGACCATTCGGATGGTTTGCTCAACCGACCCCAGCGTATCCATAGTATCGATGGTGGTCATGGATTGGATCCGGATCGGGTTGTCGCCGCCCATGGGTACTCCGCCGATATTCACTTCGACAGTCTTCCGCCGGCTGTATTCAACCAGGCTGTTACAATAAGTTGTCAGCGCTGCAAATGGTGCATTCACAATTAAAAAAGTTTATGCAAAAGTAACCTATAATAGCATAAAATGTTTCCGTAAACGAAAAATCAGGCCGTCCAAAAGGGAAACTAAACGTACACGTTTTCAGATAGTTGAATTAAATATCACCCAACTGCGGCCGGATCAGGATTTCCTCCACAACACTTCTTGGCGACAGCTTCCAGGCAGCAAGAACACTGTCAGCGACGTCTTCCACAGACATAAATCGTTCGTCGGGCAAACCGGAGCCTTCCCAGCTTGACGTTAATGTTGCTCCGGGAAGAACGGAGGTCACCCGTATGCCGGTGGTTTTGAGTTCTTCCCTCAGGCATTTCGAAAAACCGAGAAGCGCGAACTTCGAGATTGCATAAGAACCGCCATTCGGATAGGCCTGAATACTGGCAATAGAACAAATGTTAAATATATGGCCTCGTCCTGCCTTTCGCATTTCACCCACCAAACCTCGCGTCATATAATACGCACTGTACAAATTCGCGGCGATCATGCTTTCGAGAGAACCCTCGGCCTCAGACGTAATTTCACCCGGTATGAAAAACCCGGCGTTGTTCACCAGTACGTCTACCGGGCCGTGTTCTTTCAGGACAGCCGTGCAAAATCGTTCCACTTCAGCTTTCTGGCTTACATCCACCACGTTGACAGACGTTTTGCAATCCGGGAATCTCGAGGTCAGACTCGCCTTCAGATCATTGAGCTCACTTTCGTTTCGGGCACATGTGATGAGGTCAAAGTTCTCCGCTGCAAAGCGTTCCAGAATCGCTTTCCCTATACCCCTTGTTCCTCCTGTTACCACAATGCGTTTGTTCATAAAAATTATTTAGTTCATTTTTGGGTATCTTGCGCAAGATAGTGGATAGAACTCACGATTGCGCATCGCGACATAGCTATGATAACCGACATCGGAAAGTACTTTATTTTTCTCAGGAACCTTTTCGTCAACCGTGAATCGTTCAAAACCTATTACCGGCTTGTAATGGAAGAGGCGGTATCTATCGGCGTTGGTTCGCTTTTCCTGGTGGCGCTGGTAGCCACCTTTATGGGAGCGGTGACCACGGTTCAGACGGCTTTCAATATGGTGAGCCCGCTAATCCCCAACTTCGTTATTTCTCAGGTGGTTCGGGAGATGACCATCCTTGAGCTCGCGCCAACCATCATCGCGGTGATCTATGCCGGAAAAGTGGGGTCGAGTATGGCGGGCGGACTTGGTACTATGCGGATCACCGAGCAGATTGACGCGCTTGAAGTAATGGGAATTAACTCGGTGTCGTATCTTGTTTTACCAAAGATCATCGCCTCGATACTGATGTATCCGCTCCTGGTCATTATCGCGGGAGTGTGCGCACTGGCCGGGGGCTATCTGGTAGGTACCATCACAGACGTTATCTCTCCGAATGATTACGTGTATGGTATACGTTACGCGTTCAATCCTTTCACCGTTACATTTGCGCTGATCAAATCCGTTGTATTCGCCTTTCTGGTGTCGTCAATATCATCCTATCAGGGGTATTATACGCAGGGCGGAGCGCTTGAAGTTGGGGTATCGAGTACAAAGGCGGTTACCAATAGCGTAATCGCGGTACTTCTTTCAGATTACTTTTTGGCACAATTGCTCCTTGGATAATGATCGAAATTGAAAACATATCGAAGTCCTTCAACGGCAAAGTTATCCTGGAAGGCATCAGCGGGAACTTTGAAAAAGGTAAGCCGAATTTGATTATCGGCGCAAGTGGTACCGGAAAAAGTGTCTTGCTAAAGTGCATTGTCGGACTTTTGAAGCCGGATACAGGAAGCGTTCTTTATGACGGCCGCGACTTTTTTCTCGGTGATCGCGACCTCAAAATCGAAATCCGGCGGGAAATGGGGATGCTTTTTCAGGGGAGCGCCCTGTTTGATTCAAAGAACGTCGAGCAAAACGTAATGTTCCCTCTCGACACCCTGACCAAAATGAGCCGCGAGGAAAAACTTGAACGGGTTAACTTTTGTCTCCAGCGGGTTGGACTTGAAAATGTGAATACCAAAATGCCTTCGGAAATCAGCGGCGGGATGAAGAAGCGCGTTGGTATCGCCCGGGCAATTGTTAACAACCCGCAGTACCTGTTCTGTGATGAACCCAACTCAGGTTTAGATCCACAAACTTCGGTACTAATTGATGAACTGATCCAGGACCTCTCTGAAGACCTGGACATGACCACGATCGTCGTTACCCACGACATGAACTCAATGATTGGTATCGGCGAAAAGATCATGTTCCTTTATCAGGGTCACAAGGTTTGGGAAGGAACGAAAGAGGACATCACCCGCTCGGGAGTTCGCGAGCTTGATAACTTTGTTTTTGCCAACAAGGTGATGAACAGCATTCGGTCCGGGCATTCCGATATGAAATTCTAAACCTTTCTTGCCTAATGGCGCATCGCGGCTATTCTTCCGGGCTCGCTGTCAGCTCTTAATAAATCAACCTGACTTGCAACATTGGGTCGCGGCAGTGGGTGGCCAACGGTGTATGTAAGATTTCTTATTCTGTTCACATTCTGTTATTCATTCATCCATTAATTGATTTATCCTGTCGTCAATGATGCCGATCATTTGGTTTATGGCTGCGAACCGTCAATTCACTATACGGTCAACATCTGCATACAAATCAGGAACCTTCCGGCACCGTTGCTTAACACAGCCTGTCGCAGGTGATTCCGATCGGATCCGGGTTTTGAACCAAACGGGCCGACCGAAATAAGAACAACGGAAGGCATATGCAAATGAGATTGGTATCAAGCCGATGTGAGTAACGTATCAACATGACGTATAACCCAACTGTGTAAGGTAATTCGCTTTTGCATAAGTTGCGTCGCAAAAAAAGCCAGGACCTTTGTACAAACCCTGACTCGCTTAATGTGCAATCCATACATTTCCCTCCTCAAGAAGTCCTGGCACTACGCTCGCTTCGAACGGAAACGATTTGTCCTTATCTACGGCATGTTTATCATGGCAAACATAATCATAGCCATGAACCCGTTGTTCTACGGATGGTTTGTTGATTCCCTTCAAAAGGGCGGACCGGAAGCGTTGATGAATGGCTGGTATTATGTCATCGGATTTCTGGGGTTGCGCCTTATTGAATGGGCCTTCCACGGGCCCGCGCGGGTGATGGAGCGGGGACTGGCCTTTAATATGAGTCGGAATTTCATCGACGACCTGTTTCACAAGGTACTTCATCTTCCGGCGAAATGGCATCAGGACAACCACAGCGGGTCAACCATCAGCAAACTCCAGAAAGCTTACCTGGCGCTTCGTGACTTTTTTCAAAACGGATTTATCTACCTGCATTCGTTTGGGAAATTTTTATTTTCATTTACCGCCATGCTTTACTTCTCGCCCCTGTTCGGGATGATCGGCGTGGCCATTGGAATCTTCACCGTATGGGTAATCCGGAAATTCGACAAGCCCTTTATCAAGTCGTTACGCGAAGTGAATGCCCGCGAGCACGAAGTATCGTCCAACCTTTTCGACAGCCTTTCCAATATTGTTACCGTAATCACCCTCAGGTTGGAAAAGCGGATAAAGACCAGCTTCATGAACAAAATTTCCGATGTAGGAGCGCCGTTTAAATACAATGTGAAAATTAATGAATGGAAGTGGTTCACTGCTCAGATGTTGGTGGGCTTGATTTATGCCGTTATTACCATTGGTTACATCTACCAGAATTACGTTCCGGGGGAAGTATTCTATATCGGAGGATTGGTTGTTTTGATCGGATACGTCAACCAGTTCACCAGCGTTTTCAATGATATTGCGTCGCAGTACACCCAGATTGTCAAATTCGATACCGAAATACAAAACGTTACCGAAATTGAAAAAGCATTCGCAGCCGTTCCGGTTACAGGCCAGAATGGCAAGCTTCCGGAAAATTGGAATACTATCAGCATTTCGAATCTGAATTTTCGCAGAACAGGGACCGAGGGCGAAAAAGCGCGGAACACAGGGCTCACCGATATGGCTATACGCATTACGAAAGGCCAGCGAATAGCGCTGATCGGCGAGAGCGGAAGTGGCAAGAGTACACTGCTGGCCATGTTACGCGGTTTGTATCAGCCGATGTCCGGGTCACAAACAGTGGTGAATGACAGTCAATCAATTCCATTTGAAGATATTGCCGGAAATGTGACCCTGATTCCACAGGAACCGGAAATCTTCGAAAACACGGTTAGATACAATATAACCCTTGGCTTGCCTTTTACTGAGGAGGAGGTTATGGAAGCGTGTCAATCAGCCCGTTTCACCGACGTGGTAAACAACCTGCCCAATGGATTGGAGACGCACATGCAGGAAAAGGGTGTGAATTTGTCTGGCGGCCAGAAGCAACGGCTGGCTCTGGCACGCGGGATACTCGCGGCACGTACAAGTGATCTCATTCTGATGGATGAGCCTACAAGCAGTGTCGACCCGGCGACGGAAAAAAACGTCTACAAAAATTTATTCGAGTCGTTCCGTGGGAAAGCGGTGGTGTCGTCACTCCACCGGCTGCACTTGTTGTCGAATTTTGACTATGTCTATATTCTGCGCAACGGCTCGGTGATTGACCAAGGTCCTTTCGAGCAACTCAAGCGCTATAGTCTGGTGTTCAAGGAAATGTGGGAACATCAGAAAGCCGAAGCGACGGAGGGAGTTATACCGCTTGCGCCGGTTGGGGGGACTTCTGTTGTGAATGGGTGAAACTTGTTACCGGTTACCGGATACCAGTTGCTGGATACCAGTTGCCGGACACCAGTTGCCGGATACCAGTTACCGGATACCAGTTGCCAGTTGCCGGTTTCAGTTACCGGTTGCCATACACGTTGTCGACGTTAATAATTAGTCTTTTCCGGTCACTTTAGACAATCCCAAATGATTTCTACCGGATGGAGCGCTTTTCGTCCGGTTCCGTCTTTGATCTGATGGCGGCAACTCGTTCCGGGAGCAGCGATGATAACGTCTTCGGGTTGCTTGCGAACAGTGGGAAAGAGAACCAACTCCCCTATCTTCATGGAGATGTCGAAATGCTCCTTTTCGTAACCAAAGGATCCCGCCATTCCACAACACCCCGAGGGGATCATGTGTACCTGATTGTTACCCATGCGGGTTAGAATAATTTTCACAGGAGTGAGTGACGACAACGCTTTCTGCTGACAGTGACCGTGCACTTTGATCAGGGCATTCCGATCTTTGAATAGTGAGAGGTCGATGTTGCCTGACTCAAGTTCGCGGGCGAGAAATTCTTCAATAAGGAACGTGTTATGTCCGACACGCTGGGCCGCCGCCTTTTCGTCACCACGGAGGAGATCGGGATATTCATCACGAAATGTAAGTACCGCCGAAGGCTCTACCCCAATCAGTGGTGTTTCATCGGTGATTAAATCCTTATAGATTTCCACATTCTTTTTCGCCAATGCGCGTGCCTCTTCGAGCAACCCTTTGGAAAGAAAGCTTCTCCCCGACTCAGCGTGCCCGACGAAACGGATGGCGTAGCCGAGCCTATCCAATAGCTTTACCGTGGTAATACCAATAGGTGCCTCGTTGTAATTGAGCAGTTCATCAATAAAAAGATAAACTGTCTTCACCGGTTTCTGAACAGTAGGACGGAATTCTTTCTCAAACCATTTCCGCCACGTGGTTTTGGATATTCCGGGGAGGCTTCGTTCCTCCGCAAAACCGATCACGCGCTTGAAGATGTTGCCAATAAACCGGTTGCCGGCGACGAGGTTGTAACCCCAGGGCATTATCGAGGCCAGCTTCATGCCGGTAGCGAAGTTGCCGATAAGTCGGCTGCGAAACGGAATTCCGTGAGTCTTATAATAGTGATATTGCCATTCCTGTTTCAGTTTAGCCAGATCAACATTCGACGGGCACTCCGACTTGCATCCTTTGCAGCTTATGCACAGGTCCATCACTTCTTTGATCTCCTCGTGCGCGAAAGGATTTGCCTTGTCGGAACTCGTTATCATCTCGCGCAGAATGTTAGCTCTGGCGCGCGTGGTATCCTTTTCATTCCGTGTCGCCATATAACTGGGGCACATAGTTCCACCACTGAGTTCTGTTTTCCGACAATCCCCGGAACCGTTGCACTGTTCTGCAGTTCGGACAATTCCCATCGTTTCCGAGAAGTCGAGAATCGTATTAAACTCTGGCGTAACCTGATCGCGTTCGTACCGAAGAAAAGTGTCCATCGGCGGGGTCTCCACGATCTTGCCTGGATTAAAGATGTTGTGCGGATCCCACACCTGCTTCAGTTGGACAATCAACTGATAGTTGTGGTCGCCAATCATCTTTCGGATAAATTCACCCCGCAAGCGCCCATCGCCATGTTCCCCCGACAGTGATCCACGATATTTTTTCACGAGGTCGGCAGTTTCTTCGGCGATTGTCCGGAAAAGCTTAACGCCCTCTGTATTTTTCAGATTGATGATTGGACGGAGATGCAGCTCTCCACTTCCCGCGTGCGCGTAGTGAACGCTGTACAGCCCATGCTTCTTCAGCACGTCATTCATCTCGGCGATATACGCGGGCAAATCGTGCACGTCGACGGCGGTGTCTTCGATTACCGGTACAGGTTTATCATCACCAGGCACGTTACTGAGAAGTCCAAGACCCGCCTTTCGCAAGTTCCAAACCTTTTTGATGTTTTCACCCGCCACTATTGGGTATGAGTACCCAAGTCCGCGTGACTTTAGATCTGTCACCAGAGCCATCGCATCGCTTTCGGCTTTTTCTTCCGTATCGCGGGTAAGTTCGGCTACGAGAATCGCCTGGGGATCGCCCTCAATAAAGAACCGGTTTTCAATCTGACCGCGGTTTCGCTTCGTTGCCTCAAACACGTAGTGATCCATCAATTCAACGGCGGAAGGGTTGTGTTCAAGCGCGACGAGATTTGCGCGAAGGGATTCATCGATACTATTGCAATGAATACAGACGAGTTTTTTGTGTGGGGGTGCAATCCTGGAAAGTTTGATTTTTGCGGAAGTTATGAACAACAGGGTTCCCTCCGAGCCTGCAATGAGACTGCAGAAGTTGAACATTCCTCCTTGCGAATTGAAGGGCTGCATTCGCGCAAGCATGTCTATCGCATAGCCCGTGTTTCGCCGGGGTACCGAAATCTTGGGAAATTCTTTTTCGATCTCGGTGACGTTGCTCTCATCAGAAAGCATCGCGAGGATATTGGCATAAACGGCGTTCTCCAGAACAGACTGATCGGCCTGCGCTTTTTCGCGCAGTGTTTCATTGGTCACCGGCCCGAACCATACTTTCTTTCCATCGGCCATAAACCCTTCGACCTCCAGAAGATGTTCGCGGGTGCTTCCGTAAACGACACTATTGGACCCACAAGAGTTGTTGCCGATCATCCCTCCGATCATGGCCCGGTTTGCCGTAGACGTTTCGGGCGCGAAGAAATAGCCGTATTGTTTCAGGTGGACATTCAGGTCATCGCGTACGATTCCGGGTTGGACAACAGCCCAGCCTTCATGATCATTGACCTCCAGAATCCGGTTAAAATGTTTGGATACGTCGACTACTATTCCGCTACCCACGACCTGGCCCGCCAGCGATGTTCCCGCAGTACGCGGAATAAGGGAAGTCTTGTTTTCAAATGCAAAACGGATCAATCGCTGAATATCAGCTTCCGAGCGGGGCACCGCTACGGCCAGCGGTAGTTCGCGGTAGGCAGAGGCATCAGTGGCATACAAACGCCGATGCGTTTCATCTGTAAAGACCTCGCCTTCGAAATCACCAAGAAACCCGCTAAAATCCATGGCGGCAAAACTAAGCGAAAGACGTTTTAGTTGCTAAGGTGTAAAAATGAAAAGTAAGGAATATTAGGCCGGTAAATTGCAAAATTTCTAATCAGACCGGTTTTTTGGTCTCCCTGCCCTAATGACAGTCCCAAATTATTTACATCCAAATTATCAAATATGAATGTCGTCGGCCAGGCATAGGCCTTGAAGCTGGCTGTGAAACAAGGATATGCAGATTACCAGTAGCCTGCCATGGGTTCAGGATTTGATTGCGGGGGAACCCGAAAATGCTCTGCATGCTATGCACGGTAAAAATTATGGCTCCGAGATGCACTTCTGATTCCAGATTATCGTCCAGCAACGAAAAATGAACTTAACGGCTTCCGGAGTTTTCCATGATTTCGCGGACAGGTAGTATATAGTGGGGACCAGTTCCTACGGCGGGGATTAATGCATTTACAGCACCGTTTGATTCATGCACGTATTCCATCACAAAACCGCTATCGTCGCGTACCAGCAGAACAGTTCTTTCGGGCAAAATTCCGGAATAATTAATGGTAATTAACAAGTCCCTGACTGGCTCTTGCTGCCATTCACCTCATGTTTGGCAGGAGAGTTCAGATCCCCTTTCATCAGCAAGACATTTTGCATAGTAAAAGCTCCAGCTTAATGACGGATTGTCGAAATGCAGGTTGAAATTGATATCAGCAGGTTTAACGATAAATAAAAACATCACAGCAATCCTGAGCAGAAGCATGGGCAGAGTGAGACCTTGCTCTTGCGATGTCAAATTTGAATGCCGGCAGCAGCAGACGCATTTCGGAGAGAAATAAGAAAGTTTCTCAGCACGTCTTAAAATAATTTTTCGCTCAAGCCGTTCCCTTAGGTAGCAACACTTTTTTTACATTTTTATATACGCATTCGTACACGTAAGTTTTTTGAAAAAATTGCTCGTCTGCGAACCCTGAACCTGAAGGTAGTGTTACCGAAATGAGAAGTTGAGTCTACTGTTTAAGAGTAAACTGAACCCCTTTTTATCATGATGAAAGAAAAAAAATTCAAAACCAGAATGGTCGAATACTGCAAAAACATCCTTCATCACTTTACTTTTAATCCGGCGTTATTTAGAAAAGAATATCGAAAATCATTGCAATATCTGGACGCCGAAGAACAGGCTGAACTCAAACACTGGGTTCGGAATAATCTCAAACAAATTTAGAATAGCCAAAATGGCTTAGTGACTTGGTAAAATGACAATTGATTTATTGAGGTCAATCGTCATTTTACTATTTTATTATTCCTGGTGTGATGGTATTAAGATTTGGTTCTGACCCGGGTCAACGGCCCACAACAACACCAGGCACTTCGGGAAATTCCTTTTCTTCGATGAGCGTGCCGTCCTGGTACTTCATCGTCCGGACAAGATCGCCGTTCTCATTGTAAACACGAAACACTCCGGTGCATCGCCCCTTGCTATGAGTCCCTTCACTCCATTTCATTCCGTTGAGGTGATAAGATGTAAATTTACCATTAGGCTCTCCATCGACATAATTTTGCATAATAGCGAGTTCCCCGGTGTCATAGTATTCACGCCACACACCTTCTCTTCGTCCGTCAACCATTTTACCTTCAGTCACTAGAATCCCGTGTTTGTTGAACTCGTAATGAATACCGTTTTGAATAATTTCCACGTAAAAAAATTAAAAAATAAAACTTTTATTCATACTCTTCGCAATGCCACACACCTGAGACAGCACGTGGTAACCGGCAATAGGCTGCCTTAGCGCAGTTGGAACAGAGACCTCTTACCGATTCGGAGGCTAAATCGGTTTTATCCTGATCAGCTTCCTGAAAATCCTGGCAATGCAAAATAAATTTATCCGATGAAATCCTGTGACTACAATCAATGTAGAAAACACAGGTGTTACATTTTTCAATAATTTCACCCTCCAGAACATTCTTGATGGTTGATTTCAGCTGCATAAGAAGGCTGTTTCAACAGCCGTCCCAAACTCTGTACCACTTACAAAGTGCGTTTAGGCATTCAGAACCCACATGTAGTCAACCCGAAATGGAGTGAAGTGTATCAGTTGGAGCGTTTCGCCCCACTTAACCCGCGTATCGTTTAAGTTTTTCGCGAAGGGTCTTGCGATCGATCCCCAGAACAGAAGCTGTTTGTGAGATGTTGTTTTGGTTTGCAGCAAGTACACTCATGATATACTGACGTTCAACTTCCACGAGTGAACGATCCAAGCCTTTCGTGCGACCTGCCGAGTAACGGAAAGATTCCGGAAGGTCGGGCACATCAATGATATCGTCGTCAGAAAGTATAACCAACCGTTGCATGAGATTCTGAAGTTCGCGCACGTTACCGGGCCAGCCATAGGCGTTGAGCAGCTTGCGGGCTTTGGCACTCACCCTGATGTTTTCTTTACCTGCCTCACGCGCGTATTTTTGCAGGAAATAATCTGTTAGCAAGGGAATATCGCCGTCGCGATCCCGCAGCGGCGGCAACTCAATGGAAATAATGTTCAGGCGATAAAACAAGTCTTCACGAAAGAGTCCTTTCTCGACCATCTTCAAAAGGTCGACGTTCGTTGCTGCGACTACGCGGACATTCACCTTCAATGATTTTTTTGATCCGACCATATAGAACTCCTTTTCCTGCAAAACCCTTAACAACTTTGCCTGCATGGCAAGACTCGTGTTACTGATTTCATCCAGGAAGATTGTTCCTCCATCGGCGGTCTGGAAAAATCCTGCTCTCGTCTCTGTAGCTCCCGTAAACGCTCCCCGTATATATCCGAACAGTTCACTTTCGAGCAGCGTGTCCGGAATTCCGCCGCAATTTACGGGGACGAAGGGTGCCTTCGAAGCCGACCCGCCATAGTGCAACGCCCGGGCTACCAGCTCCTTACCGGTACCGCTCTCACCAGTAATAAGCACCGTTGCAGCGGCGGTCTGAACTTTGGCAATCGTTCGATAAACCTGAAGCATACCCTCAGATTCGCCGATGATACCGAAGTGGTGTGGAGACACAGGACCGGCGTGCTCTCGTTTATTCCTTCGACTTTTTTTGAGCACACTTTCCACGGCAGTAAAGAGTTCGGTATCCGTAAAGGATTTGACGAGGTACTCTTCCGCCCCAATCTTGATTGATTCGACCGCGCCCTGGATCGAGGGGAAGCCGGTTATGACCAGTATCCCTACTCCCTTGTAGTTTTCCGATATATGACGGACCAGTTCCATTCCGTTTTCACCAGGCATTCTGAGGTCAGTGATGACCAGATCAACCGAAACGGATTCGAGTAAAACGATGGCGGCCTGAACACTATTCGCGGTGTAAACCCCGTACCCGGCAGACTCCAGGTTCCGGCGAATCAATTCCACGGTCTCCTGGGAGTCGTCGACGACAAGGGCCCATATTTCTGGCTGGCTTTTGCTCATTTGCGTTCTTTTTTTCCAATCTGAATCGGCAGCGATATTTCGAAAGCCGATCCTTTTTGTTCTTCACTTTTCACCGTGATACGGCCACCGTGGGACTCAACAATCCCATGTACCACGGATAGTCCGAGGCCGGTACCCTGCCCGAGGGGCTTAGTCGTAAAAAATGGTTCGAAGAGCCGGGATTTTGTCTCTTTGTTCATGCCGTAACCGGTATCAATCACGCGCAACTTCACCATATCACCCCTTCGCGCCGTTTTTATTGTAAGTGTTCCCCCCATGGGCATTGCGTGTACGGCGTTGGTAATAAGATTCACCAGCACCTGACTCATCTGAACGGCGTCAGCCTGGATTTCCGGAAGGTTTTTATCCAACATGGATTCAACATGTATTGAATCTTTGGGGTAACCCACGTCAATGAAATACAGGATATTTTCGATGACTTCGTTCAGATTAACTTTCGTAAGCTGCTGGGGCATTTGTCGCGAAAACAACATCAGCTTCTTAATGATTTCGCGGGTAAGCAGTGACGCTTTGATAATTCGTTCAACGTCTTCGTTTTGTTGCGGCGAAAGAGCGCCTCCCTTCCGAATCAGTTGAGCAAACCCAAGAATCCGTCCGAGAGGCTCATTGAGTTCATGGGCGATACCGGCAGACAACTCACCAACAAACGCGAGTCGTTCAACATGTTGAAGTTTGGATTGAATCTTATGGCGCTCCTCTTCCATTGAAACTTTTTTCAAAATGAGGGAGACTTCCCGCGCGATTGTTTTCAGCAGGCTTCGTTCTTCCTTAAGGAAAAACGGTTTTTCGGATCGCCCCATTCCGCGAACGTAAACCACTGAAAGAGTACCTCTCATTTTTCCATCCACATGAACTTTTTCCTGGATTGTTGTTGGTGAAGGTTGGTATCCCCGGGAGGAAAACTCCACCTCGTCGATTACTATTCGCGCGCGGGCTGCATCGCTGTATTGCATCGCAGCAGGGAGGATCCTGGTTAGCTTAGCCAGAATCTTTTCGAGATTATAGCCGCTATCCCAAGCGATCCGCGATAATTCGTAAAGGCATTTTAATTCCTTGATTCGCTCGCGGAGAGCAAGATCGGCGCTTTTTGTTGCCATAGCGCGCGCAAGGTACGATCAAGTTGTAAAGAAAGAAACAGATTTCTGGCTAACGGATGCCCAAAGGCCTGCTCACTAGGTAGATTTGATCCATGCGGGGCGTTTTTCCTCAGCTATCACCTTTCAAATGTGGTCTAACTTAGCTAAGAAGCCATTTTTACTGGCATACTTCATGTTATCATGTGGGAGGGGGAATTTGAAGCTAATGCTTGTAACGATCACCGACTACCATCATCTGATGGGCTTGCTCGACATGGCGAAATTGAAAAATCACGTTACGCCTACCATGGCCAAACTGGTTCAAAGCTTGCAAACAGCGCGCCGATATACGCAGGTCAACATTCCCAAGGATGTAATTACGATGAACTCGCGGGTTATGCTGGAGGATAAAACCACGGCATCACAAATCGTTATCACCCTGACTTATCCCCACCACGCTGACCTCGCCCAAAGAAAAGTCTCGGTATTTTCTCCGGAAGGCTGTGATTTGCTTGGCGCAAGGGAAGGCGACATGGTTTCATGGGCAGTTCCAGATGGAGCAATAAGCTATCGAGTAAAGAAAGTTATTTATCAACCAGAAGCCGAAGGGCACTTTTACTTATGAATGATTCATTGAAACTGGCCGCACTCTTCATTTGGGTATTGGGTGCTATTTATATAAAAGAAGATGCAAAGCAACAGATCAAGGATCACGCTGTTGTATCTTACGACTATAACGTGGGCTCTCCTCGTCACGCCAGCAGCGATAGCGTTGTGATTTTGAGCGAAGTGCGGTAACCGGCATTATTCCTTTAACGCATTGTGACTCACCATGTCGGGTGGTGAGTACTAATCGCGATCCCCTCCTTTCATCCATACTTGCGCCATTTTACAAAATGCTCCGAATGCTTTTTGGTGCCTGCACAACAACAGGCGGCGTGACAGATTGCGAACAGATTATCCTTGCGTTTTGATCAAGGCAGTGCGCCGTTACCAATGGACTGCTGTTTATCTTTAGCGTAGCTTCTTCATTCATCTCCACGATATCAATACGCCTTGTGTCTCCGACAAGCATCGTGATCTGGCCTTTCATCAATACACAGGTTACCAGATCACATTTCACCTCGGAAAAGTCAAGTATGCAGTCGCCATCGGCTCTTTTGATCACAAGGTGTTTGCATTTGCCAATAAAAGCGATTTGTCCGCTGCCATCGACAGTAAACTCCGCTTTGCCCTCGAGCAGATAAAGAATTCCTGAAAGGTTGAAATGACCTTTGGCAATGAGAGAAGCATTTCCGTGGTTACCAATCAGAATATCGTCGACAGTATTGATGCCGGTGAACGAAAATCTCCTTCGGATTCCATTCTTTCGCCTCTTAGTTTTCGACATCTTGTTTCGCATTAATTGCATACCCACAGCCGGTACTACGTCATTCAATTTAGCCTGAGTACCATCACGAATTCCGCAGCATTTTTCCCAATTTCTACAAGATCGAAAATTTTTGGTGCTCTACTTATGATAAACGTTAGCGTGGCAACAGGTATTCGTCATAACCCACGCTCAACTGAACGTTTTAGCAAAGTAGTCGATTTGGGTCCTAACGAAGAAGATGAGAGCAGCGCGGGAAGGACACGTCGATTGAGATCATAAGAAACAAATGAGAAGGGGCAGCCTGGCCACCCCTTCTTAACTCATTAGTTTTTGACAAACCGTTTAGTCACGCGTTTGCCATCACGCATCGTACTTATGTAATAGATACCCTCGGGCAATGCGGTGACATCAATTTTTCCATCGATCACCGTCCCAATAAACCTAACGGCGCCTGAGGCGTCGGTTATCGTAAAATGGTCATCTGGTTCCAGAGCTCTGAGATGGATTTCGTCAACACCCGGATTTGGATATACGTCGAACAAAAGATCTTCCGGTTTGGAAGTAAGCACTTCCGGCGCCGCGGGGAGCATTGCTGCAGATGTACCCACCCGGGAAATGCGCCACCAATTGATGTTCCATCCACCCTGAGCCGCGAAAATACCAAAGCTGTAAGTTCCCGCATTGATGTTCACCGTCTGCGAGATCGTAGTCCAGTTCTGCCACCCACCGGTAGCCGGCACGTTGACCTGGCCCAGCACTATTGATCCGGAATTAAGATCCTGTGATAATCTTCCGCCGCCAGGGCTTGCCACGCGGTACTCCAGCAAATACGACCCTGTTGCCGGCACGTTTATGTTTCCGTACGCCATCCAATCATTGGCGTCAATCCAGCCTACATTCAGTCCCCCACCCGCGTCTGAAGTACTCTCCGTCTGAACGCCACTCATGGATGAAAAATTTTCAGCCTGCACCGTAAGCGAGAACGATTGGGTCACTTGAGAAACCTGAATCGACGTGGTCAGGTCATTGAAACCATCATCGACGAGACAAGCATCATCGCCGGTCTTGAGAACACTGCTTCCACTGAAATTATTATTTTGGAACAAACGCACCTGGTAACCGTTCTGGACCCGCACACTGGAGATATCGTCGTTGATAATGCCACGTGATTGAAGATCACTCAGCGTGTAATTGCCTGCGGGCAACCCTATGCCATAGCCGCCATAATTGCAATGCTGGTATACCGTTACCGCTGATGGAGGTTGCGAGGTTTGCTGATAAACACGCACGTAGTCGACATACATATTTGCCGGAAATGCATTATTGTCAACTGTGAAGCCCGGCCAGTTTCCGCCTATCGCCATATTCAAAATGATAAAATGATTATTATGGAATTCGTGTGTTCCATTGATTCCGTTGGTGATATCTGCCTCGTGATACTGCACACCATCAACAAACCATCTGATATAATTTGGGGTCCATTCAATACTGTAAACGTGGAATGCAGTGACGTTTGTACTGGTTGATCCGCCGTAGTTCGCATAGTTATTATTGTGATCCTGCCAGTGCATAGTACCGTGTACATTGCCACCCGTATTGATGTGTTCCATAACATCGATCTCACCGCATGCCGGCCATCCCACGGAAGTGATGTTGTCGCCCAGCATCCAGAAGGCGGGCCATACACCCTGAAATGCCGGAATGGCAATCCGCGCTTCGATCCGGCCATACCGCCATGACTTTCGCCCCTGGGTTTTCATCCGGGCAGATGTGTACTGCATACCGCCAAAGTTTTCACGCCGTGCGGTGATAACCAACTGGCCGTTACTTACCGATGCATTTTGTTGCCGGTAATACTGAAGTTCATTGTTGCCCCAGCCACCTGACCCGGTGCCGGTTTCGAAAACCCAATCGGGGCCGATGCCATTAGTGAATTCATCCTGCCAAACGAGCTGCCACGACTGCGTGTAGGCATAAGGTGAACATAACATCAACGACATGATGAAGAGTAATCTGGTTGTTCTCATACGCTTGTGGTTTAGGATTAATATTCGATCGCCTGATCGATGACTTAAAATCCTTCTTTACAATAGAAATCAGAAAAATCTTACTACAACAAAAATGCATTTACAACTACATCACGACTACGTCAGCGAACGTGAGTTTTATCGCTTAAAGAACATTTGGAAATTTAGCTGACCCATTGAATTCGAAAAACACACTTTCGGATTAAAAAAAATGTAACCTGCTTTTTTGCACCTTAATTGTAATGGGCTGGTATCCCTGGTTCTCCGGCCATCTTGCTATCGTGATTGGGCACTTTGTTAAATCTCTTTATTGGCAGGCTTCCTGCTGCCGGAAGATTGGGCTTTTGACTACTTTGCATAATGCTCCTCGTTCACATTTCATAAAATGATGATCCATCAATACGATATTATTGTGATCGGAGCCGGTTCGGCGGGATTGAGTACAGCGCTTTTCACAGGTAAAGCCGGATTGAAAACGCTTCTGATTGACAAGTCGGAGCAAAATATCGGAGGCGACTGCCTGAATTCGGGATGTGTTCCGAGTAAGGCGCTGATTCATGTAAGCCGGATACTCCATTCCGCATGCCAGGCAACACAATTTGGACTTTCACTTTCAGGGCGACCCGATATTGAAAAAGTGCTTGGTCACGTTAAGCAGGCCCAATCTGAAATCCGCAAACACGAAAACAGCAAATACCTGGCAACTCAGGGCATCGATGTCGCCCTGGGTGAGGCATCGTTCGTTGATCGCAAATCCGTTCAGGTGGAAGACAAAATTTACAGCGCGCCAAAGATTGTAATTGCCACGGGGTCGCGCCCGTCTCGCCCGACCATTCCAGGAATTGAAATGGTAAGGACATTCAACAATGAATCCATCTTTGATATCACTGAACTCCCGTCCAGGATGTTGGTGATCGGGGCGGGACCCGTTGGCGTCGAGATGGCTCAGGTTTTCAGGCGCCTGTCGAGTGAGGTGACTCTTGTCGGAAGAAACGAAAAGATTCTACCGGCGGATCCGCAGGAAATCACCGACATACTTGAGCAGTTGCTTGTGCACGAAGGCATCGCTATCCATACGGGCTCACAGATAGACAGGTTTATTTCATCGTCGGCATGCACTCTCAAAGACAATAATGACATTGAGCGCACGATCGAATTTGATGCTGTGTTTCTGGCAACGGGTCGGAGCTTTCACCTTGAGGCGCTGAAGCTTGAACGCGCCGGTGTGCATGTTGAGAATGATCACATTAAAAATGACTTACGGTTAGCAACCACTAATCCGCACATATTTGTCTGTGGGGATGTCGCGGGGCGGCACATGTTTTCGCATGCAGCGGAACACCACGCAAGGGTGTTGCTAAACAATTTCATCTCTCCCATCAAACAAAAGATCGATGATAGAATGTCGTGGGTGACTTTCAGTGATCCGCAGATTGCAACCTTCGGGAACCCGGAAATTCATTTGAAAAAGTTCGGGCGTAGATATGAAAAACTGGTTCTTGACTTTAACAAGGATGACCGCGCCGTTGTGGACGACTACCGTTATGGCAAGCTCGTCCTGCTGGTAACACCAAAAAACCTTTGGGGGCGTCAGCGTATTCTCGGCGGAAGTATGATTGCACCTCAGGCAGGCGAAATGATCCAGGAGATTATTATGGCTATGAACAATTCGCTCGACATCAAAGTACTTTTTGACAAAATCTACCCGTACCCGGTAGCGTCGCGGGTGAATCAATTCATCATAGTGAACCACCAGGAGAAGCGCCTTACCTCCGGTATAAAAAAATTTCTTCGGTTCCTGTTCAGGCTGTAAAGTCGACGTGCGAACGTGCCACATCAAGGGAAATCTCCTTCATTTAACCCAACTGTTTAGCCTACAACAGATTCGCTTGCTGGTGGATGTGCTGCACTTTGCCATCTGGTGTCACGTTATGGCAATCTGCCAGAAAATCAGCCCAAAATATATCCGGTGGAACGGAAAATACCGCTATTTTCACGACTGATATGACGCTCTTGGTTTCATCACTAAATTCAGGAAGTAACGGAAACTGTTATTATGTCGGTACCGCCAATGAGGGGGTGCTGATTGATGGCGGGATTTCGTGCCGCGAAACCGAAAAACGCCTGAAACGCCTGGGGCTTACGATAAAAAATGTAAAAGCCGTATTCGTTTCACACGAACACGGCGACCACATCCACGGTGTGGCTACACTTTCCAGGAAGCATCGTATCCCGTTGTTCATAACTTCGAAAACGCTTTCCGCGAGCGGTTTAAAAGTCAGCGAAGATCTGATTAACCTCTTTTCACCGGAAACCCCTGTAACGATTGGAAACCTTACGATCAGCGCATTCCCGAAACGTCATGACGCCTGCGATCCTCACAGCTTCGTGGTAACAAACGGGCAGATCAATGTAGGTGTGTTTACCGACATAGGTTATACCTGCGAGAATGTCATCCGGAATTTTCAAAGGTGCCACGCTGTGTTTCTCGAGTCCAATTACGACGAGGAAATGCTGGAGCGCGGACGATATCCGTACCCGCTCAAAAACCGGATTCGCGGTGGTTGGGGCCACCTTTCTAATAGGCAGGCATTGAAACTATTTGCAGAGTATAAGCCCGCGTTTATGAGCCATCTTTTCCTCTCGCATCTATCGCGCGAAAATAATTCGCCGGAACTTGCTGAACAACTTTTCCGAAAAGCGGCAGGCCGAACCGAAATCGTGGTTGCGTCACGATATGAACAGACTCCCCTTTACGAAATTACTGGTACGTTTCATGATCTTGCCAACTCAAGGTATTCAAGGAAGGTGGTTCGGCAGGCGCAGTTGACGTTGTTCTGATTTCAAATTTTACGTTTCGGATTTCAAATTCGGGGTTCGCCTTTCAGATTTGGGATAGTCTATAAAAAATGATCACTTCTTTCTGGCGACAACGCCACCGGTAGGCGTACTTTTGTCTTCCTTGAACATTGGAATGTTGACTACTTCGAAGTGATAGCTATTAAGTCTTGCCTTTACCTTTTCTAGCATTTCTGCGAGGCGTCGCCTATCCGATCCCGGCGGATTCTGATAGAATATCCCGATTACACCGGACTTGACGATCGGATCAAGCAAAGGGATCAGATCAACTGGTTTCAGAAAGATGTTAACATTAAAGGCAAAGACCTTGTCGAAGTGAAAACCGGAAAGATTTGCCGTTTCGGCTTTGCCTTTGATGAATGTTACCCGCTGGTCCAGCGCGGCCTTTTTCAAGCGGGATTCTGTTTTGGCAAGCATAGGCCGAGACTGGTCGACGGCCACCACGTGTCCGGACGAAACTTGTGTGGCAATCAGTTCAAGCGCAATTCCGGTTCCCGGGCCGATTTCCAGCACCTTGTCTCCGGGCCGGAACACCATTTCAGCTATGGCCCATGTAAATCTCGAAGTCGTTGGACTATCCATGCTGACTAAAATACAAAATCAACACATATTGATTTGTCGATTTCTCAGCTCCATCCTGAACAGGCGGGAAACGGCGACATGAACAATATGTGGATCGCCGGGGTCTCAGTGGCGTAAAATCAGACTGTGCTCATCTTTCAATTTCAATGATACGTCTATCAGAAGTGGCCGAAAACCCTTATATTTAAGGTACATAACCCTCACTATGAAAGGAATTCTGGTAGTCGGCAAAAACGATCTGACCGACAAACCTGAGCTTTTTGAAACGCTCCGGGTGCAATGCGAAAAAATTGAAAAGTCTACCGAAGGGATTAGGTTTCATGCAAAAGATGGCAGTCTCATGAACATGATTTGCGCCTTATTGGATCAGGAGGTGAAATATAAACTGGAATTCGAACCGAATACGGTTTCTAAAGATGACGTGTAAAGCAGCTAGTCATGTATTCGCCAACCAGAGCGCGCCAAGTGTCGCCGCGCCCAAAATCAGAAACAGTAAGACTCTTGTGAGGTATTGTCTGCGCTTGTTTTCCTCAAGACGCTGAAGTAACCGATCCCTTTCAGCAGCATTCATTGGCGGCGCATCCCGCAGATTAGCGCTCTCAGTAGTCCACCTTTCGCTCAGGCGATCTTTGTCAAAAGGCTTCGGCATAGACCTTTTGAGGTTGTCCCTGTTCAGTTTCAGGGTTTTGTTCATTTGATCTGAAAAACCACCCCCAAGCATTTGTAACAACGTTGATGAATTATTCAAGATACAACTTTTTTTTCATCTAATGTCAGCTGGTTCAATATGTATCAGCACCTGCCCGAGCTCGGGAAGCTCGGAACACAACGTATCCTTGAGGTGGTGTGCGATGTCGTGGCCTTCCCTGACGGAAATAGTGGCGTCGACCTTGGCATGGAGGTCAACGTGATACCTCATACCGGATTTCCGCACGAAGCATTTCTCAGTCCCCTTCACCCCCGGCACGCGGGATGAAATCGTACGTATCCTCGAAACCAGCTCCTCATACAGGTGTTCATCCATGATTTCACCCAACGCAGGACGAAATATCAGATAGCTATTATAAACGATTACTCCTGAAGCAAAAAGGGCGGCCCAGTCATCGGCGGACTCGTAGCCTTCTCCAAAAAATAACGCGACGGATATTCCTACGAAAGCAGCTACTGATGTGATTGCGTCGCTCCGGTGGTGCCACGCCTCAGCCCGAAGAGCAGAACTGTTGGTTTGTCGGCTTTTACGCATTACGAATCGGTAGGACAATTCTTTCCAGACCAGTATACCTGCCAGGACGATGAGTGTAAAAGGTTTAGGCAGTTCGTGTGGGGTTCGAATATTCTGAATACTCTGATAGGCAATCACCGCGGCAGATACAATGAGAAATCCTACTACCATGAACGTTACCAGCGGCTCAAGGCGACCATGTCCGTACGGGTGGTTATCATCTGCGGGGCGGCTTGATATTCTCAGTCCCAGCAAAACCAGACAAGACGAAAATATATCGGCCGTTGATTCAATGGCATCGGCAATGAGCGCATACGAATTCCCGAAAAAGCCCGCCAACCATTTTATCAGTGCCAGCGCCGTGTTTCCGGCAATACTGAAATAGGTCGTTTTTATGGCCGTCTTTTCATTGGACATGTCGGGTAAAGTAAACTAAAATAGTTTAACAACTGGTACGGTTCTTCAAGTTAATCAATCAATGCATGCCCCGCGCAGATCACTTCACACACCGGAATCCAATGTGCGATTGACCGCTGTCGAAAGCGGTGGCCTGACGGGCTGTAGGGCGGTAATTGGAACAGTAATCAGTTGCACAGAGATATGAGCCGCCTTTTGTAACATATTTCACAATACCGGGCTCGGCGCGATCAAATGACTTCGCGGGACCTTTTGGATTTACGGCTACACCGTGAGATGCCAGTTCCGCATAATAATCCGGGTGATAATAATCTGAAGTCCATTCCCATACATTGCCAATGAGGTCATATAAACCATAACGATTTGGCGGGAATGATTTAACCGGGGCGGTTGCCATGAAACCATCTGACGCGAGATTGTTATTCGGAAAACTCCCCTGAAATACATTGGCGTTGAAGGAACCACCATTTGAAATATCACTCGCGAAGTTGAATGGACGGGCAGGTTCGCCTTCGCGGGAAGCGAGTTCCCATTCCGCTTCGGTCGGGAGACGCTTCTTCGCCCATTGACAGTACGTCAGGGCATCTTCGTAAGCAATGTGAACTACAGGGTGGTCCCAACGCGCTTCAATGTTACTCCCCCGCCCTTCGGGTTGTTTCCAATTCGCTTCCGGAGTCCATCGCCACCACTGGGCATAATTGTCAAGGCGTACCGGTCTGTCCGGTGAAAAAAACGTCAGTGATCCAGGAACGAGAACACTGTCAGGTGGCTTGGGGGTGCCTGGGGGAAGTTGCTTTTTCAACTCATTCCAGTCGGGTTTGCGCTCTGCCACAGTAACGTAACCTGTTGCATCTGCGAACGCAGCGAACTGAGCATTGGTGACTTCGCTTTGATCCATCCAGAATCCGTCAACGCGAACCATATGCGCAGGTCTCTCATGACTATATACATCACGGTCATCGGAACCCATCACAAATTCGCCGCCTTTGATCCAGACCATACCTTCAGGGGCTTCGCCACTTTCTTCTTTCACTTCGGCAACGGGTTCCTTTCCGCGGGTAGAACAGCCAATCGCAATAAAAAGAATAAACAGAAGGGATAGTCTCATAATTTCATTACTAGTACACGCCAAGATTTCTGTGGTCATTGCCACGTTTCCGTACAGTCCGTTTGAGCGGTATCTGCATGCCATCTGTGTCTTCAAGCCAATCGTATATTTCGCTGCTCAATTGCTGAACCATTTCCTGATGGTCGGGACTTCCAATCAGGTTGTTCATTTCATGGGGATCCGCCTGCAGATCGTAAAACTCATTTGTATCCCAAACGCCATGATAACGGATAAGCTTATAGCGATCCGTTCGGACACCGTGCATGGTTGGTGTCTGCGGAAAGTCGTACTCCCAATAGTATTCATAAAAAATCCTGTCGCGCCATTGTACTTCTTCCCCCTTAAGCAACGGAATGAGTGAGCGCCCATGCATGTGTTCGGGTTTTGCGATACCGGCAACTTCAAGAATCGTGGGCGCTATGTCGATATTCTGTACCATTGGTTCCAGTACTTTGTTCCCGGCGAAGATCTCGGGGCACCGGACCAGCAACGGGACTTTGACGGACTCTTCATAGAAATGCCGCTTATCAATAAGACCATGTTCACCGAAGGAGAAGCCGTTATCGCCCATGTAGACAATAAGCGTTGACTCGAGAAGTCCGTTATTGCCAAGATACTCAAGGACGCGTCCGACACTTTCGTCGACGGCAAGTAATGTTTCACAATAGCGACGATAAAACTCTTCGAAATTCATCTGTCCGTTGTACATGTAATCGACCCCGTGCCAGCTTTCGCGTTGCATCTTCTGCCAGTCCGGGGTTCGCCCTTTTCCGTAGTAGTCATCACCACCCCAGGGTTTTTCACTGTCAGCCTCCATTTTTCCGGAGGGGGTCATACGTTTTCCCTTTACCTGTACATCTGATGTATTGAATGAGGGTGGCAGAATGAGTTCCTCGTTTTCATACTTACCCATATGCCGCTTCGCCGGATAGAATTCGGCATGAACTGCCTTGTGCGAGAGGTACACAAAAAATGGCTTCTCCATATCATGTTTGCCGAGCCAGTCGATAGCATGATCGGTGAGCAGATCAGTGATGTAAGTTGAATCCTTATACTCGGTTCGCTGCCCATTGATATTGAGAGTAGGATTGTAGTACACTCCTTGTCCACGGAAGCTCTCCCAGTGCGTGAAACCAGGACGTGGTTCATCACTATCGTGGCCCATGTGCCATTTACCAAAAAAGGCGGTTTCGTATCCGGCCTTTTGAAGATACTGCGGGAAGAACACCAGATCGTCAGGGACCGGCGCGCTGTTATCTACCACGGTATGGGTATGCGAAAACAGGCCAGTGAGAATCGAAGCACGACTTGGCGAGCATAGCGACGTGGTGACGAATGCGTTTCTGAACCAGGCCCCCTCTCTGGCGAGGCGGTCCATGTTTGGCGTCCTGAGCCAGGGTACCTTACCAGTGAAGCCCATGAAGTCGAAGCGATGATCATCTGTGAGGATAAATATCACATTCCGCGGTTTGGTGTTTCCGATGGTCTGGAACGTTATTTCGCCATCGTCCGCGCCCGAATCACTTTTCCTCCCGTCACAGGCCGCCAGTGCGACGACCACGAGCATAAGGAGCGCGATTATTGTGTTTCCGTGAAACATGTTAGTGTCTGTTTTTTCTGAATAATCGCTTCCGTGCAGCAGGAACCGGTTCACTATAGAAACAAGGTTTTAATATCTGCAAAATGTATAAGTTTTCATGTGGAATTAAAAGGCCGAGTCTGTTGATGTTAACCGTGCTATTTGAAATCTCCCTTGCGAATCCACTCTTCGATCAGTGCAACACCTTCAGCGTGTACCTGTTCCCTGCCGATTTCGGGCATGGCAATCGCCGGATCATTCGTTTTCATCCGAAATACCAGAATACTTTGATCAGGCTTCCCTGGTACAATATCGTATTTTAACTTGCCTGCCCCACGCCCGGCAGCCACGGGCGTTTTGTTCACGCCAAGGTGAATGGAGCTGGTCTCAAAGAAATCGAGGAATAATCCCGAAGTATTCGCTGGTCCCGTAGCGGAATGGCAATGGCCACAGTTTGCATCCAGATACGCACGAGCCCGCTGATCAAGCGACCCCGTATCAGGATCATCCCACACAGGCAATGCCGGCACGGTGGAGAGATCTGGCAGTCCGTGCAGTAGTTCATGTTTCGTCCAGTATTCAAGTTGATTTCGCCGGCCTTCGGGGTAAGGATATTCACCGTTCAGTTGGCGCGCCGTAAGTCCGACAGGTAAGAGCTTATCGTTTCGGATATGGCAGCCTTTGCATTGATTTTTATTGGGAACTGCATAGGTAATCTCCCTTTGCTTACCGTTACCGGCAATGTATCGAACCGTTTTTGTCTCCCCCGCCGGATCATAGAACGCTTCTGTCTGTTCATCGTTCCAGATGTACGGCCAGGCGTCCCAACCCCCGGGCTGGTGGACCAGGAGTCGGGTTTCAATAATGCGACGAGGTCCGTTCGCGGTGCGAAAGTCCAGCGGATAGAAGAAATTCTTTATCAGGATGGTACCTACCGGAAACTCAAAAGCGGTCGAATCCCGGAAGCTGGCTTTACCATCAGGGGGGAGTTTCATAAACCGGAGTTTCTCGCTGTAGTTGCTGAACAAAGGTGTGTTGACTGCGTATGGAATGACTTCGCCGGAGGGTTTCAGTTCAGCTATGTCACCAATGAAAAACTGGTATTCCGATAACATGTCGTGACGTTCAATCGGTTTGTCGATAACTGAGTCGGAAGCTGTCGAAATAAATAGCACTGAACATAAGATCAGGGCCGATCTCATAGCTTTGATATTTTGAGTTCGACAGGATCAAGGACATTGCCTTCACACGAAAACGGCGTAATGTCACGGGATCTATTTTTGAAATTGTTCCCTGCATCAATATTGACAAACGTGGCGTTGGTGTTATTACTAAAACAAATCTTCCGGTTTTTCATCGTCTCGTCTTCAATACCGTCGTAAACGATATGTGGGACGTCCTTTCCAAAACGTAATTTAAACCGAAACATCTTGCCCATCCTGCCTTTCCCTGTGGCCCGGACCCGGGGACGTTCAAAGTAATTATCATGAAAGTAGATACTATGGGGGAATGGTTTGTAATCCTTATCCTTGATCGGGTTCTCGGTAATGTAATAACTTACAATGGCGGATCCGGCGGTGATGTTATTAATGATCTTATTCCTGAATATTTCGACGTTTCGCGTAGCTAATATCATCACGCCGGTTCCCAGCGGAACTTTTCCGACAATGTTTCCCTTCGGTGCGAAATTGCGGTGATTATTATCACGGATGATATTGTCAAAAACGCGCACGTAACCGCCCTCTTTTTGAATCAGGTCGGGCAAGTCAAAAATCAGAATGCCGCCGGTATTATTGTACGCTTCATTCTGATAGACGTCAGCGTAAAGAGAGTTTTCTATTTCAATTCCTGCCACATTTTCGTAGGCCTCCGAGTTCCTTACGATAATGTACTTCGATTGTCCGACATAAATTCCCGCATCACTGGCACCATAAGCGACGCAGTTTTCAATAAGGACTTGTGAACATTGCACAGGATAAAATCCATAACCTCCGTTCTCTTCCTTAGCTCCGCCCGTCCAGCCCACCACCACATTTCGAAACACAATGCCATCGACCTGCTGCACTTTTATCCCATCGCCCTTTGCATCGTGGATCGTCATGTCTTCAATGGTGATATTCGATCCGTCTGTGATCTTCAGCCCTTCAGCACCCGTAACCTGACCTTTAAAACTCAGAATTGTCTTTTCGGGACCAGCCCCCCTGATGACTACATTGGATTTTCCGTCCATCGACAGACTTCCGTCAAATGAAAAATGTCCTTCGGGGAAAACAATCATGTCTCCATCGGCCACATCGATAAGCATGGTCTGGAATTTCTTCTGAATGTCCTTCTGGGCATGTGCCAGGAACATCGAAACTAAAAGAGGAATTATCAGGATTCTTTTCATCACAGCAGAATTGACCGAAACCCGCGGAAATACTAATATAAAAAAATCGGACGTTACTTTTGTGTTGACACTGTCGCCGGCCAGAAATAAACGGCATTCACCCCATGACAGTACAGTTAAGCAAAACCCGTAGTTTGCATCGGACGGAGGGCACAGACTGAATTCTTGTTCCGTATCAAAAGAAAAACATTCTAACTTACGAGAACAGGGAACGCGAAACCAATTAAAGACGGGGTTTCGGATTGAATTAATATTTTACATCAACCCGAAATGAAATTATTAACTTCAAAAACAAAATAATGACAGGCCTATGGTACCGCGAACCGCGATATTGATCATGTTTCTTTTTTGCTTTTCAATGGCATCCGCACAGCTAAGCGTTTCTGACAACCAGCGTTACCTTCAAACCGCGGATGGAAAACCCTTCTTCTGGCTCGGCGACACTGCCTGGGAGTTGTTCCATCGGTTAAACCGGGAGGAAGCCGAAAAATATCTGCGGAATCGCGCCGACAAAGGATTCACCGTTATTCAGGCTGTCGCGCTGGCCGAACTTGACGGGCTCAATGAACCAAATGCTTATGGTGAGATCCCGCTTGAAGGAAACGATCCCGGCAAACCGCGTGAGGCTTATTTTCAGCACGTAGACTTTATCATCGACAAAGCGCACCAGTTCGGGCTTTATATCGGGCTTCTGCCCACGTGGGGTGACAAGGTTTTTAAAGATCGTTGGGGTAAGGGGCCGGAAATCTTTAATCCCGACAATGCACGTACCTATGGCAAATGGCTGGGAAACCGGTATAAGGATCGCAAGAATATTATATGGATCATTGGCGGAGACAGGAACCCACGCAACGACAACGACGTAGCTATCTGGCGAGCTATGGCCGAAGGAGTTGTCGAAGGCGTCGGCGGCCTCGATAAGGCGTTGATGACTTTTCACCCCCAGCCCACCAACCTGGAGGATGGCGGTTCTGCAAAGTGGTTTCACAACGATGAATGGCTTGATTTTAATATGTTTCAGACCGGACATTGTCGCGAAAACAATGTTTGGGATCGCATTCAGGTAGCTTACAATCTCAAGCCGGTAAAGCCTGTGCTCGACGGGGAACCCCTTTACGAAGACCATCCGGTATGTTTCAACGCGAATGATCTCGGTACTTCAAGCGCATATGATATTCGCAAACACGCCTATCTTGATGTATTCGCCGGAGCTTTCGGGCACACATACGGGTGTCACGACATCTGGCAAATGTATGCGCCGCATCGCACTCCCGTAAATGGCCCGCACTATCCCTGGTATGTTGCGCTTGACCTGCCCGGCGCATCTCAGTTGAAACACCTCCGTAATTTAATCGAGTCGCGACCAATGTTTGACCGTGTTCCGGATCAATCGCTGATAAATGACGCGCGGGGAAACAACGATCGCGTCCAGGCCACCCGTGGCAAAGACTACGTGTTTGTGTACTCTGCACAAGGGCAGCCTTTCAAGGTGAATACAACTAAGATCACCGGGAAGGACCTCGCCGCCACGTGGTATAATCCCAGAAATGGTGACACGAAAGAAGCGGGGCGTTTTCCCAACAAAGGTCAGCGTGAATTCACCCCACCCGATTCCGGCTACGGCCATGACTGGGTGCTCATTATTGACGACTTGGTAAAAAAATATCCTGCTCCCGGAGCGAATGATTAATGTATATAATTTGAATATGGAATTGACCTGCGGACCTTTCACACTCTTGTATCAGAATGGATTTATCCGATCTGTGAAGTATGGCGACCTTGAAATTCTGCGAATGATCTATTTCGCCTTACGGGATGAGAACTGGGGCACCATTCCGCTCAGAGTATTCGACGAAAATATAAAAAGAACGAAAAATGGTTTCTCGATCCGATGTAGTGCGGTGAGCAACCGCGAGGGTGAGCAACTGGTTCGCTGGCATGTAGCCATTGACGGTAGTGAGAATGGATCAATTGTTTATGCGATTGAGGGGGAAGTACTGGCCGATATCAAAAAGAACCGAGCCGGATTTTGTGTCTTGCATCCATTGAAGGAAACTATCGACCAACCAGTTATCCTTACCCATCCTGATGGAAACCGAAGTGAGGGAATATTTCCGCGTTACATTGCCCCCGAGGACCCCTTCAAGGAAATCACTGAGATGAAGTGGCGTATCGATGGGAACTGGTTTAATCTGCAATTTGACGGAGATATTTTTGAGACCGAAGACCAGCGCAATTGGAGCGATGCATCATTCAAAACATTTTGCACCCCACTCCGTCTGCCATTTCCGGTTCAGATGAAGAAAGGTGACCGCATTTCGCAACGCATATCCTTTTCGGTTGATAGTCCGCTTTCGTACAAGGCGACGGAAAATCAGATTCGAATTTCAAGCACTGACACCATTCGGAAGCTGCCAGAGATTGGCATTGGCTCCTCTCCTTCAGAAGAGTTCACTGAGAAAATATTCACCGTATTCATGGGTCTTCGGCTCGGACATTATCGCATTGATGTAGACTTAAGTAACATTGAGTGGGAAGACATCTTCAATAATGACGTAATGATTGGACAGCGTCTGGAATTACCATTTGAAATTGTCATTCATCTTCCACAAGATCCCAGGGACGAACTCGACCGGTTTGTCAACCTTCATCGAGAAGAACGAATCCCGGCGAAGAAGGTCACGTTACTAAGCAAGGGTGAACTTACTACCCGGGAACACCACACCTCATTTATTCATTTGCTTCGCGATCTGTTTCCGGGCACCCAGATCGGCATCGGCACGGATTTCAACTTTACGGAGTTGAACCGACACCGAATGGATAAGGATGGTGCAGATTATGTTACTTTCGCTCTCGACCCTCAGGAACACGCCACCGACGATTTTACGATCATTGAAAACACGGAAGCTCAATACTATGGGGTAATAAGCGCTTTTCAGTTATACAATATTCCTGTGCATGTGTCACCGGTGCTTCTGAAGCGGAAGTACAATCCATATGCAACTGATCCGGCAGCACTCATTGTACCCGAAGAAGATCGGAATGATGAAAGACAACAAACACAATTTTGCGCACTGTGGACACTTGGGAGCCTCAAAGCGCTGGCCAGCTCCAAAGCGGAAGCGGTTACTTACTTCCAGGCCGTTGGGCCTAATGGAATAGTATCTGCGGAGGGAGAATCCTTTCCGGTTTATGACGTTTTTAAAATGCTCGCGGACGAAAACTTCAGTTTTTTCTTCGAAACCGTTTCGTCATCGCCGTTGAAGGTCGATGGTCTATGCCATGAAGACGGACATGTGTTGATCTGGAATTACACGAACAGCAATCAAAACGTTTTCATTGAACCGTTGAACCGCGCCTTGACACTGACCCCCTATGCGATTGACGTCGTAAGATAGATGCTACCACTTGAACCCGAGACCGACTCCGAAGTAAGGATAGTAGCGGTTTTCATTTGACAATTCAGTGAGTCGTATGAACGGTGTGTAGCCTGCCCTGAAAATAAAACGCTTCTCCGGGTTGTCATATCTATAACCAAGGAAAGTGCTGACAAAAAGCTGACTTCTGTTTGTTGTTTCAGTAAATCTTCCTGCGTCGTAAACACCATAGGTGAATCCTGTAGCAATTTCCGGATGGTGATTGCCATTGAAGAAAGTCTTGCCAAAGCTCACGGGAATGAACAGCGCGAAGGGCGCCGGCCCAACTCCAGCCCTCGCGGAAAATCCATTATTAAACTTACGTTCATAATTGATGGAGATGAAGACACCGTTTCCCGCAATTTCCACCTGGACTGACTCGTTCAGCGCGTCCTGAGCAAAGGATGGCAACGTACCCAGACACAAAAGCAGCAAGACGCACCGGATCATCTGTAATTATCGATAATAAATATGCAACCAGCAATGTATTACCAGCCAACGAACAAAATTGCCGGTTATTGCTATCGACCGCCAGATGTTCAGTAATTAATTTTTGGTAAGGTCTTTATATGAGATGAGCTCGACACCAAGATCTTTTATCAGTTTTTTGATGTCGGGATCAGTCCATATAGATGTAACGCCTTGACGGTCTTCGGCTACGGACCCATAGCCCACATGGTGTATGGCCCGTAATTCTTCGTTGTCAAGCCCGGGGTGGTCTACAAATAAATAGGTATTGCCCTTTTCAAGCTTCCGAAGCATATTCATGAAGCTGGATTTCTTTTCGGCGAACGTTTTAGACGGACCTTCATATCGCGTTCCCTTGACGTTGTAACGAACCAGATCGATGTCGAGATTGTATTCCCGCGCGAGCCGTTTTGTCATCATACGCACAGAGTCGCTAAGATCGGTGCAGCCCATATGACCGCTTATGTGACTTACCCGCGGAATGTATTTTTTGGCCAGCTCAATTTGTGCGCGGAACTCCTTCTCAACGTCTTCGATCCGCCAGTTGTTTTCGCGGATGGCCTGACCAGGATAATTCTTATTCGGCCACACCATGGGGTAAAAGTACCCGTCTTTGTCGCGTATGCTCGGGCAGTCTGAAACAGGACGCCATTTCACGTTATCCCATTCACTGGTGATAGCAAGGTGGATGCCGACATCTGTGCCGGGGTTCTCGGCGAGTAATCGAACCGCCTCAGGAAACCAGGGCGAAGGAACGATCACTTCTATAGAAGTTTGGATTCCTTCCTTGTAACACTTAATCAAGGCCAGGTTTCCCGAATGCGAATACCCCATGTCGTCACCGCGAACTATGAGTCGGGGCGGTTGTGCCTGGCAAAGGGTGGCACCGATAAGGATGGAAGCGATAATAAATATTTTCATGGGGACTTAGTTATCGAGTGGTAAAAGCATATTTTCCGGAACCGGTTTTCACGACGATGTAGTTGCCTTCCTTGCGGGAATCTGATACCGGACTGTCGCCCTGATAGACTTGTTGACCATCGGACACCGGAACCCATACCTCAGCGGTAGTGTTTCCAGGAATGGATACATTCAATGTAATCGATTCACCTTCTTTCCGCCAATTACTTTCGATCACGCCGCGGACCGATCGATAACTTCCATTGGCAAATGTGAGATCACCGGCGGGCTGAGGCTTGATTATGATTTGTTCAAACCCTGGGCGTGCGGGATTGATGCCGAGGAGTGATCGAAAAAACCATTCACTGATTGATCCAAACATCGGATGATTTTGTGAGGGATACAACTCAGGATATTCCCAGCTTTCCCAAAGGGTGGTGGCGCCGTTTTCAAGCATATGTCCCCATCCGGGATAATCTTTCTGGTTTGCGATACGAAACGCCATATCATTCCGGTCTCTGTCCCGAAGAATATCGAACATCATCTTTGTACCGAAGATACCGGAAGATACATGCCATTTATGACGGTCGAATTCATCGACTAACACCTGGAAGGTGTTTTCTTCTTCCGGGGAAAGGCCATACCAAAGTGCGAAAATCTGCGCCGATTGTGTTCCGTTGTCAAACCTGCCGGTTCCGGGCACAAGATACTTTCTTACAATGAGCCGTTTAATATTCTGGGACTGCTTCGCGAAATTGATGGAGTCCTGTTCTTTGCCGAGTATGCCGGCAAACTTTGCAGCCAGCATCGCATGATGATAGTAAAACGCTGCAGCAGAAAACGCCTCTGCACGGGGGTCCAATGCTTCATGATCACCAATATCCCAATGAAACAATCCGTCAACAGCTTTCGATTTGAGGAAGTCCATTTGTTTCGTGAGCCCCTCATAATTCTCTTCGATGATTTGTTTGTCACCGTAAAAGTCGTACAACTGTTCCTGAACAAACGGATAAGCTAACTGCCAGCCCAATGGACCGGAGTAACCTCCGTACCCCCTGTCGGCAATACCCACGAACGGAGCGGTTTCCGTTATTCCGCCATCGGGTTGCTGATCATTGGCGAAGTCGCGAACTGCCTTGCGATAGAAGTTCGCCATATCGTAGTTATAGATAAACGCATTCGCAACGACTACGATATCGGCGCCGTAACCAAGCTTCTCGCGTGCGGGACAATCGGACTGAACGCTGAACACGTTACTTCGGAATGTTCTTTTGGTGACTTCCTGAATCTCGTTGAACATCTCATTTGAGCATGAGAACGTACCATCTTCTTCGAGGTCGGCGCTGAGCACAAGACCTTCGAAATCAGCCAGGGTGGGTTTACCTGGCCAACCAGTCACTTCGACGTAACGAAAACCATGGAAGGTAAATCGGGGGTTCCAAACTTCGGTGCCCTTTCCTTTCAACGTATACCGATCTTCCTGCCAGGCAGTTTCCGGCGCACCCGGTCCGCCCTTGATGCCACCCTTGCGAATCTGCGTCATCACACTCGTGGAATAATTCAGGGTGCCGTCCTTGAAAATATCTTCCCCATATCTTAAGCGAATCGTTTTCCCGGCGGGACCTTTCACACGAATCCGTGCAACGCCAGCGAAATTCACACCCATATCGACGATGAACGTGTCTGGTCTCGGGTTCGTCACCTTGACAGGTTTCAACACGTCAATGATTTTTACCGCGGGTTGCATTTGTACAGTCATGGTTCCGGAGGGACCGTCGGCTTTGCGGGCATTTTTCCATGTCGCTTTCCCTGCTGTACCTGTATCCCACCCGTTGATTTCCTTTCGTGCATCATAGTGTTCACCGAGATAAACACTGTTTTGCATTACGGGTCCTTCCGTAGTTTGCCAGGACTCGTCCGTTGGAAGAACGTCTTCGGATCCATCCGTGTAGCGGATTCGTATTTCCGCAATTACACAGGGGCGACCCGTTTGCTGGTACTCACGAATATCCCAGCGTCCAAATAGTTTAATAGGCAGCGGATTCCACCAGCCATTTCCCAGCATCACGCCCCAGACATTATTGCCTCGCTTTATCGCGCTAGTTACATCGAATACATTGTACAACACTTGTTTACTATAGGCAGTCCAGCCCGGATCGAGAACGACGTCGCCAACGCGTTTCCCGTTCAGCGACGTTTCATAGTAACCGAGGCCACTGATATAGAGACGGGCTGATGCGATGGGTTTTCCTGCCGAAAAGGTCTTCCGGAAGAGAGGCATGCCTTCAGGTTTATAATAGTCAATGTCCTGATCAGGCTGTGGTTTGGCGTCGTCTATCCAAGTAGCTTTCCAGTCCGACGGATCAAGCATGGCTGTCTCAAACCATGCAACCTCGCTCCACGCAGATGACTCCGACTGGTCGTAAATCTTCACCCGCCAGAAGTAACGTGTGCAAGGTTTCAGCGGAGTTCCTTCATACGTAACGTTGACGCTATTCGAAGAAGTTATCTTCCCGGTAGACCATGCGCTGCCCTTTTCCTGCTCAACGTCTTCGAGATGGTCGCTCACAACTATTTCATAAGCAGCCTGAGTTGCATTTTTAACATGATTGGAAAAGTACCAGCTGAAGCGAGGGTTCTTTGTATCAATACCGAGTGGGTTAGACCTATATTCACATGAAAGCGAAACCGGGACCAGAGGGTCGGCAGCCAGGCCGGAAAACGATATGAACACAAATAGCACAAAGGAACACTGCTTGAAAAAGGTCATTATTTAGAAGATTGGTTGTAGTTTAAAGATACCTGAACTTTTTTTCCGGGGACTGAATCGAGAACAACATACGTACTTTCGCGTATATTTTCCATCCGGTATGTGGATGTTTCTCCGTTGACGCTAACCTTCTTGACAGATGTCACGCCCTGCGGAAGCAGCAACCTAACCATAGATGTTTGCATCGGACCATTCACTGAAAGCGTAATCGTTCTGTTCGAAGGGTTGTGATTGAGCACATAGTTTACAGAAACTTTGGAAGGACCGTAAACGACATTTACAGAGGTATCGTTGATTTCCGCCGCAAGCCAGCGCGGCGAAAGCTCAAGCTTGTTAAATAACACATCTTTGTCGACCACACCGGCGAGTCCTTCGATCATTGCACTGTACACTGCGGCCTGACCCCAATTATCCGGAATGCCTTCGTCGACTTTACCTTCCGGCGTATACGAAACAGGTAGTGTATTATTATGTTTTTTGATCAAGGTGTCAATTCGGCGCAGGATATCGACACCGTACGCCTCATATCCATTTCGAAAAGCTGCCTTGGCGAGTTCACCTGCTACTATTGTATTTACACCACCATTCATATACGACCCTGGTTTGTAGTCGGCGAAGTGTGGCTCTACGGGAGGGTAAATTCCATACCACTCCGCGAACGACTTGTGTTTGTTCGATTCCTTCAATGTCAGGTAGGTTTCAATAATTGATTGAGCCATTTCGTCGGTGGGAAGTTCGCGATTGATATCATAAGGATTGGAAAGGCTCAACGTGTTTCGCTGATCCATATTCAGGTATGAGGGCTGCGGATCATCTTCGACAAAGTGCGCGTAAAACGTTCCGTTCCAGCAAAGAGCGTTCGTCGTTTCACGAAAGTGTATTGCCTTATCATTCCAGACTTTCACCTCGTCGGTATCGCCCACGGCCTGAAACATATTGGCAAGCTTCCGACACGCATAGTACATTCCACTATTGTCGCCATGCATAATTCCCATGGGTGTGTTCTCATCAATATCAAAAATTCCCTTCTGCACATCGCCGCCGTTCCGGGTGTATTCTTCGCGGGAGGTGGGCAGTTGCATGAAGTCCCATGTATCAAGCGTGTAACCGCGTTTCACCAACTGGTGTTTTTTTGACCATCGAAGCGGGTCGGTCATGCTGTAGTTCATTCCTTTGACAAGTGCGGGGAGCCATTTCTGAACGAATGCCAGATCTCCGGTGGACTGATATATCGCGTAGACGCCCTCAACCATTAGATACTCAAGGTCCGCTTCAACGGGAAGGCGATGCATCTCAATCTTTTCCTCTGGAAACTCTTTCCAGTACCGGGGGTGAAATATCCTTTTCCGAATTCCGCCGCCCCACCCGAGAGGAAAGAAATAGTCAAAGTAAATACCTTCGTCAGTTTGGTTCTCGAGATAAAATTCGAGGAACGATTTCATGTCGGGATGAAGATATTTCATGGCCTTCATTACATGGACGTGGTCGCGCACCCACGGAACAAAAATCGCCCTCTTTTTCCCCCCAAGGACCTTTGTATCCATCACCCGGTCACCATAAAGGTTAGTTTCAAGATGCCGGAGCATAGTTGCAAATTCCCCGTTGCTATCATCGAAACTGGTTCGCGACTGAGCCCACGAGTCCGAGATGGCTAAAACACTGAAAATAAGAATGAAATATAAACGCATAAAGCAGAGCGGAGTGGTCGCATTTTTCAATCCCGACAAATTGCCCCGAGGCCACATCATTTTCATCCTTGCCTGTCCTGCTTGTAAGCCGAGAAGTCGGAGCGCTGAACTCGTTGAAATCAGACAGTACAGGATGAATTGAAGCCCATTTCTTCCAATAATCGGATTATGAAACGACTACTCTGTCTTATATTTCTAACGCCGATAGTTTACTCTGTGGCCCAGAATACCGAAAAATGGTTTCCCTTCACACCCACGGATTACTTTGCATCACAGACGCTCGATCTAAGTAACTGGCTCGACAAACCGGCAGGGAAACATGGCTTTCTGCAAATAAACGGTAAGGACTTCAGATTCGAAGACGGCACACCCGTGAAATTCTGGGGCGTCAACATCAGCAGCAATGAACCGTTCTCGCAGAAGGACAAAGTCAACTCCTGGATAAAGCTTCTGAGTAAGTACGGCATAAACGGAGTCCGTTTTCACAAATTCACGTGGGAAGCAACAGATGGGGTACACTCCACCCGGATAACGGGTGACAAATGGAGCCGTTTTGACTATTTTAATCACGCCTTGCGGCAAGCGGGAATTTATTACAGCTGGTCACACATCTATGGTCATCGAATACTTCAGGGCGACAGCAGTCGGGTCCTGGCGTATCAGGAAATCCGGGACACAAAATTTCCATGGTCACATCTTAACGGCACAACGGCATCACTGGTGAATTTCGCTGAGGATTTGCAAACACTGAACATTGAGCTTACGGTAAACATGCTAAATCACGTGAATCCGCATACAAAACTCAGGTATGCCGATGACCCTGCGCTTTCGTTTATCGAACTTCAGAACGAAGATAACATCTTCTGGGGCGCAATTGAGCAAACGCTGAAGCAGACCCCTACGTACCGGAAGCTGCTGTGCGAGAAATTCAGCACATGGCTACGTAAAAAATATGGTACGGAAGAAGCACTTCGCAAAGCGTGGAACAACAAAGGCCTCGAATCCGGGCAGTCTCTCGCCGAAAGTAGTATTTATCCGAACCCGAATCATGGTTATTATTCGCATGAATATGAGCAGGCGTTAAAAGAAAACCGCGCTGTTCCACCACATGTTGCCGACAGGGCAGCGTTTTTGTTTGACGAGCAAAACAAGTTCTATACTAAGTTTGTTGATGCGATCCGGAAGACGGGATACAAAGGCGTCATTGTAGGAAGTTGCTGGCAGGCCGGATCGGGTATTACCCATTTTTATAATCTCTACGCCGACTACAACGCAGGGGCTATTGACCGGCACAACTACTTTGGCGGCGGCACCGGTCATACCCTCAAGCCCGGAAAGGTGGATAATATGTCGATGCTTGCACAGCCCGGGTCAGGATTACTAAGTACGGGATTTCAAATGGTGGAAGACCGTCCATTTCAGATTTCTGAATGGATGAGCCTCATCCCGAATGAATGGGTTGCCGAAAGTGCGCCGCTGATTGCCCTTTATGGAATGGGCCTTCAGGGATGGGATGCTTCCTACGCCTTCGCGATGGATTACACACATTTCACACCTACCATTCAAAGCGGTCACGGCGTGTACAACGTAACTTCTCCTCTGCAGCTTGCTCTTTATCCGGCGTTAGCCGTAATGGTTTACCGCGGCGACGTGAAAGAAGGAGAACCGTTTTCCAACCGGAATGTAAACATCGGCGATCTCGAAAAAGGTCAACTGAAGTTTATTGAAAAAACATCTCAGCAATACGACGTAAAGAGTTTTCAGGCCAGCGCTCCGCAGGAAGCACTTGCCGTCGGGCCGGTTGCCGTTTCGTTTAATAAGCCGGAACTGCAGAAAACGGGAGATATGTCTAGGTTCGACGACAAAAAGAAAAAAATCATCACCTCAAATACCGGCCAGTTACGATGGCACTACGGTGAAAAGGATTTTGTTACCGTAAACACCGCCGGTACACAAGGCATCGTCGGGTTTGCGAAAGGCGAATCCATCGAACTTGACGATCTTACCCTGACGCCGGGAAGTGACTTCGGTGTGATTTTACTAAGCAGTCTTGAAAAAGACCAGGGAATTCGTTCCTCGAAACAGATATTGGTAACCACCGTTGCACGTGCGCGTAACACCGGCATGAAGTACAATGCCGATAAAACGGAACTTCTTGACATCGGCAAAGCCCCTGTGCTGCTTGAGCCGGTTCAGGTGCGCGTTAAGCTTAAAGGAAATGCAAATGCTACCGTGTATATCCTTGATCATACCGGCAACAAAACAGGAAAAGTAATGCAGCTGGTTGACGGAGTCTTCGATCTGAACAGCGAAGAAACAAAGGCCATTTATTATCTCATTGAAAGGCAATAAAACATCATCGCTTCATTGTGTACTCAAATACGTACTCACCTGATCCTACTTCAAATGAAATCCGGTTGCCGTATTGTTTCATGTTATTGAGAACCGGCTGGTCCTTCTTGGAGGTATTGTTAGTGAACACGGTCTCCATATCCGCATAAGGAAGCCATATCCCGGCGGTCGTATTCGGAGGAATGCTGACTTTTACAGTCATTTGTCGGTCCTTCCTTTCCCAGGACGATTCTATTAATCCGTATGGGCTCTCGAACGACGCCCGCGCGTGGGTTAGATTATCGTGGGGCTGCGGCTGAATAATAACTTTTTTATAACCGGGAGCACCAATTTCAATTCCACCGACGATGCGGTACATCCAGTCGCCTATTGCGCCGTAAGCATAATGATTGAATGAATTCATGCCTACCGTCTGAAAGGTCCCATCCGGTTTTTGTCCATCCCAGCGTTCCCAGATGGTTGTAGCTCCCTGCGTTACGGGATACAACCACGAAGGATAGGTCTTCTGGAAAAGAAGCGTATAGGCGACATCGTTGTAACCATATCGGGTAAGTACGTGGCACAGATACGGCGTACCGAGAAATCCGGTAGTCAGGTGGTTATCATAACTTTTAATATTTTCCACCAGGCGTTGTGCAGCCTGTTTTCGAAGTTCGTCGGGCAGCATATCGAACTCGAGAGCAAGTACGTAAGCCGTTTGCGTTCCCGAAATCAGTCGTCCACTGGGCGTGACGTACTCGCGCATAAAGGCTTCTTTAATATTTTTTAGTAGTTCTGTATAGGTTGTTACATCTTCTTTATTACCAAGAACTTCCGCTGTGTTAATCAGCAACTGTGTTGAATGCGCATAGAAGCACTGCGCAATCAGATATTTATCGGTAACTGCCGAACGACCATCGTTGTCGTCGGCGGGACGAAAGAATAACCAGTCGCCAAAGTGGAACCCGGAGTTCCACAGGTTATCACGACTTTGCGCTTTCATGTAGTCAACCCACTTCTTCATGCTTGGATACTGCACCTCCAGAATGCGTTTATCACCATATACCTGGTACATATCCCAGGGAATGATGGTCGCGGCATCTGCCCAACCTGCGGAGCCGCCGGAGTTTATCAACACATCGGGTACGACAAAAGGAACCGAACCATTGGCATGCTGATCTGCAGCAAGATCCTTCAACCATTTTGTAAAGAAGGCTGCAACGTCCATGTTATACGCCGCGGTACGTGAAAATGCCTGAGCATCGCCGGTCCAGCCGAGACGTTCGTCCCGCTGCGGGCAATCCGTGGGTACATCGACAAAGTTCCCTTTCTGACCCCATACAATGTTTTGCTGCAACTGATTCAGGAGGCTATCCGAACAGGTGAATTCTCCCGTCGGCTCCATGTCGGAATGGATTACGACACCTGTGACATTTTCCGGGCGAAGTTCTCCGGGAAAACCTTCAACTGAAATGTAACGGAAGCCAAAGAATGTAAAGCGGGGTTCATACACTTCCTGCCCTTCGCCTTTAAGAATGTAGGTCATCGTAGCTTTGGCCGTTCTCAGGTTAGCCGTATAAAACTCACCTTCCTTGTCGAGTACTTCGGCATGTCGAACCACAATTTCGGTACCCGCCGGGCCTGATACGTGAAGGCGTACCCAGCCTACCATGTTCTGACCAAAATCAACGACAAGGGTACCCTTGGGGGTACGAAATATTTTTTCCGCCTTTAATTCCTGAATTCGTTTAACAGGTACTGTTTCCATTGCGACCAGTGTTTCATGTCCGTTTGGAACCAGGTTTACCGGAGTCCATGAAGTATCATCAAATTCAGGGGTACTCCAACCTTTTATTTCTTTTCGCGCGTCGTACGTTTCTCCGTCGTAGATGCTATTCATTACTACAGGACCATCCGGGGTGCTTTTCCATGCATCGTCAGTTGTAACAGAGGACGACGTTCCATCAGTAAATTCAAAATTCACCTGACAATATAATCCAATGCGCTTTCCCCATACTCCCCAGTTCGTTTCCCACCCAAGTCGTCCGCGATACCAGCCATCTCCGAGCATTGCGCCTACCACGTTATCACCCTCACGTACCAGGTCTGTAATATCGTACACCTGGTATTGGAGGCGTTCGTTGTAAGATGTCCATCCCGGCGTTAGTACCTGATCGCCTACACGTTTTCCGTTAACATAAAATTCATAGAGACCATGAGCGGTAACGTACGCTCTCGCCCGTGCAACTTTTTTCGGAAGGGGAAATTTTCTTCGTAAAGTCATTGCGGGAATATCAAGGATCGTATCCTGAACAGGCTCGATCCATCGGCCAGTCCAGTCATCGTCATTCATCAGACCCATCTCCCAAAAGGCTGTTTCGCTCCAGGAAGATTCGTTTTTCCTGTTATCGCTGGCTTTGACCTGCCAGTAATAACGTTGGCCTGACTTCAGCTCCGCGCCTTTATATGCTACCAGGACCGACGAATCCGACGATACGCGTCCCGATTCCCAGATGATACTGTTTTTCTTAAAATCGGGTGACGACGCAACCCGGATCATATACGCAGTCTGCATGATATTTTTACCTTCTCCCTGCAACTTCCAGCTGAATCGCGGGTGCAGATCGTGTAATCCCACCGGATTCTTTTTATGTTCACATGTCAGGTCGTAAACCTTCAGCTTTTGAGCATTCACTACGAATGAAAGAAGAAACAGGAACGGTATCAGAGAAAGCTTCATACATTAAGTATTATTTTTTCAAATCAGACAGATAGGTTACGAGATCAACAAGCTCCTGCTTTTCCATCGCCTGGGCGAGGGCAGGCATCATCGACCTTCCGGAAGGTTCGACAGTAGCAATCTGCTCACGCGGGTACCGGTTAGTTATGCCTCCCGGAACACTGATAGTGAGATCGGTGTCTGTTTCACTGACGACGATTCCCATTACACGAGCCCCATCTTTCAAGGTAACCAAGGTACTGCTATATCCGTGATTTATTCCTTCATCCGGAAAAATGATAGCGCGGTAAAGTCCATCCCTGGAAAGTTTGCTGCCAATTTGCGTCAACTCGGGACCAAAATGTGTTCCTGTGTCACTGACCTTGTGGCAACTCTGGCAATATTGTTCAAATACGTGTTGCCCATTCTTTGAATTGCCCGACGATGCGACAAGTTCTTTCACCGTTGGCAGATTCGTTCCCCGGCTTGCGGGCGCCTCAAGCACCGTTGCTGCCTCGCGTTGAATTGAACTACGGTAGACATTAAAGAGGATACTTGCCGCAAGTGGCTTTAACTCATCATCGATAGTGTCTTCTTTGACGAGGGCTAGCAGTTTCTCCTCACCTGGCCACGAACTCCCAAGTGTTCTCAGGGCTGCCTGTCTCACTGATAATGTGCGGGAACCATCTTTAGCTACGCCCGACAACATTTCCAACAGATCCGGGTTACTTTTCCCTTCCATGTTTTTCATCAGCGCAACTACCGATGAGTCATTGTTTTGCAACTGTCTTTCAAGTTCGTTAAACGCACGAAATTTCATCAACTGATCCATGGCAGCATTACTTTCCGCGGTCCCTGCCTCGCGCTGTGCCATTTTGATCAGTTCACCCACTTTATCTTTCAAATCGAATTTATGGACCAGATCAACATAGGCCAGCGAACCTTTGGTTTCCTGCAAAGCCCGGGCGAGTGCCCGATCCAGGAGCTCTGTACGCCGAATCCCGGCGGCATCCATTTGCTGGAGGGCGAGTGCAGCGATTTGTGAAGCGTCTTCGCGGGGAAGATTGAGTAATGACATCAGCACCTGGTTCTTTGCCGGATCTTTATGAAAATCAAATGCCCGGAACCAACGCTCTATGGCTTTCGCATCGGACGAGTTCATTATCATCTCTTTCAAGTAGGGCAAGGTTGCTGCCGATCTTATCCGCCACAGGATATCCTGGTGTTCCTTCTTTGCGAGGTCTGGTTGTTTTCTGTTAGTCCACGCATTAAAAAATGAATCCGCATGCAAGTCGGACGCGATCCCCAACGCTTCAAGATACCATCGGTCTATACCGTCATACTTTGCTGCCATCTCCGTCCAAAGAGTAGCCGCCCCGGCGGTGTTGCTGTAACGCAAAGATGTTAACAGTTCCCTTTGAACGTGGGGGTCGGTATCGTCCTTTATCAACTTCAGAAGTTGTTCAGGCTTTGTTGAATATAACACTGCAGCTTTCGCCGCTGCTATCCGAATCCGGGGATCGCGATCACTCATCGCTTCGCGGATAATCTCTTCGTTTTGCAATGCAGCAAGTATCCAGAAAGCCCGGACACGTATGAGTGGATCATCTGATCGCCAGAGCGTTAACAAGTCTGCCGTGGCATCCCCAGCCATGGATTTCAATAAATGAAATGCTTTAAACCGCGATTCCGGATTTGGACTCTGCAGGGCGTCAATGGTTGACCCGGGAGTGGTGAACTGGTAATCGGGCAATTCATACCGGCCGACATCTTTTGCGATGCGGTAGATTCGGCCTTGTCCGGCGTCGCCGGCAGCGCCACCACCCAAAATAGGATCATACCAATCGGCAATGAAAACCGAGCCATCAGGGGCAACGCTTACGTCCACCGGTCTGAACCATTGATCGTCACTTTTTAATAGGTTCTTGATCTTCGCCCGATAACCTGCGCCATATTTTTCGGGAATATAAGCGCGCACCGCGTTGTAATAGGGTTCGGCATGTAGCGAAGTTTCGGAGAACGCTTCCGGCAGTTCGCGGCCATCATACCACACCATACCCGCAGGCGAACCGGCGCCGGTGATCAACACATTAGGTACAACGCCGGGGTCGTTCTGGTGCCAATGCCGATCCGAAGTCGTCTCCTCCATACCCACTCTGCTGGTCATCCACGATGCGCGGGTCATCTCATCAACGTAGCCATAATTCCCATAAGGCATAATAAAATTTATGCGGCAGGATTCGTAACCGTCATCGTCGTTGTCCGACTGCCAGACATTACCATATGAATCCACACAAGGTTCGTAGTTATTGCGGAAGTTGTGGCCTAACACCTCAACGTTCTTTCCATCAACATCAAATCGCAGGATCATTCCGCCGAGATAGGGATCGCCTTTTTGTGTAATCGTGAATCCGGCGCGATCGACTACCGGATCCCCATGACGGTCTAATATCTGACCCGCCATGTTACCGGTTGAGAAATACAACATTCCGTCCGGGCCAGGTAGAATTGAATGTGCAGAATGGTCACCATCCGGACCAAGGTTGGTAAAGAGTGTGTCCTTGCTTTCGGGAATGAGATCACCATCGCGATCCGTGAAGACGAACACATTGGGACTTCTGGAGACATAGATTTTTTCGCCAGCCACAAAAATTCCTAATGGCGTATTGATATCCGTTCCCTGATAAAAAACGGTACGCTTATCGGCCTTGCCATCTTTGTCGGTATCCTCCAGGACCACAATACGATCCCCTTTCGGATCTTCTTCCTCAGGTGAAACATCATAGTTATATGCCTCGCAAACCCATACCCTGCCAAGGCGATCGATACTGATGTTAGTCGGGTTTGTGACCATGGGCTCGGCCGCAAACAGCTCCACTTCGAGGCCTTCAGCAACATTCATGGAAGTCAAAGCGTTCTGCGGCAGCCGCTTTTCATCGTCATTAAGTTTAGAAAAATCGATCTTATTTTCGTGATTCCCTGTGCATCCGCATAAAGATGTGATAAGCAACAGTGATAAACTGATACGAGTGTGCATATTCCTGAAAGCGATATCTAAATTATTAAGCCAGATTTAATAAATGACAACTCTGCGCGTTACCGTATCGCCGGATGTGGTGATTTGAAAAATATAAGTGCCTTTTGGCCACGAACGTGTATCTACCTCGAATCGGGAACCATTGATCTTTCGTTGGACTATCGGCTTACCCAAGGGGTCAATCACTTTGAGCGACGAGGGCTCAAACCCTTCAGGAACCTCTACCAATACGTTATTTGCAGCGGGATTCGGATACGCCTTTATTTCGTATTCACTTTTTTTTTCAACGTCAACGACACCCGCGTCTGAAATCGTCGATAGCGTGCTGATACTATTTGCAGGAAGTGAAATCTGATTGGGATTTGCGATACCGAGGTTATTACAGTTCTGGCTCGTTGATGTCCGATAAAGGGTGAGATCCTCATGCTGAAACGGAACGCTAACGGAAACTGATTTCGTTTCATTGGTTTGATTGATCAACAAGATCGACAAGTCGCCGGACTCCGGGTGTTTGAACGCAACCGTCAGGATACCCGCATCGCTGCTCTCAGACGCAATGCGCACAGCTCCGGGCCGGATGAAGCGGTAATAATTTTTGAACGCGTATCCAAGGGGAGTGAGTTTGTTGTCGACGACCATGGCCTCATTCATCGACCAATATACCCATGCCGAGATGTGCCCGAACTTCAGGGCGAGGTAAAGACTTTTGGCCATACTCATGGCAAGATCAAAACCCTGAAGATTGAAATCAGAAGTCTCCGTCATCCAGAGTGGCTTGTCGTGCGCGACGGTGATGTTATTATATAATGCTGTCCACCCTTCAGCAGATCCATAATCGGCAGCTACGCCATCGACGTAGCTATGGACCGCATAAATATCCAGCAAAGGTTTTACTTCGGGATCTTCCAGCGTTTGCTGAACATATTGTGCCTGCATACCCCACGACCATTCAGCCATGTGTTCGGGGCCAAAGAATTTTGTCGTCAGCCCTTCTGATTTGAAGCGCGTGCCAACTACCTTGAGCAAGTCACCGTATTCGTCAGGCATAACGACATTGGACTCAAACGGGTTGGCGAAAAAGGGCTCATTCTGAATACTGATCCCGTACAGATCAACATCGGTTTCCTGCTTCAGGGTTTTCACGTACGCGACAAGGTACTCAGCAAACTCTTCATAGTAATCGGGGTTGATTCTTCCACCGCACATTTCGCGACCTGCTCCGCCAACAGGGCAGGTCCGGCAGTTGTAACACTCATCGGGAACGCGTTCCGGGATATCGAGCAATTTCATCCATACCGGCGGAGTCCATACCGTCGCGATCAGCTTTGCTCCTTTTGCATGCAGATCACGAACGAACGGAAACTGTTTTCCATTATCGCTCTGTGGACCGAAATTGAATCCGGCGGGATCTATAACATTCGGATCATCATTATCGTTGGACAGCTCGCCATCCCAATAGATCTGCGTGCGAAAAATAGTAACACCGAGATTATCGACAGTTTCCGAAAGGTAACCGGCGTCGTGCCAGGGACCACTTTCCCACCAAACCTTTTTGGCTCCGAAGCCACCGAAGCCTTCGATGGTTTGAAAGGTTGTGCCGTCATCCAGCGTGACCGTTTGAGCGAAAGCAGCATTTCCAAAAAGGATTACTGCCAACAATAGGGTATAGTGATTTTTCATTATGGCCTTTTAGCAATAATCGCATGCTACAGGTAAGTTTCAATCCTTTACTTACCTGCTACTCCAGGGATCCGAGATAATTACCGTAGCCTACGACCACGGTTGAAAGAATCACGACGGAAATACCGACAATCATAATTCGAAACGTTCTTACGGACGAACCCTGCCACTCCCGGAAATACAACCCCCAGAGATTGCTGAATATAATGATGAATGCCATGTGTAACGTCCAGCTGGAAAAGTCATACTTCCCCATTTGCGTGGATCCCATTCCATAGAAAAAAAACTGAAGGTACCAGGTCACGCCAGCCATCGCAGAGAAGATGTAATTCGATAACAGCGGCGTGGATTTGTTGGTATAGTCTCCACCCGTCTTGTTTTTGATGTTTAGGTACACCGTCCAGACGAGGTTGGTTGTCAGACCACCAAGGAGCACTATTACCAGCACAACATTATTTTGCCACAACGGGTCGGCACCACGTTCGACGGCCAGCTCCGCAATTGGTTTGCCTGCAGCAAGTCCGAATGCCATGCAGGAACTCATTATTCCAGAGAACGTCGCGACGAGCAGCCCCTTAAAGTAATTGAACTCCTTGATTGTTTCTTTCTTCTTCTCATCAGACAACTCCTTCTCTTTTCGCATACCCGCCCAGCCGCAGATGGCGATTCCGGCCAGACAAACAAATAGTCCCAGGATGATCATCATCCCTGATCTTGTTTGAAACAACTCTCCAAGAGTTCCGTACCAGAATGGCGGAATCAGCGTTCCGAAAAAAGAGCTATAACCAAGGGCGATTGACATACCCAGCGACAATCCCAGATAGCGCATCGACAATCCGAAGGTCAGGCCACCAATTCCCCAGAGCATACCCATTATATAACACCAGAAAATACTATCACCCGGGGCATCACCAAGGATAGAAAACAGGTTTGATACAGTAGCGAGCCCGAACAAAATGGGTGCAATGATCCAGGAGAATATTCCTCCCGTTAACCAATAGCTTTCCCACGCCCAGCCTCTTACTTTTTTGTATGGTATATAAAAACTTCCCGAAGCAAATCCACCAATAGCATGAAGGATAACACCAATTAATACACCCATAGATTAAAGACCGGTTGCCACGGAGAGTTTCCCGCGTTGTGAAACAAGTTTTTCCCGAACCTTCCTTCCACGGAAAAATGAGATGGGTTCGAGGCATCCGCCGGATTCAAGTCGCGCGGCGGCAAGGAGCGGGCGAACGTCGTACTGAAACGCCTTCTGCAATATAAGTTCAGCACCGGCTACGTCATTTTCAGTTTGTGCCTGTTCAAGAGCGTGATAGTCGACGAGCAAAGCCTTTGCATACGCTGTACGGATACTTTCGAGAGACATCAGCAAATCCACCAGGGGATCTTTGGTATTGTGACTTGCATCGATCATATAGGCGACACGCGGATTCTTAATTGCAGAATCATTCGCCGACGCGACGAGTTCAATAAAAATCAGGAACAATTGAAACGGCTTGATTGCGCCGGTAGTCAGATCATCATCACCATATTGAGATCCATTGAAATGAAATCCACCGAGGCGTCCGTAATGTGTTAATCTGGCCACAATTTGTTCAATGTTTGTATTCGGAAGGTGATGGCCAAGGTCTACGAGCACGTGTGAACGTGAACCGATCGTTTCACACATTTTTAATGATGTTCCCCAGTCGGGCAAAACCATCGAATAGAAGTTCGGCTCATAAGGTTTGTATTCGAGCAACATGGTCCAGTTCTCCGGCATAGCCTGATATATTTCCACCAGCGATTCGAGCGTGCGCTGATATGCCTTTCTGAAATTGTGCTGACCCGGAAAATTGGAACCGTCGGCAAGCCATACGCTGAGCATCGTACTACCCAGGGTTTTGCCATGTTCAATGACGTCGATATTGTGCGCGACAGCCTCCCTGCGTACAGACGGGTCGGTATGACACAGTGAGCCGTACTTATAGGAGAACGGCTGTTCTCTTTGGTCCTGAAATGTATTCGAGTTCACCGCGTCAATGGTGAGTTCCTGCGCCGCCAGCAGGGCCTTGACCGATGCTGGGTTATCGGGAATATCCCATGGGATGTGCAGGGATATTGAGTCGGTGGCGCGGCTGAGTTTATGAAGGAGACCCACATCCTCGATTTTCTCCTCCAGGTTTCGCGGCTCACCGCCACCAGGGAATCGGCCGAATCGTGTACCCCCGGTGCCGAGCGCCCAACTGGGAACAGCGACCTGAAGATTGTTGACTTGATCAATCAGACTGCTCCATCGGCTATCCTCAAGTTCCAGCATCTGCCGTGAATACTCCGCCTGTTGCTGATGCCGTTGAATAAAATCGTCATTGAAGTCCTTTATTTCACGTTGTACGTCCATGATTGCATGATTAGTTGTGGAATTTATAAAGAAGCTGTGAAAAACGCCTACTGCGGGCCTTTAAACCACACCTTAGCGGGCAAATTGCATGATAAACACCAATTGGGTGTCCTGACCTTTCCAGCATATAGCAGGATACTCAAGTCTCTTTTCTTTTTTTGCTTTGATCGGTTTGGTCTGGGCTTAAGTCCCCGGTTTTCTCCGGCCTGCCGGGGAAAGCCGGGGCATTTGTTATAGTCGGGATTTTTTCCAACCATTAGTATATTTTCAGCGCGTTGAAACCCACATGTACGCTAATCTTCGATATTGGTAAAACGACCAAGAAAGCGCTCGTTTTTGACGAGTCATTTCATGTTCTCGAAGAAAAAACCTGCACCCTTCCCGAAGGAGCCGATGACGATGGTTTTCCCTGTGAAGACCTTGGCGAATTGGTCAGGTGGGTGAACGACATGGTAGATTACTTTTTTCGTCGGTCAGGCCATTCAATTTCACATATAAATTTCTCAGCCTACGGTGCCAGCATTGTGTGCATCGATGATTCAGGTAATGCCTTAATGCCGTTTTACAACTACTTGAAAAAATTTCCGCCAGGCCTGGAAGAACAATTCAAGACTACCTACAACAACGACGGATGGATTGCTGAAGATACTGCGTCACCCTGGCTGGGAATGCTTAACTCCGGTCTGCAGGCGTACTGGCTGAAGTACGAGAAGCCCCATCATTTCGCCAAAACGAAGACGTTACTCCATTTCCCGCAATACTTCCCATTTCTCCTAACGGGGAAAAAGATGTGTGACATCACGAGCATTGGCTGCCATACGATGCTATGGAATTTTCGACAGATGCATTATCATGAATGGACCGAAAAAGAGGGCATCGCCAAACTGTTTCCATTTGTGACCTCTCCCCTCGAGATATTTTCGAAACCGTTTCGCGGATCGGAAGTCACCTTTGGGTCGGGTGTTCATGACAGTTCCGCGGCACTTATGCCTTACCTGGTTTCAATGGATGAGCCTTTTTTACTTTTGTCGACCGGAACCTGGAACATCTGCTTCAATCCGTTTAATGCAGATCCGCTTACCGCGGAGGAACTTCAGAAAGATTGTCTGAGCTACCTCACATACGAAGGCAAACCTGTAAAAGCGTCGCGCATATTTTTGGGCCACGAACATGAAGTTCAGCAGAAAGCACTGGCGGATTTCTTTAGTCTGAATGCCGAAGCCCACAAGGCAGTACCCTTTGATGAATCGATTTACCAATCATTGTTTCGTGAGAACGATCCCAACAAAACATTTATTCCGCTGGGCATGGAAGGCTCCGGGCCCATCTACCAAAAACAGTCAGGACGCACCCAGTATGATCGATTCGCTTCATACCCAGAAGCACAGCACCAATTGATACGGGATCTGGTACAATGGCAAATGCTTTCCATTGACCTTGTCGACCCCCGAAGGGAAATCCGAAAAATAATTCTGGTTGGTGGTTTCAGTAAGAGTAAACTTTTCATCGAAATACTCAAACGCGAGATGAACGATCGTGTTATACTGCAATCAGATCATCCTCGGGCCTCGGCACTTGGAGCGGCGTGGCTTGTTCATAAACCCGAAGTGTATGGGCCGGCTTCGCGATTACTTCAGGTCAAAGAAGCGTAATAGC
>JAEZEH010000019.1 GCA_023417785.1 Bacteroidota bacterium
AGAAATATGTATAGTAAAAAACATATAACGATGAGGCTAAGCGGCATCAGCAGAAGAGAGACTGTTTTGGATAAAACAAAAAACATAGCTGGAGATCTTTTGCCCGGTGATTGCTATTTCCTGTATAAGGGATTGCTAAGGTTTCCTATCCCGTTGATAATCCTTCGAAGGACGTCAAAATAAAGCAATAATGCCAACAACAGTGACATCGTCCAGATGACTGCAGTGTTGAACCAGAACGTATCCAGGTTCCTGTCCAGAAAGTGCTTTTCAGGCATATAGAACTGCGCATCAAAGTCGATTGCATGATCCGGGTCGGGATCTTTGTATATGGGATAAATTTTCTGAATCAGCTTCCCGCCTTTTTCAATGATCCGGTTTGTTTCGGTCGTATTCTTTACGAGTTCACTGATCGCATCATTGTGGTACCGTTCCTTGTAAAGGGCGAATGATACACCTTCCGGAAGGCTAATGTTTTTCTTTTCGATCTGCTCTTCCTTTTTCTGGTCGGCCTGGTTGTACCGGTTGATGTAAAACTTCTTCAGTGACTCCAGAAAACCGGATACTGCATTGTAGGTATCGACGGTAAACCGATCGGTCGTCAGGTCTGCGAGCGCGGGAAGTGTCTGACCCGTTATGGTTAATTCCTTTTCCAGTTCACTGCGGACCAACCTGAAATCAGTCACTACTTTTTCGCGTATAACAGGACTTTCATTCTTCAAATTGTTGATACAAAACTGTAGCCGTGTTTCAAGTTCCGGAATAAGATATATCTTCTTGAAGTCGGCGTTGGCCATTGTTTTTTCATACAGGTAGAACTCCTTCTCAAAAGCGTTATCCTTAAACTGTGTTACCATCGCCGCCTCGAATGCCCATCGCGACGCCATGAGATCTCCAACAAAAGGTACGGTGGCTGCATTTCCGATTGATGGGTTCAGTTTATCAAACTTCACGACTACCCCACTCAGAATAAGCTGGGGGATTAGCAGTAGCGGAATAAGAATATATATTGTAACTGCAGAGTTAAACCCCGACGAAATATTCAAGCCCAGCATATTGGCAAAACACGATGTTGTAAACAGGATAAACCAGTGCTGAAACATTGTTCCTTCAATTTCGAGAATATATGAACCCACCAATACAAACAGGAGTGTCTGAATGGCGGAAAGCATAAACAATATCGAAATTTTGGAAAGCAGGTAGCTGCTTCTGCTCAGGTGCAGGAATGCCTCACGCTTCAGAATCTTGCGATCGCGAATGATCTCCTCGGCGCTTACCGTGAGTCCCATAAACAGCGCTACGATGATGCTCATAAACAGATACGCCGGAAGGTTTACGTTCTTACCGAACACGTAGCCATCGAAAAGCTTATCGTCTATATTGTAAAATTTAACGATGTACGCCAATATGAAAGCCAGCACCGGCGCCTCCAGCAGGTTAATGATCAGATATTGTTTATTGTGCAGCTTCGCCTGGAGATCGCGCAACGAAAAAAGCCGGATCTGCTTAAGCCTGGTTGGAATATTCAGCGTCGAATGAGGGACATCCGTGGATGTTTCCACACTGGTGGGCTTGTGTGTTTTCTGAAATATATCATTCCATTGCTCGGGCAGAATCTTACGTTCACTGGTAAAGTTGCCGTATTCATTAATCACCTTCGTTTCAATGATATTAAAGATCTGTTCCGGATTTACGTTCCCGCATTCATGGCATTCGCCCTCATCACTGTTCACCAGATCAATACACTTCTTGAAATGAACGATTGCGTTGACGGGATTTCCATAATAAATCTGATAACCACCGGTGTCGAGGATCAGCAGTTTGTCGAACATCTTGAAAATATCTGACGAAGGCTGGTGAATAACAGCAAAGACGAGTTTGCCTTTCAGGCTTAATTCCTTCAATAAGTCAATTATATTTTCCGAATCGCGTGAAGACAATCCACTTGTAGGTTCATCGCAAAACAGCACCGCGGGTTCGCGAAGCAGTTCAAGTCCGATATTGAGTCTTTTCCGTTGGCCACCGCTAATTGTCTTTTGTAACGTCGAGCCTACTTTAAGGTCTCTGGTCTCCGCCAGACCGAGGTCTTCGAGTACGCGGATAACCAGGTCATGAATCTCCGTTTCGGATTTCTTGCTGAAACACAACTTGGCGGCGTAGTACAAATTCTGGTAGACTGTGAGGTCTTCAATGAGCAAATCATCCTGCGGAACAAATCCGATCACTCCTTCCACCCTGGCGGGCTCGCGATGGATATCGATACCGTTGATGAGGACCCGTCCTGAAGATGGTTTTTCGCTTCCATTGAGCACATGCAGCAATGTGCTTTTGCCAGCACCGCTGGCTCCCATCAGGGCCACCAGATTGCCGGATTCCTCGGCTAGTGAAACGTTTCGCAATCCCAGTTTACCGTTGCGGAACGCGTAACTGATTTCATGCGCTTCAAACGAAAGCCGTGAGAAGTCGCCAAACAACTTAAGCTTTTGAAGGATATCGCCATAGTACACCGGTTCGTCTTTTTCCCATCGCATAAGGCTTCCCACAGCCAGTACATTGACCTTGCCGGAACGTATAGGGACGCCGTTGAGATACACGGAGGAAGTTCCTTCGTAGCGAATGAAGTAGAGATCCGCGCTTTCAAGGTAGAGTACCGCAAGGTAACCGTTCAGAGATGGCCTTATAATAACCGGGCTATGCTCAAGGTCTGCTCCTGATGCATGAATAAGCAGGATGTGGGGGTGGTCAAGATCGTCTTCTTTTCTTCCAAGGACAAATTTCCGGATGAGATCGGTCTGTGATTCGTCAATCAGAAAGTTTTTTCCAATAACCTTAACAAGTTTCTCTTCTTTGTCGGAGATCGTTCCGTCTGCCTGGATTATGGTTATGAGTTCAAGTAAAATGACGGTCTTTTGCTTCTGCGTGAGGTTCGGACTTATTTCCCGGCACAGCGACTCGAGCTTTTCGACCTCCTCCTTCCAGTCACGAGGTTTCTGCGGGAGCGATCCGGTCAGATCATCGAAGCTTTTAAGGTACGTTTCAACAGCCCTGCCGCTAAGATGGTCTTCGAGAAACGATTTGATTTGATCTCGTTCGTGGCGTGTGACATCATCTTCCCGGGCAACGACGGCAAACAATCGCAGGATTGCCTTGAGTAAAGACTCGCTCATAGGTCAGGATTAGGAAAAGAAAACTAAAGATAGGAAAACCGAGGGGTTCAGAACAAAAAAGACCGGCTTATGACCGGTCCTTTGAGATGCGTTTTAAACGATTAAGTTACTGTGTAATGTCTTTGCGCACTTTTTCGACTATTTCAGTGATCTCCACGAGGTTCTTGTCACTCAGTACGAGGTTTGCCTTATTATTCTTGATCTGATCCTCGATGTTGAGATTTGCATAAGCCGTCTCAAGACGCTTAAGATCTTCCACCATACCCTGGATCGGGCCGGTCTGTTCTACGGTTGACAACATTTTTGTGAGTTCAGAAACAGACTTTTTTTGCTGCAGTGTGATTTGAATAATGGGCGTCAGAACGAGATTGCGCTGATCATCGGCAAGCAGATCCTTTGGATAGGATTTGATCAGGCCTGTAGAAATGTAAAGACCTTCCATGAAACTGCCTGTGAGCACCAGGGCTGCCAGTCTGTTCCGATTATCATCCTGCAGGAATTCACCGGTTCTTTTCAGCGTGCGATCAAGCAAAAATGAAAGAGAATCCTTGTTGCCGATATTGGATTCGAACTTCCTCAGAAGTTCCATATCAAAAGCCCCTATTACGCCCAGGTTATCAGCAAGCGTTTTGCAGTTGTTCAGGTAATTGATTGCCTCCTGTGTTTTGTCGTACGACGCGAGATACCCTACGTCGGCGGCATAAACGCCAAGGTTCAATGCAGCCTTATCATGACGGGATGCGTACTGATCGACTTTATTTCTGTTGCTTACGAGGCTTTCATTAAAATCTGCGCCGGTCCCCTGAAGCAGGTAAGGAATTTCAGTGGGCGATGGAATGTTATCTGCCACGTCGACGATCTGTTGTTTCAGGCTTTCTTTCTGAGCTTCCTGGAACTCGTCAGAATTATTCACTTTATCGCTTGTTGAGGAACCGCAGGACATCAGGCCGAAGGTTACCTGGGCGCTCATTAAGAAATAAATGGCATGTTTCAATTTCATGGGTGGTTGGATTATTTACAAGGTCCAATTTTAATACATTTTTGATCGTTTTGAAACCCGCATTCACAATTTTGGATCAAAAGCGAAGAATAAAGGGGAATTTTTTTAAGTTTAGTCCGTTCCTCAGGAGGGGACACCTATGACGAAGGAAAGCCTAAAAAAAGTGTTACTTATCGACGATAGTGATATCGACCTTTTTATTCAAAAACGGTTTCTGGAGGTGTACGGTTTTTCGACGGAACTTGAGATGTATAATTCTGCCAATGAAGCGTTTAGAGCCCTTAAGAACGCCAATTCCGACTCCGCTCCGGACGCTATTTTTCTCGATCTGAACATGCCGGGGGCTGACGGATTCTCTTTCCTTAAGAATTTCTCCCTTTTACCAGACAGCGTTACCCATAAGTCCCGAATCGTAGTCCTGACCAGCTCGGAAAGCAACGTTGACAGGGATTATGTGCTATCGTTTCACCACGTGATCCATTTCATCACCAAGCCGTTGAAAAACTCCGACATCGAAGACCTGAAGGCCATCTTCTGATTATTACCTGTCGAGCCAGCCCTTGAATTCCTGGACGCGTTCCCGCGCTACAATAACGTCGGTATCGGACGAATTCTTTAATACCAGTTTCAGCCTGCTGTTGGAATAATGTATGATGTCTTTGATCGCTGTCGCGGAAACAAGATACTTCCTGTTTATTCGATAGAAACTTTCCGGGTCAAGGATATCCTCGAGTTGTTCAAGCGTATAGTCAATGATCTGATTTCGATTTCCTACCGTCGTACAAAAGGTGGTCTTATCCTGGCTGTAGAAAAACAGAATGTCACGTGTCTCCACGGTGCGAAGGTGCTCTCCTACCTTAATAACAAACCGGCTCTTGAATTTTCGGGTCAGCATACGGATCGCCTCATTGATATTCCCCAGGATGTGTTTCCCCACTTCGGGCTTCCCCCGCCCGTGAACCATTTCGAACTTTTCGAGTGCTTTACGAAACTCTTCGCGGTCCAGCGGTTTCAATATATAATCGACACTGTTCACTTTGAAAGCCTTAACGGCAAACTCGTCATAGGCAGTGATGAAAATAACGGGGCACTTCACATCACACTGTTCAAAGATCTCAAAACTGGTTCCGTCTGCCAACTGAATGTCCATCAGCGCCAGATCCGGTGCCGGGTGATTCCGAAAATACTGAACCGCGTTCTTCACGGAGTCGATTTTTCCGACTATGGAAACCTCCTTCTTAAGGTCGCTCAGCAAATGCTCTACCCGCTGCGCGGCGTGAAGTTCGTCTTCAATCAATAGTATCTTCATTCATGACAGGTTTGACAAGATTTCTTTTAAGCGGAACACTAACTTCCTGGAGCAAAGGTATACTGACACGGAACCTGTTATGGTCCTTTTCAACGAGAACTTTTTCTTTTGATAGAATTTCGTATCTCCGGCGAATGTTTTCAAGTCCGACTCCGGATGAATGTTCATCCCGTTTTGATTTAAGCTGAAGATTATTTTCCACCACGGCGAATCCTTCGGTTTTAAAAACTCTTACCGTCAGGGGATCGTCTTTCGAAACGACATTGTGTTTAATAGCATTTTCAATCAACATCTGAATGGACAATGGTGGCACGAACACTGCACTGCAGTCGTCCACGTCGATGTGAAGTTTCAGCTTGTCCCCAAAACGTATTTGCTGCAGGAACAGGTACGACCTGACAAAACTGATTTCTTCCGTCAGGGACACCACTTCCCTGTCGCGTGTATCGAGGACGTACCGATATACCAGCGATAATTGCTGAATGAACTTCGATGCCTTTGTTTTATCCTGGTAGACGAGATTTGTAAGCGCATTCAGACTATTGAAAAGGAAATGAGGGCTTATCTGATTCTTGAGACTCTCGTAGCGGGCCATAATGGTTTCCCGTTCGAAACGTTCGGCCTCGATCGACGCCTGCCGCCAATTCTCGAGGAATGATCTGCCATGCATAAACAAGGAAATTACGAGGGCGATAATAACCGATGAAACCACCGTTGATGAAACGTAAACGTTGAAGAATCGCTCGAAGAGGACACTCAAAACGAAGACGACGACCAGGGTATAAACCACCGTGACAGCAAAACCGATAAGAAACCTTCTGACGGGGTATTCAATCCAGGAAATCTTCCGGGATAGAAATCCGGCGAGAAACTCATTGCCTTTCCATAGCAGAATCCACATAACCGAGGTAAAGGAGGTGATGATCAGAAAAAGGCGTGTATCATCATTACATTGGCGGCAAGCTACACCTGATAGTACGAGCACCACGCTAAGCAGGATCAGCAGGAGTACATCCCTTAGTTCAGTTAAAACCGATTTTATACTGATTCTCATAACCTACATTGTTAGTAACGGCATCGTTACCCGCACCATTCCACCGGTCTCTTGAAATGCAACTTCTTCGTTCGTAAGAAGCATATAGCGGTTTCTTATATTCTCGATACTTTCGATGAATACAGCCCGCGCAGTCCCTGTTAACACGCCTGGGAATTCGAGTATGATCGCGGAACCTTCGGCAGTTATTGCGAACCAGGGTGGAAAGCCTCCGGCGTCGTTGTCGTGTGGCAGAAGCTTCTCAATGATCATATGAAACGCTGATGGCGGGACGAACCGATTGGAGAATGTTGTGTCAATTCGCAGGTCGATTCCGTAGCGCCGTTTCAATAAAAATGCGTAAGAATCAAGAAAATGGATTTCGGCGGACACCGGGACGATCTCTTTGTCGCGGGTATCAAGCATATAACGATATACATCTGCCAGTGATTTGATGTACCTCACCGCCTGTTCTTCGTTTTCATAAATCAGTCCCGACAAAGTGTTGAGGCTGTGAAACAAAAACGAAGGATTAACCTGGCTCTTGAGGGACTCGTATTTCGCAGTAACACTTTCACGTTGAAATCTGGCCATGTCAAAGGAAGCTTTTCGCCAGAATAAAAGAAACTCCCGGCAATGGAGGAATAGCGATATTAGCAAGGTTACCCCGACAGAGATAATGACTGTCGACTTGTAGTCACCCCCGAAATTGAAACCTAATAACTCATCAAACACAAAAATCAATGTAATGACTGCCAGAAGCGTATAGGCGACCGTGGTAAACACCCCGGTTACGAAACGTTTGCCGGGGTGATCAATCCAGGAGATCTTTTCAGACAAGTAATCGGTAAGAATTCCGTTACCCCGCCACAGGATGATCCACATGGCGAAGGTGAACGCACCTACATACAAATAACTCCGGAACATTGTACAGCTTCGGCACATAAAAAATGTCTGAACCAAACTCACCGCCCCAAAAGTGGCAAGTATCTTCAACTCTCGAACCCATACTTCCCGGGAGATCGTCATCCGTTAGTCTTTACATTGTGTAGCTAGGCTTTCCGCCATCTGGGTTCCCCATGCCGGTGCCAGCGGATTGTCTGTCTTTGTCTCCGAAAATGCTTCGAGTGCCTTGACGTTGGTTCCGCAGGCTTCCGTGATTGGGGAGTTGAAGAATTGTGCCGTTCCGAATTGCATTTGCGCGAGCATTGCCAGTGCTCTGGGATTTTTCGGGTTCAACGCAACCGCCTTATTTAGCAGCTGCATCGCCACAGGCGCGTGTACCGGTCCACGGGATTGCGGATCCACTGCGATCCGAAGCATACTAACAAACCCTTCCAGCGCGAATAGCTCCGACTCATTCGGTACAATTTCCTTTGCCTTCCGGATGGGGTCTGATGCTGCATCGAGAAATGAGTCTCTGCGCGGGCCATCCTGTTCCATATTCGCCATCATGATATTTCCGTAAGCAATATAGTACAATGGTTCCCATTTATCCTTTTCAACGGCAGCGATTCGCTCGAATGCGTTGACGAGTTCCTGTATCCGGGACGCCTCCCGCGCTTCGTAAATAGCCCGGATGTTTTTTGTCATGGCTGCGACATACTTCCCGTCGTTAGCGGTTGCTAAACATGTTGGCAGCAAGCAAATAAGAAAGAATAATCTGGATTTCATTTTTATGGTGTTTTAAGGTTGATCATAAGGTAGGGAGCTGACTAACAGTCTTATCCTTTGACAGTGTCAGGAATATTCCGAGAAACATAAACCGGGGTGCTGGCTGGCGTATTGCCCTGGCGTTGAACTGCCCTGTGTCGTTACGACGATCACCGAATTCGTAACCAAAAATATTGTCGCGGCCGGTCACGTTCGTACAGGACAGGTAGAAGATCAGGTTAGGCCTGGCCAGATAGCTCAGGTTAAAACTCAGGTCATGATAATCAGGGGTCTTCGACGCATTAAAACCAGGCGCGTTGGGATTGTGGTAGGGTCTCCCGCTGGTATATGAATAGGTCGCCCCCACCTGGGTCTTGATCGGAGGCACAAAGTATTTTCCCACCAGCGAGAAGTTGTGGGCCGACGCAAATGACGGTGTGGCTTCATAAGGAAAATTCAGATAGTCGCGTTTCGTATCGAGGAACGAATACGACACCCAGTAATCAAGATTCCGTATTGATCGGTTATCACGCCAAAAGATTTCAGCTCCACGGGCGTATCCGTGGCCACGATTTGTTATCGTCGACTCATCGGAGAACTTCACCAGATCGCTATACGACTTATAGTAGGTTTCAATCCGAAACGTTGTTTTGTTGTTGACATGTTGATAGTTGAGGATATAGTGCGCGGATTTTTCATTGTCGAGGTCGCGGTTCAATCGCACGTACTGGTTCTTCGCGGTTTGCCGGAACGTTCCATACGCAAAAGAAAACTGTCCAGATTTACCTGACTTGTATGCGAAAGAAACCCGGGGATCAAGCCCTGTTTTGGCAATGAGAGAATTGTACTCCAGCCGGGCTCCCAACCGCATTACAAACCGATTGCTGAAATACAGGTCGCTCTCAGAAAAAAGACTACCGATAAACTCCTGGAAATTTATGTCCAGATTATCATCGCCTGCAAAGTTCAGCACTTCTTCATTTCGACGGTGAAGAACTTCAGCGCCGGCACGAGTTTCAACGGCTGAAGTTAACGAACCTTCTAACACCGCCTTTCCGTGGAATCCCTCCTCAGCAGTAGTAACTCCCTGGTGGTCCATTTTCGTTTCATCCTGCACGTAGCTGTAAGCTCCACCGCCGCGAACACTCCACTTTGAATTTAGAATGTCCTTGTACGACGCGTTGATATACCGGTATTTGTTCTTCAAATCAACGGCTTCCCTGAGGGAATTATCGTCGATGTCGTGGTTGAAAAGAGCAAACGATGTTTCACTAAAATTGCCATAGAATTTGACCATTCCGTTTTTGCCCGTCTTTTGCCGGAAAGCAGAAATGCCTTCGACAGAGGCAGGTGGCGTTATCCAGTCGACTTCCTGATTGATCAATCCGAAGTACGGACGGATGTTGGTGTATTGAATTTTCCCTGCAATGGAACCGCCCTCCCACGCTGATGTATGGGTAACGTCGCCGCCGACGGAAAGCAAGCCGATATCCGTTCGCGTTACTTCGGACTCGTCGCGGGAATCAAGTACAAGCGCAGAGGAAAGTGCCTGACCATACTCTGCCGAGTAGCCACCGGTACTGAAACTGGTTCCCTTAAACATAAAAGGCAGGAACCGTCCCCTTGACGGTGTGTTCGTCGCCGCCGGAGAGTATGCCTCAAAAACGAGCATTCCGTCAATGAAAGTGCGCGCTTCGTCACCATCGCCGCCGCGCACAAACAATCTTCCGGTCTCGCCTACTTTCTGTGTTCCGGGTAATGTGTTCAGCGCTCCGGCAATGTCAGCGGTGGCGCCTGCGGTCGTGGCAATGTCCAACGGTTTTAATACGTTCCTCCGCCCCTCATCGCTGGCTGTAAAACTGCCCGCGGTGATAGTGACGGCGTCGAGCTGACTGATTTCTTCACGCAGCTGAACCGCCAGCACAACGGGTTCGTCTGAAATCGTTATCCTTTCTCGAAATGTTTTGTATCCAATAAACGTGACAATGAGATAGTATTCTCCTGCATCCTTACTGACGAATGAAAACCTGCCAGAGGCATCCGAAGAAGTCCCGTCGTAGGTATTCTCCAGCATTACGTTCGCCCCTGGCACCGGCTCCCCTCTCATATCCACAACGGTTCCGGATATGGCGGTACTGATTTGTCCTGACACTACCACGGATTGAAGCAAAAATAAAAGCAATACGAAAGATTTCATGACCAGCCTTTTGACGAGGTACACGACAAAAATCAGGGCTGAGCCAATGATTACGTAAAGTGTATTACTGAACTGTAGCGCGGGGCGGATGAACTGCAGGATAATACATACTGAAAAGAAACCGGTTTAGGCATCGGGGGCGGGCAAGCAAGGGATTTGTACAGTGAAGGTACTTCCCTTTCCACGGGTTGAGTCAACCGTTATGGTTCCTTTCAGTTTTTCGACGGTTTCACGAGCGATGAACAATCCAAGGCCCGAGCCACTGCTTCGTTCATCGGCGCGATAAAACATCTTGAAGATATTCTCCAGGTGATCCTTTCGGATTCCGGGACCGTTATCGATTACTTTGATGACGGCGCTACGTGATGAATATGATATATCAATTTTTATCCAGGGTTCCTGATGATTCGTGTGATGGTATTTGATCGCGTTGGTAACCAGGTTGTACAAGACGATGTCAAGGCGTTTCCTGTCGGAGTAGAAAGTTCCCTCACCCGTGACGTTGATAATTTTTTTGATTTTGCTACTATTATCCTGAAAGTTCAGCATTTCAAAGATTTCGCTTGTGATCGTCCGGAAATCGATTGGAACCGATGCAAGCTGGGTTCGGGCATTCCGGGAGTAGTTGATGATGTCGTGAATGAACCCGTCAAGTTTGTGAATGCTCTTCTCCACCATCTCGAGATACTGTTTTCGGTTTTCCGGGTTGTCGTCGAGCTTCGTGAGGCGAACAAGCCCCAGTATAGAAGTAAGTGGCGCGCGCAGGTCGTGAGAGGCACTATAGACGAAGCGGTCCAGTTCGCTGTTCACCTTCATCAGTTCCTGATTTCGATTTTCAACTGCGTCGACGCGCCAGCGATAAAGCAAATAAATCATAACCAGGGATCCGGATGCAAGGATGATATAAAACCACGCTGTCTGATAGAAGAATGGACGTACCTTTATCTTGATCGTGGCTCCTTCCTGATTCCATATACCATCGTTATTTGAAGCAATAACGCGGAAAGTATAATTTCCGGGCGATAGGTTTGTATAACCAACGCTTCTTTCGTTGTCAACCACATCTTTCCAATCCCTGTCAACGCGATTGAGCTGATAGCGGAACTTCACTTTGTTGGGTGCCCATAAACTGAGTGAGGTGAACCGGATGGTGAGCCTGAAGTTTCCCGGCTGAATCGTAATTTCTTCCGGCGGATTGGTAGTTTCTCCCTCATCAGTCGCGACCGCGGTAATATAAACCGGCGGAACGATCCGGTTAATGGCTAACCGCTCCGGGTTCACCACCGAAACTCCGTCGATGGTAGGGACCCAAACTTCACCCTTTGACGACAGCAAGGACCTGGTCGCACCGGAGCACTCCTTGTTTTTCATGCCGTCGTGGTCGTCGTAAATTCGATTGTTTACACGTCCAAGCTTACCCGCTATGAAGTCGGTTACCTCCTTTTTGCTGATCTGGAGGATACCAATGTTTGTGGGTACCCACACATTGCCGCGGTGATCTTCTACCCAGTCAAAAAAGCTTTCTCCCTGAATTACATCAGCAAGACGTATTTGGGTAAATGAACGGCTTTGAAAACTAAAATGGTATAGTCCATTGCTTGTTGCCAGCCAGACGTTCCCGGATTTGTCAACTTCAAGATTGAAAATCAGAATACCGTCATCATTGCCGGAAATATTGAAGACCTCAATTGAACCATCAGGATGAATTACATTCAGACCTCCACTGTGCGTTCCGACGAGCAATCTTCCCGTAGAATCCTGTTCCAGCGCAAGGATATAGTCAGAAGACAAACCAGCCTCGCGATCGAAAACCTGTTCGACCTTGTCGTCTCTGAAGCGGATCACGCCCCCGGCACTTGTTGCGAACCACAGATCGCCGGTAGAATCGCGCAGGATTCGTCTTACAGAATTCGAAGACAATCCATCCTCGGTAGTGAAGAGACGTTCACCCTTTTTATTCTTTTTAAGTACACCGTTATAACTTGCCATCCAGATTGTGCCATCCGGCTCAACAAGAATGTCGCGAACTGATTCGTTCCAGTCGCGGTTGTGAACAGGTAAGGGCCTGATAACACCGTTGTCGAAAATATCGACCATCCCATCGTCAAGACAGATCAGAAATTTGCCATCGGGGGCTTCGGTAACAACGTTTACGCGATCAATCGACAACCCGTTTTCCTCGTCATAATTCCGAATGGGGCTTTCCTTCAAGCGTAATAATCCGCTCTTGCCTGTACTCATCCAGAGAGATCCTTCACGGTCGATAAAAAGTGACGTTATGTGTGCACCGGGAAACCCTTTGCCTGACCGGAGGAACTCGCGGACGTTATACTGTTCGTTGATCCGTCCAAGTCCGCGTTCGGTGGCAACCCAGACAGATCCGAAGTGATCTCGGATGATGTCGTTAACCTGAATGTTTTTCAGAAAATCAACGGCTGAAACGATTCCGTCTTTCAGGATAAACAAACCATACGAAGTACCAATATACACGGTTCCCTTCTCCAGCCTCTTGACCACGTGTACAGGGATATTCCTGAACTTGTTAAGTGGTACTTGTTTTACGTTGCCGTCTTTCAACGCGAGTAACCCACGCGAATTCGTACCGACATATATTGTGCTGTCATCACCTTCTTCCAGGGCGAGAATGGAAACATTTTCGAGTAACGGATCAGGAACCCGCACGGCAGTGGAATCTTTAATCCGGATAAGTCCCTTGTAATCAGAACCTGCCCAGATAGTGCCGTCATCCTGAATGAGCATCGTTCTCAGCGACCTGGGAACCAATGGATTATCGGGGAGGTATTGAGAAAACTTATTCTGGGAATATTGAACAATTCCGTTCCCGCGGCTGGCGAGCCATAGTGTCCTGTCTTTGTCCTCATAGATTCGGTAGAACGCCTCGGTAGAAAAAAACGGAACCTTATTCTGGTCAAAGATCTGAAGATTTACGCCGTCGAAGCGCATCAATCCGTTATTTGTTGTAATCCACAAAAATCCGCTGGACGCCTGAAATACGGACGTAAGGTTATTGGATAACAGGCCATTATCTCCGGTCCACTGATTAACAGCACACTCTTCCAAAGGAGTGTAAGGCGAGATCCCGTTTACACTTTGTAGCTGCGGATAGGCAGCGGATGGCCACAACAGAGATACCTGGAAAAGCATCCAAACTACAACGCGCCGTGTGAAGCTAGGGAGGGTCATCAGAAACAGGGGCAAAAATAACATTCTATTCTTTGTCACCTGCGGAAAATTCGCTGAATGAAAGATTTTTCAACGTCTTAAGCGAGGAACATTTCAAAAGATGCCAACCGCAATCCTTCACAATAATCACAGATTAGTCTATTTTTGCCGCTCAATAAGCACAAGCAACACGTTAACATGGCGGATTACAGCAAAGAAGAGATTAAACGGATAGAAAAGAAGTGGCAGGAAAAATGGTCAGCCGATGGAGTCTATCACGTAACGAATGATCCTTCGAAACCAAAATATTACGTCCTCGACATGTTCCCCTATCCCTCAGGGGCTGGGTTGCACGTGGGGCACCCGCTGGGTTATATTGCTTCCGACATCGTTTCCAGATACAAACGAACCAAAGGATTTAACGTTCTGCATCCGATGGGCTTCGACGCGTTCGGCTTGCCGGCCGAACAGTACGCCATCCAAACGGGGCAACATCCCGCCATTACAACGGAAAAGAATATAGAAACCTATAAACGCCAGCTGAAGCAAATCGGCTTCTCTTTCGACTGGGATCGTGAGGTTCGAACATGTGATCCAGGTTATTATAAATGGACACAATGGATTTTCTCACAGCTCTTCAATGCATGGTATAACAAGACATCGGACAAGGCCGAACCGATAAGTTCACTCATAAAAGTATTTGAATCTGAAGGCAATGCCGGCGTCAATGCCGTCTGCGATGAAAATACACCGACATTCACTGCGAGTCAGTGGCAAGGGTGGTCCGAAAAGCAACGCGAAGACGTAATGCAGGCTTACCGCATCGCTTATCTGAGTGAAACGATGGTGAACTGGTGTGCGGCGCTGGGAACCGTATTATCGAATGACGAAGTCAAGGACGGTGTTTCCGAACGGGGGGGCTACCCGGTGGAGCGCATTAAGATGATGCAGTGGAGCATGCGTATCACCGCGTACGCGGAACGTCTGCTTCAGGGACTGGACACGATCGACTGGCCCGAGCCGGTCAAAGAGATGCAGCGCAACTGGATCGGCAAGTCGGTAGGTTGTGAGCTGGACTTCCGCCTCGACGGGCACGATGAAAAAATCCGTGTATTTACAACACGGATCGATACCATCTATGGGGTAACGTTCATGGTGCTTGCCCCCGAACACGAGTTAGTTGATAAAATCACGACGCATAATCAACGCGAGACCATTAGCCAGTACGTTGAAGTCGCGAAGAATCGGAGCGAACGTGAACGCATGAGTGAAGTGAAACGCATTTCGGGAGCGTTCACAGGAGCATATGCGATAAATCCATTCAATAATGAAAAAATACCGGTTTGGATCGCTGATTATGTCCTTGCCGGATATGGTACCGGTGCAGTAATGGCCGTACCATCCAGCGACACGCGCGACTACGCATTCGCAAAGCATTTTAATCTGCCTGTTGTTGATGTGCTCGAGGGCGCTGCCAGTGATATAACCCGGGAGAACTTCGACCCGAAATCCGGTACCATGATCAACTCCGGCGACCTCAATGGATTGCCCTGGAACGAGGCCGTTGATAAAGCATTGCGTCAGGTGGAGAAAATGGGCATTGGTGTGAGGAAGGTCAACTATCGCATGCGCGATGCTATCTTCGGACGTCAACGCTACTGGGGTGAACCGTTTCCGGTATATTACAAGGACCAGTTACCACGACTTGTCCCATTCAAAGATCTGCCGGTAACGCTTCCCGAAATCGATGAGTACAAACCAACGGCAAGTGGTGAACCGCCTCTGGCCCGCGCGAAAGACTGGCGCTATAAACCATCCGATAAGAGTAATTCCGCATCCAAAGAAGGTTACGCCTTTGAATTAACTACCATGCCGGGATGGGCGGGATCGAGCTGGTACTGGTTCCGTTATATGGATCCGCAAAACCCGAATGAATTCGCTTCCGCGGAAAGCATTGCGTACTGGAAAGATGTGGACCTGTATATCGGTGGTTCGGAACATGCCACCGGGCATTTATTGTACTCGCGCTTCTGGTGCAAGGTGCTCAAAGATCTGGGATACGTTCAATCGGAGGAACCCTTCCGCAAACTTATCAATCAGGGCCACATCCAGGGTATGTCGAAGTTCGTCTACCGCGTGAATGGAACAAATACGTTTGTCTCCAGCGGCTTGCGAAAGGATTATCAGGTAACCCCCCTGCATGTTGATATCAGCATGGTTGACAATGATATTCTGGATATCGTTGCTTTCAAAAAATGGCGTGATGATTTCGCTTCCGCTGATTTCGTTCTTGAGGATGGCCGATATATCTGCGGGACCGAGGTCGAAAAGATGTCGAAGTCGAAGTATAACGTCGTCAGCCCCGATGACATCGTGAACCGTTACGGGGCCGATACGTTGCGTATGTACGAAATGTTTCTGGGGCCACTGGAGCTATCCAAACCCTGGAACACCAATGGTATCGATGGCGTCTACAAATTTTTGAGAAGGTTCTGGAATCTGTTTCATGACAACCAAGGGAACTTCAACGTTTCCGATGACGCCCCGACGAGGAATGAATTCAAAGTTCTGCACAAGACGCTCAAAAAGGTTGAAGACGATATTGAACGGTTTTCATTCAATACGACGGTGAGTGAATTCATGATATGCTGTAACGAATTGAACAGTGTTAAATCCAATAAGCGGGCAATTCTTGAACCGTTGGTTATCGCGCTATCCCCATACGCACCTCATATCGCCGAAGAACTTTGGGAGATGCTCGGTCATAGCGACACCGTTCTCAATGCAACCTTCCCTGCTTTCGACGAACAATACCTTGTGGAGAACTCGTTCGAGTATCCGATTTCCATTAATGGAAAGGTACGGGTGAAAATGAACTTCGCACTGGATATGCCGAAGGAAGACATCGGAAAACTTGTGATGGCATCGGACATCGTTCAAAAGTGGACGGAAGGCAAGACGCCAAAGAAAGTAATTATCGTTCCCGGCAAGATTGTGAACGTAGTTATTTAAAAGGCGGTTAGTTTCTTTCATGATTCTATGGCACGCGCGATAGCGCGTCACAGTTATGTGGTCCCTTTTTACCGGCTGAAATCATTTCATTGTCTCATCTTTTCCGATGATAACTATCATTGACGATTTGTGATTCCTGTCATGGTTATGATAGAGATCATGGACGTAATTAGACAGAACAACAAAACCAATACGCACATGGTATCATCAATAGCATCAACCGGAAGGAATATTCTACAGCCAAGTATTGTTGAAATGCATACGACAAGTCTGGAATGGCTCTCCGCATTGAAACTTTGGAAAAAGGAAGTGCAGTTCTTTCAAAAGTTACTTGATCAGCATACCTCACAGATTTCGAATTTGGAAATAAAGAAACAAGTTGATCACTTTCAGCACCTCATAACGTATTACGGGGGCGAGCTAATTTCGGTCCTTCGCAAGAAGCTTCATCAGCATGAAAAAAATCTTGTTCAAATGCTGAAGGAATCCGATGACACAGAAACAGGCTATTATTATGAGCACAAAGCAATGATAGAGGAACTGGAAGCCTTCCGGAAAACCTTTTATCAGTTCAAGCACGACTACATTGAATTTATCGAGCACGGTTTCAGTCCTTATTCATTGAAATAATCACCCTATCACTACCGGTTTCCGGTTGCCAGTATACATCCGTTACCTCCGATCAGACCGTATTGGCCACCGGAAACCGTTATCACACGACATTCTTTCCCACCCTCCTAACGATCATTTGGCAAACATTCTTAAATTAGCCGGCACTTTAACTACCGCCTATGCGCTCTAGAATTGTCGGACTTGGTCATCACGTTCCTGAAACGGTGATTACAAATGATTACCTCTCCGGAATAATGGATACTAATGATGCCTGGATAGTGGAACGAACCGGTATCAAGGAACGCCGCTTTATCGATCCGGCTAAAGACACGGTAGCTAACATGGCGGCCAAGGCGACCCGGATGGCTCTCGAAAGGGCAAAGCTCACCGAAAAGGATATCGACTTCATTGTATTTGCCACGATCACACCAGACTATTTTTTTCCGGGGTCAGGCGTACTGCTTCAGCGCGAGCTGGGGCTTGACGGGCGGATTGGTGCATTGGATGTCAGGAATGCCTGCTCGGGGTTTATTTATGCGCTTTCGGTGGCTGATGCATTTATTCGCAGTGGAATGTATAAAACTGTTCTCGTAATTGGAGCGGAGATCCAGTCCACGGCGCTTGACCTCTCCACCCGTGGCAGGAACACTGCTGTGATCTTTGGCGATGGAGCGGGAGCCGCAATTCTCCAACGATCCGACAGCCCCGGGATTCTGTCTACCCATCTCCATTCCGATGGAAGGTTTGCCGAGGAACTTTACGTAAAAGACCCCGGAAGCAGTCGGCCCCGTGAAGAACGCCAGCCGGAACAAATTCTGGATACTACCGGGTTCAAGGTGCATATGAACGGAAATCAGGTCTTCAAACACGCCGTGGTGCGGTTTATTGAGGTAATTGGTGAGGCCCTTACTGCCAATAATCTGAAAAAAGAAGACATCAACCTTCTGGTCCCGCACCAGGCAAATCTTCGCATCAGTCAATATATCCAGGAGAAACTAAACCTTGGCGACACCCAGGTGTACAACAACATCATGCGATATGGCAACACGACTGCGGCTTCCATTCCGATCGCATTAAGTGAAGCATGGGCCGAAGGGAAAATCCGCGAAAATGATTTAATTTGTCTGGCCGCTTTTGGCAGTGGTTTCACGTGGGCCTCCGCACTGATCCGCTGGTAAACCCGAAGCTGAATAAACCTGAACTTTTGGATGAAAACCACAACCTACAACCCCAGTCCGCTGGAGGAAAATTTTGCAAACGCTCTTCACAAATTGCAGGAGCAGATTGAACAACATTTGAACGGCAACAAGATCGTTAACGTTGAAAGTAATCTTAACCGCGACAACCCTATGGTAAAATTCAGCATGGTTGATACTGACGGCGACCCGCATGAAATCGTTATAAGGATTATTCAGATTCCGGATAAATTCTAGACTCAGATTACTTCTCAATTCACAGCGCGGCACCTCAATTGGGTGACCGATGGTTCTCAGCGTGCCGATGCCGGCAATCCTTACTTATGGGGTGGTTCATAGATCAACCGGATAAACGAACTGAACCGCTCCCGTTCCCTGTCTACCGGGATACCGGTGACAATGCCTACAAGGAGGTTCTCTACGATTCCCAGTCGCATTTGTGGCCTGATCGTCATATCGAAATCAGAACCGGTCGCCGACTTATTAAATTCAACCCCAATGAAGTTCCGCGTACCTGAAATCATATAGTGAAGATTGGTATTGATCTGCCACGTGGTATGTGAAGCACCCGCGTGTCTATAACGACTTGTAACGGGGCCGGTATACAACAAGCTATGAAAGTTACTACCCCATCTTTTCGCAGCCACAAAAAAAGGGTTGAATACATTTCCATGGAAAACTGTTTCCTTTCCATAGGTTTGAAATTCACTAAGCTCGAATTCGTGAATGTAACCTATCGCCATACTTGTTTTGCGCTTTTCAGAAACGTAGAATGAATATTGGGCCGCAAGTTTCAGACTGTTCAGTTTGCTTCCCGGAGCAGTCCCGTCGCCAGCGATGGGATAATAGAATGAGAATGGCAGTTCAACTTCGAGCCCGAGCCGGTTCACCGGAGCCCACTCATACTCGACGAGCGCGGTGTATTCATCAAACGTGTTGTAATCCGTGAGACCAAAAGCGACGTTCCACTCCTTTTCACCTTTCCTGGCTCCAAGGTCTCTGATAAGATCAATGTAGAGAGGCTCCGCATGAAGTACTTTGTCAGGTTCTTGTCTGTCTTCAACTTCATGGATGTACAAACTATCTTTTACCTCGTTTGGTTGTCCTTCTACTTGTGCATTGGTGGTGATGACTGCAATCGCAGCCATAATAGTCAGAAACCATATCCTCATAAACCCTGAAATTATTTCAAAGTAAAAAAATACCAGACTGCGTAAACAGGAATCATTCCACAAACGCGGTCAGGGCAAAAATATCTTCAAACAGTGAATTATCAAATCCGATCTCACGAAATCCTGTTCGCATTTGATACGATTCGGTGCTGAGACTTGTTTCGTTCGATTATCTGTCTAGCCTTTTCTCAATAATCCACCGGTCCCGCGAGGAATCGCAATTCATGGTGAAATCACCATAAGAAAACAATCGGGTTTCATGCGGATCGTCGTGCCAACGGTGCCGGTATCTAAACACAGCCATGATGGTGCTCTGAATCATCTTCGGAGACGAACTCCGGCACGATTATCCAGCGCACGAGATCGTGATGGCGAACATTCAATGCTCCCGATTCTCTCGCGTCAATTCGTTATAAACAACCCTACGTGCGGAGGGCATTGATTGATAGATCATCAAACATATTTTTCGCAATGGGACGAGGAATATATTTACGGGTTATCCCCGTATCTCATAAGGCTATTTGCCCAGATCAAAAACTCATTCGCGTCAAGCTGGGAGAAGGCATGAGGATGTCGCCTTCCGTCAGTCAAATGCCCTTTGCCTGGGCTGTTGATGAGTTCGGCGCGCTCGTTCCCGAGTAACAGCAGTTGGACAATACTTGCCGACAGATCACTAACATTGGCATACTCGACAGGTAACCGTCGTTCCTCGATGTACCATTGCAAGTCAGCATCACAGTAAAGTCTTACTGGTATGTCCTTAAGATATTGAAGACCTCCTCCGTTTTCTGCATCCCTGGAGAAAGACGAAATTGCCCGATATCTATCTGGAACCTCGGCCGGGGTTCCCCCGAGCTCAGTTTGAAACCGTTTTAAAAAGTACCGCGCCTCTTCTGAGGATACCTCGTTGTAATTTATCCGGTCAAGATAAGTGAACAGTTGCCAAAGACGTTCCATGTCCATCGGAGGATCGACGGCAAAAACCGCTGCGGGCTTCATCAGATCCCTCTGCCCTTCTGAAAAAGCCCGTTCCGCATACAGCAGAGCTCCGTTTCCCCCGGCGGAGTGGCCTCCTAAAATCAATCTGCTTTCCGGAATATTGCATTTTATACTAAGTTCCTGCAGTAGGGTGGCCAATCGATCCTGAGATAAAGAATCAGTATAGAATGTTCGCTCGGCAAGACAGGGAATCACTACCAAATAGCCATCGCTCTGCGACTTTGCGGGCAGGTCCGTTTCTTTCAAAACATCCGCCGGACGTGAAGAAAAACCGGGAAGCACAACCAATAATCCTTTTGGCTCACTTTGCGGATGTAGTGCCAGGTAATAATTCGACGTAGTATCTTTATCGTGATAAACGATCACGGGTTCCTTGTCTGATTGCCTCGATTGACAGGACCATATAAATAAAGACGCAATGACAACCAGATGGCGTGTGCATTTCATTTTTTAGGAATTTAATGAACGTTGCTTATGATCAATTCAGTCAGCTTCATCGCACAACGTCGCGGAGGCGTTTAATGACCATCACTTCAACGACGGTCTGGAGCAGAAAAGTACCGGATAAAATTATCAACGTAAACCATAAACCAGCCAGAGTCATTTTTCTGTCCTGCGATGAAGAGTCTCCAGGGTGCAGAAGTTGGTCCAGGATAAAAAAGGTCGACAATCCGATAAGTAAACCGACCATCGGATTTATAAAAGCGACCATTAAAGCGACGACGCGGTATCGTGTTGTCATCAAATCCAAAAGGAGATATACAAACCGCCACATCACGAACACCACAGCTAGCAAAAATATCGCCTGCCGCGACTCCAGTACGTAGTAAGAATCAACCGGATAAGAGCCGAGGGGATGAAGTTCAAAACCCGCAATTGCAGCGACGACGAAAAAGCTCAGCGCACCTGACAATAAAACAGAAACAAACAGACCTTTCATATATGCTCACGTTACTTCAGCCGGAATAAAGCTACTACCTCGTCTTCCGTTTAGTGTCTTCATGCCGATCAACCAAATACGCGACAATTTTAATTATTCTTTCCAACCCGAAAACGATAGCCACCGCGAGCAGCATGACGAGATAAACAGGTCCGCGAGCGCTTAGAAAAATAATACTCATCATAGTTAAGCATTAAGGTCAACGGTATATTTGTCCAAATCCGAGATAGTATTTTTTACGAATTCATGCCCCATGGTTATGGTTGCAGAAGAACATTTTGCGGCTGACCAGGCTGACCATGGAAAAGCATTTTGGTCTGTGCGCCGTCAGTGTCGGTTTTGTCATTTCCGAATGATTCTTTAGTTTCGTTCGCTTTATCCAAACCAAACCCTTGACCATGACCCTCCTGATCATCTTTGGCTGTATTGTACTTCTGGTCCTCCTGATCACGATATTCAAAGTCAATGCATTCTTATCCTTCCTGCTGATCAGTATTCTCACCGGACTTCTGTTAGGCATTGATGTGAACCGGCTTACGTTTCACATTCAGAAAGGAATCGGTGACATGCTGGGTTCACTGGTCATTGTAGTCGTATGCGGTGCCATGCTGGGTAAACTGGCTGCTGACAGTGGCGCAGCACAACGTATCGCATCGGGCTTGATGAATCTATTTGGGCCGAAGTACATCCAATGGGCGCTTCTCGTCACCGGATTTATCATCGGGATCCCTCTTTTCTACAATGTGGGTTTCGTTCTGGTTGTTCCGTTGATTTTTTCGGTCGCCTATAAGTACAAATTTCCAGCGGTTTACATCGGTCTCCCTATGCTTGCGGCGCTGTCGGTTACGCACGGGTTTCTTCCGCCCCACCCTTCGCCTACTGCGCTGGTCGGGCAGTTCGGTGCGGACATGGGCAAGACCCTGCTTTATGGAATTCTGATTGGCATCCCAACGGTGATCATCGCAGGACCGGTTTTCTCACGTTTTGTCAAGAATATACATGCTCCGATGCTCGATACGTTTACATCTGAGACAAAAAAAGAAAGTGATTTACCTGGTCTGGGGATCAGCATTTTTTCAGCCCTGTTACCGGTAATCCTTCTTACGATTACCACGATAAGCGCCGGCTTTGTCACGTCCGACGGTTTACTCAAAGGTATTATTTCGTTTCTTGGAGACCCGGCGATTGTGATGATCCTTTCGCTGATATTCGCCACCTATTCACTCGGTTTGCGCATGAATATTCCGATGAATAAAGTCATGGGTATTTACGGCGAAGCGGTGAAAGACATCGCCATGCTCCTGCTTATTATGAGTGGTGCCGGCGCATTGAAGGAAATTCTGGTCGGTAGCGGCGCCAGCGAAGAGATAGGTTTACTTCTCAACGGACTGGATATTCATCCGTTGGTGCTGGGATGGTTTATTACGTGCGTGATTCGCGTATGCGTGGGTTCGGCTACGGTGGCTGGATTAACAGCCGCATCACTTATCCTGCCGCTGATGGCGCGCGGAGATATCGATCCGAGCTTGATGGTGCTGTCCATCGGTGCGGGCAGCCTGATGTTCTCACATGTCAACGATGCAGGTTTTTGGCTCTTTAAGGAATATTTCAACCTGAGTATCAAAGACACAATCAAATCCTGGTCACTGATGGAAACGATAGTCGCCATTGTGGGGCTTATTGGCGTGATGACCATTCATTACATTCAGGAAGCTCTCAATGTAAGTTAACATGCGATATTATTCGCCGGCCCACGGAATTAAAACACAGGCAACTTCGTATCTTTGATGGTCTTTCGATACCAACATCACACGAAAGATTCTAACGAACGCACGGAAGGGATGAACATCAAAACAAAAGAAGAAATCTGGAATGCCATAACGCACGGACTAGGTGCCGCTTTATCAATCGCAGGACTGGTTATCTTAATTGTATTCGCCAGTATTAAAGGTAACGCCTGGCACATCGTCAGCTTTTCCATTTTCGGAGCAACGATGGTAATTCTTTACATGTCGTCAACGCTGTATCACAGTTTCACTAATACCAGGGTTAAAAATCTTTTCCGAAAGTTCGACCACATGTCGATATTTCTACTCATCGCCGGTACATACACACCTTTTTGCCTGGCGGTGCTGAAAGGCTGGATCGGCTGGACGGTGTTCGGTGTGGTTTGGGGTTGCTGTGTGCTGGGAATCATCTTCAAGGCATTCTTCACAGGAAAGAAAGAAGTGTTTTCCACACTGATGTACATCGTAATGGGTTGGGTGATTATTTTTGCCATTAAGCCGTTATATCTGAGCACACCACACATTGCATTCATCTTTCTGGTTCTTGGAGGGGTGAGCTACACACTCGGCACATTTTTCTATGTCAAGGAAACAATCCGATACAGCCATTCCATCTGGCATTTGTTCGTACTCGGCGGCACAGTCTGCCATTTCTTTTCAGTGATGAGTTTGCTGCCCTAGGTCGCAATCCCTAAATTACGCGGAACAATAACTTCCGCATGACTTCAAATCTTTCCCCCGATCAGCGCTTCGAAGCGATGGGGCTTACGCTGCCCCCCGCCCCGAAACCCCTCGGCGTTTATAAACCATTTCTAATCGACGGATCGCATGTTTACGTATCCGGGCACGGCACCGTAAAAGAAGATGGTTCGCTTATCATCGGAAGAGTCGGTAGCGATTTGACTGCTGAAGACGGTAAACTTGCGGCGAGACAAGTTGGTCTCGCGATCCTCGCCACACTGAAACAGAATCTGGGGAGTTTGAACCGGATCAGGCGTGTGATCAAGGTGCTCGGCATGGTCAACTGCGTGCCGGAGTTTGAACGACATCCCTTCGTTATTAACGGCTGCAGCGAGCTCTTTGCAGAAGTGTGGGGCGAAGAGAATGGCATAGGCGTTCGCAGTGCGGTGGGAATGGGATCGTTACCCGACAACATTCCGGTTGAAATTGAAGCCCTTTTCGAACTGATATGATTGCCGAAAACTGGTATACGCTCGCAAATGAAGCCGAAGTTGACAGTCCCGCGCTGATTATATACAAAGATCGCGTCCGTGAAAACATTGACAGACTCATTGATTCTATCGATGATGTAAACCGCCTGAGGCCACACGTAAAGACCCACAAGTCGCCGGAAGTTATCCGGATGTTCATGGACAAGGGAATCGGCAAATTCAAATGCGCCACCATCCCAGAGGCGGAGATGCTGGCGGGTGAGGGCGTAACGGACATCTTGCTGGCCTATCAGCCTGTCGGGCCAAAAGCAGAACGGTTACTCAACCTGGTGATTACCTATCCGCAGACAAAGTTCTCATGCCTTATCGATAATGCGCGTACAGCCACAGCGTTATCCGAAACCTTTGTGAACAGGCTGGTACTGGATTACTTCATTGACGTCAATGTGGGCATGAACAGAACCGGTATTATCCCTGACGGAATTCCTGCGCTGATGGATGAAATCGGAAGTTTGAAGGGTCTTCGCCTGAGGGGGCTGCACATGTATGACGGCCACATCCGTGACGAAGATTTTGGCATCCGGAAGAAGCGTTGCGATGAAGCATTTGATAAAGTGGTTCCTGTAGCCAATCAACTTCGCGAAAGATCAAACGATCCGATAACCATAGTCGCCGGTGGAACGCCCACCTTTTCAGTGCATGCCAAACGCAAAGACATTGAATGCAGCCCCGGAACATTCATTTACTGGGATAAAGGCTATGAAAAGATCCTTCCCGAACAGCAGTACCTGCATGCGGCTGTCGTACTTACGCGCGTAATCTCCAGGCCAACGCCTGATACCGTCTGCATCGATTTGGGACACAAATCCATCGCCTCCGAAAACCCATTGGAGAATCGTGTATTCTTCCTTAACGCTCCCAATGTCACGCCGACTGGACACAGTGAAGAACATATGGTACTGAAGACCCATGGGACCGCGTTGGAAATCGGTGACGCGTTATACGGTGTCCCCTATCACGTTTGCCCAACGACGGCCCTATACGAATCCACGCTCATCGCGATAGACAACAGGATCAGCGAAAGCTGGATAACACTATCGAGGAATAAAAAAATTAGTATCTAGAACTTTGGCCGCAGGAAACAGCGGTAATTTGATGCACCTATGTTTACCATTGACGCCCATCTTGACCTGGCAATGAACGCCATGGAGTGGAACCGCGATTACCGCCGGCCCATACGTGAAATCCGTGACCGTGAAAAGTTGCTTACCGACAAACCCGACCGTGGAAAAGGCGTGGTGAATTTTGAGGAACTCCGAAAGGGCCACATTGGTCTGGTGGTCGCCACTCAGATTGCCCGTTACGTGGCCCCCGACAACCCCCTTCCCGGCTGGCATTCGCCGCAGCAGGCCTGGGCACAAACGCAGGCACAACGGGCGTGGTATGAAGCAATGGAAGAAGCCGGTGAGTTGGTTTCCATTACCAATACAAAGCAACTAGACACTCATGTGGCGCGTTGGCTGGGTGGCGGTGGAAAAGAGACGCTGCCGATTGGGTACATCCTCAGTCTTGAAGGCGCAGATTCCATTGTCGATATCCACTACCTGGAAAAAGCGTGGGCTTACGGACTGCGAGCACTTGGTCCCGGGCATTATGGCCCGGGCCGGTATGCCCAGGGTACAAACGCTACGGGAGGAATCGGCCAGTCGGGGCGCGCTTTGCTAAAGGAAATGGAGCGACTCAACATCATACTCGATGCGACGCATTTGTGCGATGACAGTTTTTGGGAAGCGCTTGACCATTTTCATGGACATGTCTGGGCAAGCCATAACAATTGCCGCGCATTGGTCGACCACAACCGCCAATTCAGCGATGAACAGATCAGGGAACTCATCCGGCGGGGTGCGGTAATCGGTGCGGTGATGGATTGCTGGATGGTGGTTCCCGGATGGCAGAAGGGTGTTTCCACGCCACAGGAAATGAACTGCAATTTTGAAAGATTAATAGACCATATGGACCACGTTTGTCAGATTGCCGGCAACGCCAACCACATTGGACTTGGCTCCGATCTCGATGGTGCGTTCGGAAAAGAACAGTCTCCGGCCGATATAGAAACCATCGCCGATCTGCAAAAAATCCCGGCCCTACTGGCTAAACGGGGGTACTCTTCAGAGGACGTCGAAAAGGTCATGCACGGAAACTGGCTGCGGTTTCTCCGCAATGCCTGGAAAGACTTGTAAACCAATTCAATAACATTGTTTTTAACGGATTACCGGCGCGTAAGAAAATTGCCGGCATGAGCCGTTTTCCTACCGGCCAAATAGTTATTTTTCCAAAAACTTTAAACAGGCATACTTTTTTTAAGCAGTCACGTTACTTACCTACCTTCCTCATGAAAAAGTCACTATACATACTGCTTTCCATCGTTGTGCTGATGGTGTGCCTTTCGTTCACAAAGCCCGCTGAACGGTATTTTGAAATAGCAAAGAACCTTGACATATTCGCCACACTTTTCAAAGAGGTGAATGCGCTCTACGTCGATGAGGTTAACCCGAACCAGCTGATCCGTACCGGGATCGACGCTATGCTGGCTTCGCTGGACCCGTACACGAATTACATTCCGGAGGACGAAGTTGAGGACTACCGTACAATGAATACCGGGCAATACGGCGGTATCGGCGCGGTAACCCGTGAAATCGCCGGAAGGACTGTAGTCACCATGATCATGGAAGGGTATAGCGCTCAAAAAGGCGGATTGAAGATCGGTGACGAAATAATTAAAATCGACGACGTAGATATCAACCGCCTGACCCGGGAGGAAGCCGGACACCTGATGAAGGGTCAGCTCGGGACCCCCGTATCGCTCACGGTAAGGCGTTACGGCACCAAGGATCCAGTCAAGCTACAGTTTCTGAGGGAAAAGATTAAAGTTCACAACGTGCCGTTCTCGGGAATCGTCGGTGACGACGTTGCGTATGTTCAACTTAACGATTTTACACCGGATGCCGCGAAAGAGGTAAAGAATGCCCTGGTAGCGCTGAAAGAACAAGGGGCGAAAAGCGCTATTATCGATCTTCGCGGTAATCCCGGGGGGTTATTACTCGAGGCCGTACACATTTCCAACCTGTTCCTGCCCAAGGGCAAGGTAGTCGTGAGCACGAAGGGTAAAATCCCGGATCACAACCTGAGCTATGAAACGCAAAATACCCCATTTGACGACCAGATGCCTGTAGCTGTCCTGATCAATCGTGGCAGCGCATCGGCATCCGAAATTGTCGCGGGAACTATTCAGGATTATGATCGCGGAATTATCGTTGGCGAGAAGTCTTACGGTAAAGGACTTGTTCAGATAAGTCGTCCCCTCTCCTACAATTCGCAACTCAAGGTAACTACGGCGAAGTACTATACGCCGACAGGCCGGTGCATACAGGCCCTTGATTACTCGCATCGTCGCGATGATGGCAGTGTGGGCTCGATCCCCGACTCGCTGAAGAGTACGTTCAAAACACCCAACGGCCGGATTGTTTTTGATGGAGGTGGCATTGAGCCGGATGTGACGACAAATCCAATGGAGGCACATGCCCTTACGCAGGTTCTTTTCGAAAAGGGGTATCTATTCGACTTTGCCACCGAGTATTGCCATAAACTCAAAGAACCGGTTGACTCAAAGAACTTCCGCTTACCCGACGAGGTGTACAGCCAGTTTGTGAATTTCATGAAGGGTAAAGACTACACCTACAAGACGCAGGCAGAAACCGAAATTGAGCAGTTCATCGAGGAAGCTAAAAAAGAACGATACTTCGACGAAATCAAACCTCAGGTAGAACAGGTTTACAAACGAATCACGGACAACAAGAAGAATGATCTTATCAACTATAAGGATCAGATCAGCATGTTGCTTGAAGATGAAATTGTTTCACGTTATCACCTTGAAAGAGGTAGTGTTGAATCACGTTTCAAATACGATCAGGATGTAGCTACCGCGGTCAAAATATTACACGATCCGGAACAGTACAAAAAAATCCTGAACGGCCGGTGATGCTTATTTTCGTTATCTTGTTTCATGCCTGCACATGGAAAAGTAATTACGGCCCTCTTAATGACCGGCTGCCTTGCGTTTAGCGGCTGCGTTACATTTCGCGAAAAACCTAAAGTCATTACGAGTTATTTTGCAGCCCACAAAGTGGAAGGCACTATTGCCACGTACCAATCCGGTAGCCGCAAAATGCATTATGCTCAAACCGGTGACACAGGCAAACCTCTTGTCGTTTTTGTTCATGGTTCACCAGGATCCCTTAGTGCATTCGTACCATTCTTAGTTGATTCGAGCCTTCTGAACGAGGCACAGCTCATCTCAATCGACCGCCCCGGGTTTGGTTACTCCCAGTATGGACAAGGTGAGAGATCGCTTGCCGCACAGGCTGCCGTGATCAGAGACCTCCTTGTGCAAAAGAAGGCAGATCAACCATTGATATTGGTTGGTCACTCACTCGGAGGACCGTTAGTGGGGCGTGTTGCGATGGATTACCCGGACCTGATCGATGGCCTTGTTGTGGTTGCCGGATCGATTGATCCGGATCTCGAACCCAATGAAACCTGGTTCCGTGCGCCGCTGGCCACTCCTTTTCTGCGCTGGATTCTTCCCGGCTCGCTGCGTGCATCCAATTACGAACTTTATCACCTTAAACCCGAGCTGGAAATGATGGTGCCGAACTGGCGATTCGTTCGCTGCCCGGTGGTGATCATTCATGGTAAGCGTGATAACCTGGTGCCTTTTGGGAACGTCGCTTTCGCCGAGAAGCATCTCGATCCTTCATCTACGAAATACATCACTCATGACGGTGCACGTCATTTTATTCCCTGGGAACAGCCCGAAATGATAACTGACGGGGTTCTTCTTCTATTGGATGAACTTAAGAAAAGAAACCAGATCGGCCTCGAGCCCATGACCGCGGCAACGGATTCAACCGAACTGAACGAAACGTTCCGGTAACAATGAACCACTAATCGAGGGAAGCTTCAGGCCATCCGTTATCGTCCCATCGCAGGTTTACGATCTTCAAAACAGGCTTACCACCATCCTGCATATCATATGCATGAAACAGCATCACGTCTTCGCCATCTATAGTATAAACGGAGTTATGGCCGACACCCGGATAACGTTCGTTTCCCTTAAGTACCAGTGTACCGCCACCTTCATCAAGGCGGTTCCCGTTTTTGTCACGGTACGGCCCCTGAACTTTGTCTGACCTTCCCACCACCATTTTGTACGTACTCTCCGCGCCACGGCAGCAAAAGTCAAAACTGACAAAAAGATAAAAAAGGCCATTCTTCTTGAAGATAAACGGAGCTTCAACCGCGCCTTCACCCGGATCGCGATCATCTGTTTTGAAATCGCGGGCACGCTTGGAAATGGTATGCCATTCTTCAGGCTCGGCAATACTTTTCCGGTCTGGGTTCAGCTTAACGAGTTTCATTCCACTCCAGAAGGAACCGAAGCTGAGCCAGGGCACCTGCTGAAAGTCGACAACAAGGTTCGGATCGATGGCATTCCACAAGTCTCTGCCGGGAACCGATTGCACGACTTTACCGTGGTCAACCCATTTGAAGTTTTTATCTTTTGGATCAAGTGATTTGTTCGTAGCCAGGCCGATGCATGAGGTGTTCTTACCAAAAGCGGAAACGGAATAATAGAGGTAGTACTCGCCGTTGTGAAACGAAATGTCAGGCGCCCAGATGTGCCCTTTGAAACCGGGTATTGTTTCAACGGCCCAGGTCGGCGCAAACTCAAACACCGGGGGTTCCTTCTTCCAATTGGTTCTGTCTTTCGAGGAAAAAACAGATATTCCCATCCCGGTGCAAAACAAATAATACGTGTCACCTTCGCGGATCATCACGGGATCGTGGACGCGTATGTCCTGCCCGACACCGGTTAGTGAAAGGCACAGGAAGAAGAACACAATCGCAATTCGCATATCTTTTCGTTTATTCGTCAGGCATATGTTTAACTGTCCTACAATGTCTTTACTCTGATCACCGTCAGGGAATTTGGCTTCAGTGAAAGCTTCACGCTTTTCCCCTGAACGTTGACTGTTCCCGGTTCTGGTTTGATCGCTTCAGGGTTACTGAAAGAGTTTACCGTGGTATCTTCCGCGCCTGTCAGTGTGGTTGTCCGCGCTTCTTTGGCGAGCCGTTTCTTTCCGCTCAGTTGAAATTCCGTCTCACGGGCTTCATCAGCCGCATTAACGACTTTAATGACAACCTCTTTTGATTCGGCGTCCCATACCGCAGAAGCATATAACTGCTTTTGTCCAGCCACGTTTTCTTTATCGGATAACACCGACAATCCATGCGTTCCACTGTTGGTTGAGAACATTTGCTGCACATAATAATTAGGCGTGGCGTACGCTTCGAGATTATTGAACCAGATCAAATCGGGTGTCCACTGCCAGCCATCAGCATGTGCGAACAGGGGTGCATACGATGCCAGATGCACAATGTCGGCGTTGCGTTCCAGTCCTGTCATGAACGCGGCTTCACTCAATGCACAGAGCCAGTTATTTTTGTTATCGGGGCTAGCGATGGCCACACTCTGGGCGGCATACTCGCCGGCGAAAATTTTAGGTCCGTTGCGATCGTACGAATCATAACGGGTTGCGTTCTTGAAGAACCATTCAGGCGTATTGTAATAGTGTTCGTCGACAAGTTCGGCTTTTATTTCTTTGAGTTCCTTCGCAGCATAGTCGAACAGCTCACCCTCGGGAAAAGGCCCTGTACCGGATACAATAATCATATCAGGGTACTTTTCCTTGATTGCTTTCTCAAACACTACAAATCGTTCGATGTATTGAGGTCCCCATTGTTCGTTTCCGATTCCGATGAATTTCATATTGAATGATTCGGGATGCCCCATGTCCGCGCGAATCTTGCCCCACTTGCTGGTAGCTGGTCCGTTGGCGAATTCAATCAGATCCAGCGCATCCTGTACATACGGTTCGAGTTCATCCATTGGGACTACTTCGGCAGTATTGAACTGGCACGCGAGCCCACAACTCAGAATCGGAAGCGGTTCGGCGCCGATGTCTTCAGAAAGAAGAAAGTATTCGTAAAATCCGAGACCGAATGTTTGGAAGTAATCCGGTGTAGGCCTGTGACTGAATTCGGTGTTCCATCGGTTGATAAGCACTTCGCGTTCTTCCACCGGTCCTACCGTTTTTTTCCATTGATAACGTTGCGAAAGGTCACGACCTTCGACGATACATCCCCCGGGAAATCTGAGAAACCCCGGTTTCAGATCTGCTAACATTTGAACCAGATCTTTGCGTAATCCACCGGGTCTGTTTTTCCATGTGTTTTCCGGAAAAAGTGAAACCATATCCATATCAATCACACCTTTCCCTTCGAACCAGATATTGAGTTTAGCCTTTGCATCCGTAGAAGAGGCAGTAAGGGTTGCTTCATACTTTTTCCAGTCCTTTCCTGACGGAGAAACCGATGCGCTTCCAATAGCCTTTCCGTTGCTATCGACGAGTTCGATGTTAAGTTTGGTGTTGCCGTCAAGCTGGGCCGCCAGCACGGAGAAATGATACTTCTGTCCGGCTTTCACGCCTATTCCCCGGAAGCCTTCATTCGTAAGACCGTATCCCTTGGCATTGAAAACCGATACGCGTGCAAACCTTGGGTTCGGGTAGCCGTCACCGCGGTTGATAACCATTGCTTTGCCGGCGTTGCTCTCAAGTGAAAAACGATCGCTCTTGTGTTCCGTCCAACCCATTAGTGGAACATCGAACTCAAAAGAGCGGTTCTTGATCAGTTCGGCGTAGAGCCCTCCGTCGGCTCCGAAATTGATGTCCTCATAGAAAACCCCCCACATCGTCGGCTGTATTTCGAAAGCCGGCTTATCAACCGCTACAATAATTTTCTGTGATTGCGTATAGCCAAACAGGGGCATCACAATCAGCATTGCGAGAATAGCTTTTCTTAACATGTTTACGTTTTTCATTAGCTTATAATCAATTCGTTTTATTACACGTCTGGCGCTTACGCGCGGTGGTTCTGCCTGGCTGGGTGGGTCAGGCTTATAAGGGTACAATTTACACTTATTTAAATGAAAGTACATAGAACACATACCTTTTTTGGCAACGATTGCGGTTTTATTTTGAGTCGGGAACTGTGTACCGTAGACCTTGCTGAGGCAGTCGTTTCCACAAGCGGAACGGGTGACTGCCGGACATTAATAGAAAAGGAACCGAGGCTTGTGCAACGGTTCCTTTAAGAAACGAAATCGTTTACTTGATTTCGAAAACCACCACAGAAAATGGTGGCATTTTTATCGTAAGGTTAGAACCTTTTACCTGAAAGCCTTTGAAGCTCTTAGGTGTGATCAGATCCGGCTTTTCGAAGGTGTTGTGGTCCTGAACTTTAGCCGATGATAAAATTCGGGCGGTGACGCTTTTATATGTGTCTGGCAGTTTGATGGTGACGTCCTGCGCTGCCTTGAAGTCAATATTTACAACGCTGACGTGTATGTTATTGGTACTATCCACAGAAGCCGAAGCGGAAATCGCGGGAAGCTTCCCTTTTCCGAATGAATAATCGCCTGTTTCCACCTCAACAGGAATGAGTTTTGCGTCCTGATGGACCTTATACATTTCCATCACATGATACGTGGGTGTGAGAACAAGTTTCTCATCGTCTGTGAGTATAACTGCCTGTAACACGTTTATGGCCTGCGCCAGGTTGGCCATACGAACGCGTTCAGCATGATTATTAAAGATATTGAGAGTAGCGCCGGCGATCATCGCATCGCGCATGGTATTCTGCTGATAAAGAAACCCGGGATTGGTACCAGGTTCAACGTCGTACCATCCGCCCCACTCATCGACAACCAGTGCGACCTTCTTCTGAGGGTCATAGCGGTCCATAATGGTAGAATGCCGTGCCACGAGTTCTTCCATGTGCAAGGCATTTTTCATGATTGTGAAATATTGTTCCTCGTTGAACTGCGTGGAAGGTCCTTTGCTATTCCAATCAATCACAGAGTAATGGTGAAGGGCAACGCCTTCCAGCAGACTGTGTGGCACATCGCGCATGAGAACTTCGGTCCAGTGGTAGTCGCCGCTGCTCGCGCCCGATGCGATCCTAAAAAGGTTGCTTGTATTGCTCCAGTCAGTCATGAAAGTAGCGTACTTACGGTATACGTCAGCATAATACTCGATCCGCATATTTCCACCGCAACCCCATGCCTCGTTGCCGACACCCCAATAGCTGACGTTCCATGGCTTCTCGCGTCCATTGGCTTTGCGCAAGTTCGACATAGGGCTTTCACCTGCGAAGTTAACGTACTGTACCCAGTCCGTTAACTCCTGAACTGTTCCGCTCCCAACGTTTGCGGCCAGGTACGGTTCCGCACCAAGCAGTTCACACATATTGAGGAAGTCATGCGTACCAAAGCTGTTATCTTCGGTGACGCCCCCCCACCATGTGTTCACGATAGTAGGTCGATCTTTTTTGGGTCCAATTCCATCCTTCCAATGATAGGTATCGGCAAAGCAGCCACCCGGCCAGCGCAGATTGGGAATCTGAAGTTTCTTCAGCGCCTCCACGACATCTTTGCGAACACCATTTACATGAGGGATCCTGGTATTATCTTCACCCACGTAAAACCCGCCATATATACATCGGCCGAGGTGTTCGGCAAAGTGACCATAAATGTGTTTACTTATGGTATGCTTTCCCTGCTTTGCCTGAAGGGTCACGGTATTTTGGGCATTGCCTGTTGTCATGGCAACTACCATCAAAATAAACATGCCTGCATAAAGTGAAATTGAGCGTTTTTTCATAGTTGTGACTGGTCAATCAGATAAATTTAACGCCTTCCTGGTGAAGCCGTTTATACTTGTTTTTGTCGAATATGTAGTAGAACGCCCCCTTCCTTGACGATTCTTTTTCCTTCTCAGCGAGTTTGTTAAGAATCCCGAGGGAAAGGATCTTACGCGTAAAGTTTCGCTTATCCAGCGGGCTTTCGTAGATCGCCTCGTAAAGGTTTTGCAATTGCGGCAGCGTAAACTTCATCGGGAGCAACTCAAATCCGATCGGGTGGTTTGCTACTTTGTCCCGCAATCTGGATTTCGCTTTGTCTACCATCTCCTTATGATCAAAAATCAGTGCCGGGATCTTGTTGAGAGGAAACCATTTTGCTTCGTGATCATGAAGTAACTGATCACTGTATTCGGCGATGTTTATCAGCGCAAAGTAGGCGATCGAGATAACACGGCCCGCAGGGTCGCGATGCACGTCACTGAAACAGTGGATTTGTTCCATGTAGACGTTTTCCAGGCCTGTCAACTGATGTAGAATTCGAGCCGCAGCTTCATCAGCACTTTCATCTTTACCAACGAATCCACCCATGAGCGACCACCGGCCTTTTTCGGGTTCGAATCCTCTTTTAATCAACAGTGCCTTTAACTGGCTGCCGTCAAAACCGAAAATGATACAATCAACGGCAACCAGGATCCGGTCGTGGCTTTTGTACTTTACTATGTCCATCGATAACGAAGAATAAGTCACCATCCAATTTTACAAATAAAGTCCAGCCTTGAAACCATCTTTAAGAAAAGCCTGACCAGGCTGTTAATATTCCGTATCAAATACCAATATTTTTGTTACTTCTTTATTTCCCACAGATGCTGCATTTCCTCGAGCGTCTTTCCTTTGGTCTCAGGCACCACCTTCCACATAAACCATGCTGCCAGCAAAGACATGAACCCATACACCCAGTACGAGAAACCATGGTGAAACTTCTCAGTGAGGAATGTACTGTCGTTCATTATCGGGAATGTCCATGATACAATAAGGTTAGCAATCCACTGGGCGGCCACCGCTATAGACATTGCACCGCGAATGGAGTTCGGAAATATTTCCGAAAGCAATACCCAGACAACCGGTCCCCATGACAATGCAAAGGCTCCGGTATACATGAGCATGGCAAACAAGGCTCCTAGGCCGGGCGAGCCATCCGTGAGGTGGAAAGAAAGTCCAAGCCAGACCATACCAATGGCCATTCCAAGAGCTCCTATGATTTGCAGAGGCTTCCGGCCGAATTTATCGACCGAAAATATGGCAACGATTGTAAAGGTTAAATTGATTGCACCGACAATGATCGTTTGAAGCAACGACGAATCGGTGCTGCTTCCCATGTTTCTGAAGATTTCGGGGGCATAGTAGAGTACTACATTAATCCCGACAAACTGCTGAAACACGGAGAGTGTAATTCCTATTATTAAAACCAGTCCCCCGAATGAAAGCCACGGCGCATTCCGCGTATTCATGGAAAGTTTGATATCGGCAAGAACTCCTTCGACATTAGGATCGCCAAGCTTTTGAAGAATTGATTTTGCTTCTGGCGCGCGGTCTTTCATAACGAGGAAACGAGGCGTTTCCGGAACGAAAAACAGAAAAGTCAAAAACAGAATACACGGGATAACTTCAGAGGCAAACATCCAGCGCCATCCAACTTCATTTATCCACTGTTCAGTTTGTCCTGCCGCAATAAAGTAGTTTACAAAGTATACCACCAGCATACCGAATACAATGGCGAACTGGTTCCATGAAACAAGTTTTCCACGAATTCCTGCCGGCGCGATTTCGGCGATGTACATAGGTGAAAGCATAGATGCCAGACCGACGCCAATACCACCGATAACGCGATAAAAGATAAATGACGTTGAAAGCTGTACACTAAAGATATTCATCGTATCGGGCATGGCCGAACCAATTGCAGAAAGTGTAAAGAGGACCGCGGCAACAATAAGACCTTTCCTCCTGCCAATGGTATCCGCTATATAGCCCCCCATAGCACCGCCGATCACGCATCCAAGCAGGGCACTGGAAATGATAAATCCATTCAGCGAATTTGCCATGGTCTCAGTAAGCTCATTTGGCAGAGAGATGAATTGCGTGTACACCACGATCGCCACGATGGCCACCAATATTATACTATAAAGCGCTCCACGTGACGCTCCAAATAACTTGAAAAGAAAACTGCTTATCAACGCGGCGATAATGGCAAAACACAATGACCCAACTACCTTGAATTCGATGATAACCGGCCTGGCTTCTTCCGGATTGTCCAGAAGTGGGGTGATGAATACATTCTTGAGCGCGCCAACAGCGCCGGATATTACTGCAGTGTCGTATCCGAATAAAAGACCACCGAGGGTTGCCACCAACGTAAGAGACATAATGTAGAAGGTGTTGCCCTTACTCACCGGTGTGTTCGAAAGATTTTGATTGTGTGCCACGTGATGTTATGCGTTTAATGGATCAGGTATAGGGTTTTAAAAGCTGCACTAAAATCACGTTCTTTTTTGATTTGGTCAAACAATTCATGCAATCGGGTGAAATTTGCAAATTCCCTAGTTGAAACCGATATCCGTTAAATATTTTACAATATATCTTCAAACTATTAAAACTGAATCAAATTGTCATATGTTACATTTCAATCGTTGTAGGCTTCTGTTGTGTCTTCGGGATAATCGATAATAAATGTCTTATTCCGATGGATCTTTGTTGTTAACGAGTCAGGTTGAACAAGAGACTTAGCATCATCCCGTAAAGCTTACCATGACAAACACTACCAATGCGAGAATCAGCAGCGAAAACACAATGTCCCAAATGTTATAACTATTGCGATTGGTGGCTTTCTGCTCATCCGTGACTGTGCTTAATGTGAGACCCTTTATCGACGCCTCAGCAGGAGCCGGCGTAACCATACTTACTCCTACGCAAAGGAGAACACAGGCCAGGAAAAACCACGCTGCAAAATTAAGGAAGTTAGAGGCGGCAAACGTATGCAACAAGCTGCCCTCGGCGATTGAATCCACCATAAGTTCCGACACTATGCGGAAACCGGCGATGAAAAGACCAAAAACAAGAGTTGACAATGCGCCGTAGCTGTTTATACGCTTATGAAACACGCCAAGCAGGAAGACCGCCGCAATGGGCGGAGCAATGTATGCCTGAACAGACTGTAAATATTGATATAATACGCCTGAAATTCTGGCCATCACCGGAATCCAGAGTACACCCAGCACGACCACGATACCTGTTGCGATCCGTCCAATCGTAAGTAGTTTGGCTTCCGGGGTGTTGGGCCGGAGTTTCTTATAGATGTCCACGGTGAAAAGGGTTGAACATGAGTTGAAGACGGAAGCAAGAGAGCTCATCAGTGCTGCGAGCAATCCTGCCGCAACGAGGCCGCGCAATCCGACTGGCATTTTGTACATAAGCAGTGCGGCAAATGCCTGATCTGACTCTGCAAAATCGAGTTCTCCCCTGTTCTTCAGAACCAGTGCAATCACTCCTGGAATAAGGAACAGAAACACGGGAAGAAGTTTCAAAAAACCACCGAATATCGCGCCACGACGCCCCTGGGTAATGTTTCTTGCCACCAGCACACGCTGTACAATGTATTGGTCCGTACACCAGTACCAAAAACCAACGATCGTGCTGGTGATAAAAAGTCCAGGCCATGGAAATTCAGGGTCACTGGCGGATCGCCACATGTTAAAGAATCCGGGTTCGAGTTCCGTGGTTAGTGCACTGACACCGCCAACAGCATCCAGCCCGATGTAGGTCAGCGTACCTGCGCCAAGTACAAGGATAATCGTCTGCAACGCTTCGGTGTACACAACTGCACGCATCCCTCCTAATATCGTATACACTCCGGTTAACACAACCGTAGCTACTGCGCCATACCAGAATTCAATATTGAAAATAGACGCGATCACCATCCCTCCTGCGTATACCGTTACCGATACTTTGGTCAGCACATAGGCTACTAGAGAAAACACACTTAGGAACCACCGCGTCTTTGCATTGAACCGTTTTTCAAGGAATTCGGGCATGGTAAATACGCCGGCGCGCATATAAAATGGTAGGAAAATCCAACCGAGTGCAAGCACGAGCCATGCTTGAATCTCATAGATCAGCATAGGAATCTTTCCATCCGCTCCGGCTCCTGCAAGTCCGACAATGTGTTCTGAACCGATGTTGGACGCGAAAATCGATGCTCCCACGACAAACCACCCCATGTTTCTCCCGGCAAGGAAATAATCCTCGGTGTTCTTGTTTTTTCGGCGCATCACCCATAAGGCGAGTGCACCGATTAGCAGGAAATAGGCAGCAATAACAATCCAGTCAAGCGTAGCGAAGCCAGTCATAGGTTTCAGTTGTTAGGGGTTCGGTTGTAATTATTGGTTAGGATCCTTTTAGCGGTAGTACACTTCATTCCATCTGAGCGTATTGCGAAGGTCCGGTATCCGGGTATCCGCGCCGATGTGTACAAACTCGACATTAGCCATATCGGCAAAATCCTGCAGATGTTCGGACGTCAGATTCTGACTATAGCACGTGTGGTGTGCGCCGCCGGCGTAGATCCACGCCGCACATCCTGTGTACATGTCGGGTAGTGGTTTCCAAAGTACCCTTGCAACCGGAAGTTTTGGTAAGTCATGTTCCGGAGCAACGGCTTCCACATCGTTGACGAGCAAACGGAACCGGTTGCCCATGTCGACTATCGAGGCATTTAATGCTTTACCAGGCGCGCTGTTGAACACAAGCCGTACCGGATCGCTCTTGCCGCCGATGCCCAGCGGATGTATTTCGCACGAAGGTTTGCCATCGGCAATCGATTCACAAATCTCCAGCATATGCGCCCCGAGGACCAGTGGGTTTTTGGGATCGAAATGATATGTATAATCCTCCATGAATGAGTTTCCTCCTTTCAGACCACTGCCCATTACTTTCATTGCTCTCACAAGCGCCGCGGTTTTCCAGTCACCTTCACCACCGAATCCATAACCGGCGTTCATGAGCCTTTGAACAGCGATGCCGGGAAGTTGTACCATGCCGTGAAGGTCTTCGAATGTATCAGTAAAACCTTTAAAGCCACCTTGCTCAAGGAATCGTTTCAAACCAATTTCAATTTTCGCGGCGTCTCGAAGGGCATAAGATTGTTCGCCGCCCCGACGCAACGGTTTAGCTACTGTGTATGTGTCTTCATAAAGTTCCGTTAGCTGATTGACTTCCTGATCGCTCGTGGCATCAATCATCTTTACGAGATCACTGATTCCGTATCCGTTCACAGCAAAACCAAACTTAAGTTCTGCTTCCACTTTGTCGCCTTCCGTTACGGCAACCTGGCGCATGTTATCACCGAACCGGCAGAACTTTCCATTTTGCCAGTCGTGCCACCCGCACGCGGCACGTAACCAGGCGTTAAGGCGTTCATGAACGTTCGAATCCTGCCAATGGCCGACAACGACTTTTCTCGACAACCGCATCCGCGTCATTATGAACCCGAACTCTCTGTCGCCATGGGCACTTTGATTGAGATTCATAAAATCCATATCGATGTCCTTCCACGGTATGTCGCGGTTGAATTGAGTATGCAGATGTAACATCGGCTTTTGCAGTACTTTTAATCCGCCGATCCACATCTTCGCTGGCGAGAATGTATGCATCCAGGCAATGACACCGATACAGTTCTTTGTGGTATTCGCCTCCTGACACAACTGATATATTTCTTCAGGCGTCTTGAGCACGGGTTTGAATACAATGCGTACGGGAACTGATGGCGACGCATCCAGGGTTTTGGCGATTTCCTGAGAGTGTGCTGCAACCTGTTTCAGCGTTTCTTCGCCATAGAGGAACTGGCTTCCGGTGATGAACCAGGCTTCGAAAGTTTTCAGATTTATCATATATGATTTGCGTTCTGCGTTCGTCACGTTAGTATTATTTTTCCTGCCCGTAGTATGAATCGGGCCCGTGTTTTCTTTCGTAGTGTTTGTTAATGAGCGAGTCTTTCAAGCGTGGAGCATCCTTTCGGATTTGTTCTGTGAGAAATGCCATTTGGGCTATGGATTCCAGCACTGCGCTGTTGTAAACTGCCTTTTCCGGAGTCTTGCCCCATGTAAACGGCGCATGATTGCCTACGAGAATCATTTCAACTTCGCGATAATCCATCGCGCGTTCTTTGAGACAATTTAATATCTGGAAGCCGGTCTCGTATTCATAATTGCCTTTGATCATGTCGTCGGCCATGGGCGGCGCGCAGGGTATATCAACCGTATTATGATCAGCGTGTGTGGTACCGAAAATCGGAATGTCACGCTGGGCCTGTGCCCAGGCCGTTGCATATGTGCTGTGCGTGTGAACAATTCCTCCGATATCGGGGCATTGCTTATAAAGCACTGCGTGTGTCAACGTATCGGATGAAGGGCGTAGCGATCCTTCAACTACTTTGCCGTCGAAGTCAACGATAACCATTTTAGCGGGGGAAAGATCTTTATAGGGAACGCCGCTGGGCTTGATGGCAAATACTCCCTGCGCCCGGTCAGCGGCACTCACATTTCCGAATGTAAACAGCACCAGGCCAAGTTCGGGAAGCTGCATGTTGTTGTGATATGCAGACTCTCTGATGTGATCAAAACGACTCATGCTCTTAAGCGGGTTCTTTCAGGGAAACTTGTTGAGAGGACGTTGCATTTTCCATGTCAGCGCCGAATTGTTGATACCTGACATATCGTTCATTATAAATCCTGACGGCGTCCTGATTTGGATAGTATTCAGATTCGAAACCCTGCCCCATTTCATTCATCGCGTCTTCGACTGATGGGAATGCGCCTGCGGCAGTTGCCGCGAACATCGCTGCTCCCAACGCACAGGTTTGCTCGCTGCGATGAATCCGGATCGGCATATTCATAACGTCAGCCATCACCTGCATAATGTATGGCGATTTTTTGGCGACCCCACCGAGGCCGATGAGCCCTTTAACGGGAACGCCCTCACTGACGAAACGCTCCACGATAGCTCTGGCGCCGAAACACGTTGCCTCGACCAGAGCTTTAAACACCCGTGGCGCATCGCTTCCCAGGTTGAGGCCGGCAATCGCGCCTTGCAGTGCCTGATTCGCGTCCGGAGTACGGCGCCCGTTGAGCCAGTCCATCGCTAGTTCATCGTCTTCGTGCAGCGGTATTTCCGCAGCTTTTTTGCTTAGTTCGGATATTATTCTAGAACCAATTTCATCCTTTAATCGCGAAGCCATACCGGGATCGATGGCTGTTGACGAGTCCAGCAGCTGGAGGGGCCAGGCAAGCAAATTCCGGAACCACGCATAAGTGTCGCCGAAGGCAGACTGTCCTGCCTCGAGTCCGACCATTCCGGGAATGACCGAACCGTCGACCTGACCACATATTCCGCGAACGAATTTTCCTTCGAGATCGCTATGCGGTGCCACAAGCATGTCGCAGGTAGAGGTACCCATCACCTTGCTGAGGTGATAGGGTTCGATCTGTCCACCAACGGCACCCATATGCGCATCAAACGCTCCAACACCGATGACTACGGTGTCCGGCAATCCAAGTCGTTCAGCCCATAATTTGCTGATCACGCCCGCGGGTTTATCTGACGTCGATGTCTCTTTGAAAAGTCGTTGCGTAAAGCCTTTCAGCAACGGATCCAGCGATGAGAAGAATGAATCAGGTGGTAGCCCGCCAAACTCTTCGGCCCAAAGCGCTTTATGACCTGCTGAGCACACGCCACGTTTCATCTGATGGATATCCGTGCCACCCGTAAGCAAGAACGGAATCCAGTCGCAATGTTCAACCCAGCTGTAACAAGCTTCACGTACCCGCTCATCTGCGCGAAGCACGTGTAATAGTTTCGCCCAGAACCATTCAGAAGAATAAATTCCGCCGACGTATTTTAAATAGTCTATGTCAAAATCCTGTGCGTGTCTGTTTATTTCGGCTGCCTCACGGATCGCGGTATGATCTTTCCATAACACGAACATGGCATTGGGGTTCTGCTCGAACCCGGGCGTCAACGCAAGTGGTGTCCCGGTGCGGTCTACCGCAACGGGAGTCGAGCCGGTGGTGTCGACTGATAATCCCCTGATGCGGGAAGCGGCTTCCTTGCCTGCCTTTTGTAAACACGCCTTAATTGTAGCGTCAAGGCCTTCGATGTAGTCGAGAGGATGTTGCCTGAATTGGTTTTCAGCGGCATCACAAAAGAGTGCCTCACGCCATCGGGGGTAAGCAAAAACAGACGACGCTATCTCGCGGCCCTTGCGATCGACTATAATCGAGCGGACAGAATCCGTCCCATAGTCAACGCCAATAAAATAATCACCGTTTTCCATACAAAGGAGTTTTCAATCGATTGATTGCAAGGCCAAGATACACTTATTTTGTAAGTGTAAGTATAACATTTATCTTTTTTCATGAAAAATTTGGAGGACCAGTCAAAGATTGCTGTAATCCGGGGCGAAAAGAACAACGTTTTGGTAATCTGAAAACTCCTCGGGGCCATGCTGACCTGTAATAACTACGCAGGACATCCCTGCGTTCTGCGCAGCCTCCACTCCCTTTGGTGCGTCTTCAAAAACCAGGCATTTGGATGTGGCAACTCCTAACGTGGACGCAGCATGCAGAAACGTTTCGGGATGAGGCTTACTGTGTTCAACGTCCTCACCGCATAGGATGCAATCAAATAACTCTCTGATCATCAAGTTGTCGAGAACGAAATCAACGTTGAATCTTGGGGCCGCCGATCCAATTGCCATCGGACGCCCCAGCGACCTGGCCCTGCCGAGAAATTCCGCAAGACCTGGCAGGAGCCGGAGATGTGGTCTGTAAAGATGCTGATACCGTTCCTCTTTCCGCCTGATGATATCCGCCATGTCGCGGGGGGTGAACCGGTTGGGGCCAAAGATCCGCCCCAGTACCTCCTCGTTCTTTCCATACATCTCGCGTTTTACTTCCTCGAAAGAAAGCGAAGCACCGAGTTCCCGCGTGATGACGTCAAACCACACCTCCAGGTGAAAGGCCATATCGTCGATCATCGTGCCATTGAGATCAAATACAAACGCCTCGAATTCGCCGACGTGAGAAGGGCTAACCTGCGACATTATTGTCCATATAATTTCTTTCCGGCCTCCTGAAATTTGTCGCCTTCGACCCACGCAGGTCGCGTTCCATTGTTGACCAGAAGATGGACGGCGTACACATAGCTTCTGTAGAACCGTGTGATATACTCCAGGTCAAGGGAAGAAACCTCGTCGGCTGCCTGATGATAGTATTTGAATATCTGATCATCCATTTTCACAACGCCGGGCTGAAGTTTGATGGCAGGGATACCTTCCTTGGCAAACGAGACCTGATCTGATCTTTCGTAAAAACCTTCACGCGGGTCAGGGTCACCGCCAAGTTTGAACCCAAATTCTTTCGCAGCCTCGCGCAGTATGTCATCGGTGCTTGTCCGACCCAGACTAATGGACGTGATCGTCGAGGTATCGTTGTAACCAACTCCATCGCAGTTCAAATTAAGTATCGTCTTGTTCAACGGTACCAGGGGGTGTTTTACATACCATTTGCTTCCTAAAAGACCTTTCTCTTCAGAGGTAAGTGCAATAAGGAGTACTGATCTGGCTGGGGGATTCTGAGAAAGGAACTTCGCTGCCTGAATCAGCGCGACCGTACCGATCGCGTTGTCGCGTGCGCCATTGTAAATCCGATCCTCTTTCTGCTCATTGGGGTCCACACCGATGTGATCATAATGGGCGGTGAGAATTACAAACTCATTTTTTAATGCGGGGTCTGTCCCTTCGATCATCGCCGCCACGTTCTTTCCGGTGTGGTACATTGGTGGCGGAGCGGCAACCGACAGGCTACCGTTTATTTTTTTCTTTTCATTCAACGACAACTTCTTTATGTCACGCGGTTTTATCCAGACAAAGGGAATGCCTTTGCTTTCAGTATTTTCCGCAATCCCCCAGGAATCCTTTTGAAACGCGTTGACTAACGCACTCCATGGAACTTGTTGAAATGCCAGTACTTCGACCAGACCAATGGCACCGGCTTTTTTTACAAGGCCGAGTTTATCGCGGCTGGCCATATAGACTTTATTGATATTATCGGCCTCGCGTGAGCCAGCCAGTGCCAAAACCATTTTACCTTTGATGTCAATACGTTCGAGATCCTCAGGGGAACCGTATCCTACATAAACGAATTCACCACTCCAGTCAACGTTTTCGCCTTCCAGGAGGAGCATGCTTTCCTTTAGCTCATACGATTCATCAGCAAGCTTAACAACCCCCTTTTCGGGTGCGCGATATCTGACAAGGTTTACCGGCTGGAAGAAGTCTTCCGTTCCCGGGGCCGGTTTAGCGTCCAAACTCTGAAACTGCGCACGAATATAATTTGCGGCGATATCCAGTTCAGGTGATCCGGTATCGCGGCCTTTCATTTCATCCGACGCGAGGAAGGTAAGGTGAGCCTCCGCTTCGGACCGAGTAATTGTCTGTTGGATTTGATTGCGCGTCTTTTCCTGGCTTATGGCCGGAATCGACACCAAGTATGCCACAATGAATAGGAACCTCATGAATTACAGTTATTCCGGAAAGTAGCGTATTTGGTTCAAAAAGAAAAAGCGGCCTCCGTGGAAAGCCGCTTTATGGTATATCCGGTCGAACTATTATCTGAGGAACAGCAGTTCGCGGTACTTTACCAACGGCCAGTCCTCGTTGTCCACGAGCAATTCAAGTTTATCGACGGCATCCCGTATCACATCAAAATATTTCTCTTTGATATCGTCACAATATGCGATCGCGCGCTTGTGGGTATCGGTTATTTTGTTGGCCCGCTTCCGTTCTTCGGTCATGGCATATACGTTGTTCTTGATCGTATCGATGTGACCGGAGATTCGTTTGATGGTTTCCACCACGGTAGAGTTATCGATGCCAAGGCCAGCGAGACCATTTGCATTTTCAATGAGTTTAGTCTGATACGCGATGGCAGTCGGAATGATGTGGTTCATGGCGAGGTCGCCCATCACGCGACCTTCGATCTGGACGCGTTTGATATACCCTTCCCAACGGATCTCAGTGCGTGCTTCCGCCTCCTTGCGAGACATTACACCATGTTTCTCAAACAGCGCGAGAGCGTTTTTTGAAATATAAGCTTCCAATGCGCGAGGCGTATTCCTGATATTGCCAAGGCCACGCTTCTCTGCCTCTTCAACCCATGCATCAGAGTAACCATCGCCTTCGAAACGGATGTTTTTAGACTCCTTAATGTATTGACGAAGCACGTTTACAATCGCGAGGCGTTTCTCCTGACCACTCTCAATTTCTTTTGATACTGCTGTATAGAATTGATCGAGTTGCTCAGCAACGATGGTGTTGAGTGCGGTCATGGGCGTACCACAGTTGTCACTTCCCCCGACTGCGCGGAACTCGAACTTATTTCCGGTGAAGGCAAATGGGGAAGTCCGGTTACGGTCCGTAGCATCAAGGATAATTTCAGGAATCTGATCTATTCCGAGCTTCATATACATGTTGTCACCTTTCTGGATCTTTACGTTTCCTTTTCCTTCGAGCTCATCCAGCACCGACGTCATTTGTGATCCTATAAACACTGACATGATCGCAGGAGGCGCTTCGTTGGCTCCGAGGCGGAAATCATTTCCAGCATTGGCGATACTTGCGCGAAGCAGATCCGAGTATGCGTGAACGGCCTTGATTGTGGTGACAAAGAACGTCAGGAACATAAGGTTATCACGTGCACTACTCGTCGGTGCAAACAGATTCACGCCTGTATCTGTAATAAGTGACCAGTTATTGTGTTTACCAGAACCGTTGAGACCGGCAAAGGGTTTCTCGTGAAAGATGGCACGTAAGTCATGCTTGTCAGCAACGCGCACCATAACATCCATCATCAGCTGATTGTGGTCGTTGGCTACATTCGCTTCTTCGAACAGCGGAGCCACTTCGAACTGGCTTGGCGCCACTTCGTTATGACGGGTTCGCACCGGTATGCCCACTTTATAGCATTCGATCTCAAAATCTTTCATGAAATCGTAAATGCGGGAAGGGATTGAGGCAAAGTAGTGATCTTCCATCTGCTGCCCACGGGCCGGCGAGTGACCAAAGACGGTACGCCCTGCCATTACGAGGTCCGGACGCGCCATGAAGAGCGCTTTGTCGACAACGAAGTATTCCTGCTCTGCACCGAGCGATGCAGTAACGTGCTGTATGTCTTTATCAAAGAGTTGACAAACTTTCGTAGCCGCAAGGTCTACAGCTTTGAGTGCTTTTAACAAAGGCGCTTTTGTATCGAGCGTTTCTCCGGTGTAGGATACGAATACAGTGGGAATACAAAGTGTTCTGCCATAGAGGAACATGGGCGATGTAGGATCCCAGGCAGTGTAGCCACGTGCTTCGAAGGTGCTGCGAATGCCACCGTGTGGGAAAGACGATGCGTCGGGCTCTTGCTGAACCAATTCGCTACCCTTAAACCGTTCGATACCCGCGATAGCATCGAAGAAAGAGTCATGTTTTTCGGCTGTACCGCCAGTCATCGGTTGGAACCAATGAGTAAAATGGGTTGCGCCTTTGCTCATGGCCCACGATTTGGCTGCGGAAGCAACAGCATCGGCTGTACTTTCGTCAATCTTTTCGTGGTTTTTTATTGCCTGACTTACCTTTTTGTAAATCCCAGGCGCTAGTGTTGCGCGCAGTTCCTCCATGCCAAACACGCTCTCACCGAAATATGTTGAGACTTTTGGATACACGTCAACGGGCATGCGAACGCGTTCGCTCATCATTCGAAGAGCTTCAAATCGTAATTGGGCCATAAATGGTTGTAGTTTTGTCTAGTTGGCTCCAAATCTATCAGATTTTTCGGCAAAGCGGGTAATTACGGACGCACGATTTTGATTTTTTTATTAAGAACACGATTGCATAAGGTTCAATTAAAACCTATTAATAAAAAAAACGGTACTTTTTGCAATCGTCGTAATCCAGAAATGAAAAAGCCCCTGATGGGGGCGCTTTAACAGGCTAATTCGATTTTTTTACTGATCCTCCGCTGCTGGAATTGGTCATGGAGCGTGAGGGGTTACCCCGGAACCGGATACTCCCACCGCTACTGGCATCGGCTCTGAGTCTGGAATCCACGCTCAGCTTGATCTGCCCGGCGCTGCTAGCCCGCACGTCGGCCTCATTGCTGTCAAGCTCATACGCATCTATCTGACCCGCGCTTGATACGTCACCCTCAAAAGCTTTGGTTTGACCGCGAAGTTCGATCTGGCCGGCGCTTGAGGCACTCGCCTCGATACTCCGGGCATCGACTTCGATCTCGATATTTCCCGCGCTCGAGCATTGCAAAACCAGGCCATCTGTCCGGAGAACGCCGTCCCCGAAAATGTTTCCCGCCGAACTTGCGTATAGTTTATCAAGTTTTGTATAAGTAACGTAGACGCGGACATTGACCTTTCCGCGGATGTTACCGCTTCTGAGGTGGATTTTGAGATATGAGCCTGAAACCTCTGTAATCACATTGCTCAGTTGGGTTCCGGAAGTTTCGACACGCACTCCTTCGCGATTGCCCTTCTTTACGTACACATCAATGCCCTCCGACACTTTGATTCCTGTAAAGGTTCCGACATTCCGTTCCTCCGATTCCTGCGCCTGAACAGTGACTCCGAAGAGCACCAACATGAAAAGCATTCCCAAATTCTTCATAAAAATCTATTTGACTGAAAGACCGGCCCGGAAAAGAAGGGTTGCATCTTTCCCCAAAGTGTGCTAATTATTTTATCTATGTACGAAAACAACGCAATTTTCAGTAAAAATGAACATATCTTTTCCAAGATTTGTATCTCAAACCTAACAGTGCAATATGATTTTCGACAAAAAAGCCGAGTTGAATGTCCTCATCAATCTCGCTGCAAGTGATCAAAACGTTGCTGAGCGTGAGTCCAAGTTAATTCATCTCATCGGTAAAGCCAATGGGGTTTCCAAAGAGGAAGTTGACGCGCTGCTCTCCAGCCCGAAACCAATCGGTAACATTGACTCACTTACTACTGATGAGAAGTTCGAGCACCTATATCAATTAATTCAGTTGATGAAAATGGACGGTCAGGTGTTTAGAAGCGAAATTGTTTTCTGCGAGCAGATCGCTGAAAAACTTGGATTTAAGAAGTCGGTAGTAGCTGAAATTTCGCAACATGTGTATAGCGATCCATCCATAACAGCAGATCGCGACATGCTCAAGGAAAAAGCAATGAAGTATCTTCGGCATTGATCGATATGTTTAAGAAATAAAATCAGATATTAAAAAACAGGCTGTCTCAAAAGTCTCTTTAAGAAAAAATGCCCCATAGACAATTTCGTTTATGGGGCATTTGTTTGTTTATCTCAGACTTTTGTTTTGCCTGTAATGCGATTCCTTATATTTTATTGGCTTACCAAAATCGAAATTGACTTTTGAGACAGCCTCTTTTTTTATTTGCATCACGTCGGCAACGTCAGATAGATTCGAATACAGAAATTCAACATCCTGAATGTCTGCCCATGCGAAGATGGCTGGTAGTTTAATTAAATCAACGTATAAGCACTGAGTCAAGCGCTGCGTTTAGTTGTTGAGGATCCTCCACCATCGGAAAGTGACCGGCTCCAAACATAGGAATAATTTCGTATCCGTATGGCGCATGTTCGCGCAGAGCTTCTTCGTCGACGGGCGAATAATCGCTATTGATGAGGTAGAGTTTGAACGGTAGTCTTTTGAGCTGCGTCTTTTCCATGGCCTGACTCTGGATTACGTTTCGGTAGACGGCCAGAGCAATCTTGGGATCTGCAGACTTGTAGTCTTTCACAATCCGGTTGATCACTTCACGGTTTTTTGTTCGGGTTTTTTCCCGTGCTACCTCATCGGCCATCTCAGTGTAATTCCGTTTGAATTTTGCAAAGTGTTCCTGAAAACCATTCTGAAAATCCTCGGTTATTTCAAAGCTTACGTTTTTGAAACAGTCGATGGCCACGACTTTTAGCACCCTTTCCGGAACGGAGGTGCTGATCTGCAATGCAATGTTTCCCCCAAGCGAATGCCCGACCAGGATGGCTTTGTCAATACCTTCCTTTTGCATGATGTGCGTTATGTCGCGAGCGAAGTTTTCAACGGTCCAGTTACTGCGGTCCTTCCCGGAATTTCCATGACCCGCGAGGTCCAGATTTAATATCCGGTAACGGGATTGAAAATGCCTCACCTGGTCATCCCAGTAACGCATGTTGAGATTCCAGCCATGAATGAAAATCAAAGCCGTATCCTGTGATCCGAGAATTTCATAATTCATAGAAACCCGCTGATACTTGGTAGTATCATAGACCGTCAATTCATTCGGTCGGTTGTTAGTTCCATCGCATGCAATCAGAAGACTGCAGAGAATCAAGAGAGGAATAATGTATCTCACGGGCACCAGATCTGTCGTCAGATTGTATAACGCCTTGTTAGACCAGTTCATTGCTTGCCCAAATGTAGCGGTGGACATTATGAAATAAAAGGTTTTTAGAAAGTGAAGCCGTCGGTTGTTTAAAAATACGAAAATCACCGGAACTGGCACTTGGTTTTGAGCAATTTGGCGAACGCCTTCTAAAACCGTCGATGGAAATAGTCCGATACACTCTTTACGCCCTTGGCTCGCTCCTGATCTGCATATCGCTCATACCTCTTCTGCCCAGTAGCAAGTGGTTCGTCCGGGTTTTTGACTATCCGCGATCTCAAAAATTCTGGCTGAGCCTCATTATCATGGTTCTCTATCTGGTTTTAATCGGGCCTCAACGATTGGCAGATACCGTGTTTTTGATAGGCATGCTCCTTAATCAGATTTACCTGTTTCGGCAGATCTGGGATTATACCCAGCTGGCACCTATTCAAATGAAGAGCCGTCAATCCGGCGGTGAAAAGATCAGGTTATTGGTCGCCAATGTCTATCAGGACAACCGCGACGCGTCACGGTGCCTGAATTTGATTAATACATGCGATCCAGACATGATCCTGCTGGTGGAAACCGACCAGTGGTGGTGCGAAGCGGTGACCCCGATCTTTTCGGATTATCCGCACCGAATAATGATACCGCTGGAAAATACGTATGGGATGGTATTTCTTTCGAGATTGGAATTAACCCGCCAGGAAGTGCGGTACCTGGTTGATGAGCAAGTACCGTCGATCAAGCTTGATTTGAAGACCCGTGAGGGGCATGCTTTTCGACTCTATGGGTTGCACCCGAAACCACCTGTTCCGGGAGAATCGGACGAATCAACAGAGCGGGATTCGGAGATCCTTATCATCGGAAAAGAGTCGAAGCTCTGCAAAGTGCCTGTTATTGTTGCCGGCGATCTGAATGATGTGGCGTGGAGCTACACGACTCACTTGTTCCTGAAAGTGAGTGAGCTTCTCGATCCCCGTATTGGACGCGGTTTCTTCAGCACATTCCATGCGAAATATCCGCTTATGCGGTGGCCCCTCGATCACGTTTTTTGTTCGAGCCATTTTTATCTGCACGAATTAAAGCGTTTACGGGAGATCGGATCGGATCACTTTCCTATATTTATTGAAGTTGGCCTGATGCCGTTTGAAATTTTGGCCAACGAGGAACGGGAAAAGCATGCTGACGCGGGGGAGATGGAAATTGCTGAGGAAAAAATTCACGCCTCCGATTGAACATGGAATAGCTTTTATATAACAAAACACATTATGGATCCAGTTGAAGCAATCCAACGCGTTAATATTATCCGTCACATATTAAAGGATGACGGCACTTTTCCTAACAATGGACGGCTTCCTTTGTTGGTATATCAGCGGGCGCTGCAGATTCCCGAGCGTGATGCAGAAAAGGTAATCACTGACCATTTTGAAACTAACGAATGGATAAATGCCTGGGTTGATGGTGTATTCGATTATCACCATTACCATAGTACAGCCCACGAGGTGCTCGGTGTTATAAAAGGAAGTGCGCGTATTCTGTTCGGAGGCCCCGGTGGAGTAGCCCTGCTTGTTGAACAGGGGGACACGATCATTATTCCTGCAGGAGTTGCCCACCAGGCGGTTGATGTTTATGATGGGTTTACCTGTATCGGTGCATATCCCGTGGGGCAGCAATATGATATCCTGACGGGCGGGGAAGGAGAACATGGGCAGGCCGTTGAGCGCATTAAAGCATTGGAACTTCCTCTCGCCGACCCCGTTTACGGCACAGATGGGCCTCTGTTAACTAACTGGAAGATTTAATCAACAACAGTTGCGACATCGCCTTTCAGCATAATGGGCACCATGTTCTGCGCGGTTTCATCCCAAATGTAAACATCCACCGGTTCAAATTTTACAACACCAAAGGTCGAACCAAGGGCTTCATTTTCAAGGGTTCTAAGGAAGGGAAATGAGTGATGCGATGGGATCTCGTCGCGTCCCACGACGGTAGCCTCGCCGGATAGACTCATGAAAAGGGATCGTTCTGCGTTTGCGTAGAAAACCTCCATTCTTCCATTTTCAAAAACAGGGCTTGCGATATCGGTTTTGATAAAAAGGAACCAGATTGTCCCGGAGGGATCGAACCATTGGTTTTGGAGCGATTGATGGGAAAGAGGCCAGTTCAGCATGGTATTTGAAACCATACAAATTTTGGCGGATGCTATCAGCCGTTCCAACTCATTCACTAAATCACTCCGTTGATCGTTCATCTTATAAGTTTTTAGGTCTTAACATTTCTGTAAGAAACGGATTGGCCGAAAAAGAAACAGGCAGATTTCGACGTCCTCGAAAACTGCCTGCGACCCCTAACCTAACTTTTACGGGTATTATCTTCTGGTATATTCTGCAACCCGGATGCCATAATCTTCTAACAACAGATATACAGCCTCCCGGATCTTACCTTCGTCTTTTATAAAGGCATCCCCGTCGATTAAACCGGATGCCATTCCCTGCCAAACCAACACATTTCTCACCCTATCAACGATAGATAAAATTAACGTGCCAGCCTCCGCCTCCCCAATTTTATTATCCAATGCAGCGTTGTATTCATGTGGTCCCCAAAATGTGGAGCCATATCCCTGAGGCCCTTTCAACCGCGTTTTTTTTCCGAACACCCTGAAATTAATGATAAGATCCGGGTTATTCGGATGAAGCTTATATCCGCGAGCATCGAGTTCACCCCGAACAGCATTCCGAATGTCGGCCTTCAAAATCAGGTCATTCAAAAAAAAGCGCCCCTCATCCAAAACCTTGTCAACCTGATCCGCCCAATAGTAAGTCGTGTATTTCCCGAAGTTGGTGTCAGGGTCCTTCTGAGAACGAATCGAGATCTCCTGTCCCGTTGTATTATGCGCCACTATGAGTAATAGTGACACACTCAAAAGAATCCTCTTCATAAACAGTTTCTTCTCATAAAATCATTAAAAGCGATGCCAGTTTTTTTTTAACGAACTACGTTGCTGCGCGTTTTGTCATAGACGTATTGGTATCGGCTACTGGCCTCCTGGCCCCTGCCCGTCAGCGTCAGCTTTCGGTTCTGCAATTCAATTTTCCATTCCGATGGCTCGGTGTCAGCTATATCGCTTTGGAGATACAGTATTCCATGCTGTTCATTCAAACGATAGGATCCGGAATCTATTGCCTGCGTTGCATTATTCAACCGATATCTTGCGTTATCGTAGAATTCAATTTTCTGCATAGCATTATTCGCCTGATTTGTTTCGACGTCATTTGTCCGAGCCGGTTTTTTCCGGTTCGGATTCTCACTTAACTCTCGTTTCTCGGCGTCAACGATTTGCTGAAGCGTCCACTGTCCGGCTATACGCTCAATAAACTTTTTGTAATCCGTCGTTTTCGAATAGTCATCGGCAGTCTGCGCAGAAGCATTTCCTGCAAGGCCGATACTTAATAATATAATCAAACAGTATTTCATATGGGTGTTTTTTACTTTTCTTGTTTTAACTAAAGTAAAAAACAGGTGCCGCAGGTTTAGTCGTTGCAGAAACAGCAGGGAGGTGTATGTGTACCTTAATCCACATTTTCTTCGAGCGCAGCACTAAGGTCCTTTTTCTTAAAAAGTTTACGTAAAAGGTTCTTCTTTTTTTTCGGATCGTCGCCAAAATCCCGTCTTATTTCCTTTCGTTCCTCGGGCACTCCAAAGATGGATTCCCAGAAATTCATATCTGATTTATAAAGGGGACACCCAAGCGCCGACTGTGCCGAGCGTGACAACGCCGGAAACTTCGCCTGCGTAAGCGACTTAAAGTTCTTGTCTTTATTCATCGCCTGATAAAACTTCGCAGTGATCGGGAGTGCCGTGCTCGATCCCTGTCCCAGGGAAGTAGCCCGAAAGCGTACACGCGGATCGTCGGCTCCCACCCAGGACCCTACCACCAGTGATGGTGAGACTGAAATAAACCAACCATCTGCATTCGACTGAGTTGTTCCTGTTTTTCCACCAAGGTCATTGTAAACACCATACTCCCAACGCAGCTTTCCTGCCGTGCCTTCGTTGACAGTTCGCTTCAACATGTGAACCATCATTTCTGCGGTCCGGGGAGATAGGGCCTGCTTCTGACGTTCCGGTTTCGCCGAATAAAGCGGCTTTCCTTTGTTGGTTGTGATGGAAGTAATAAAGTACGGCGTCACTGCCTTGCCGTTGTTGACGAAACTGGCATACGCGGCTACCATCTCCGTCATAGATATGTCAGCAACACCCAGTGCAATGGATGGAACATCAGGAACGGTACTTGTGATTCCCATCTTCCGCGCAAGTGAAATCGTGTTAGGAATTCCTGCTTTCTCGAGAACTTTCACCGAGACAGTATTTACAGAATATGCGAGAGCTCCTTCCATTGAATATTTGAACTCATAGTTACCATCGTTGTTCGACGGAGACCATACATCCATATCCTCAATATTGGTATATGTAGTCTTTTCCGCCGATATGAAATCACATGGCTTGATTCCTTTCTCGATTGCAGCGGCGTATACGATAGGCTTGAATGTCGATCCTACCTGTCGTTTCGTTGATGTCTTGATGTGATCGTACTCGAAGTAGCTGTGATCAATCCCTCCGACCCACGCTCTGACCGCGCCGGTTTGCGGCTCCATTGCGATAAACCCTGCATTGAGAAATTTGAGGTAATGCTTAACCGAGTCAAGGGGGCTCATCTTTACTTCCTTCGGCCCTTGCCAGGTGAATATGGTCATGGGCACTTTGCGTTCCATAACTTTTTGTATCTCGTTTTCAGGCAATCCTTGTTCCTTAAGTTTTCTGTAGCGGACTGATCGCCTCACGCCATCGCGGACCACCTGAGGCTGATTGTACCATGGCTCCCGGCTCCCCCAATGCTGATTGAATTTTTTCTGTAACGAAGTCATCTGGGATTTGACGGCATCCTCCGCATATTTCTGCATCCGCGAATCAAGCGTGGTGTATACTTTAAGTCCATCGGTATAAATATCGTAAGGCTCTCCATTCGGTTTTTTATTTTCCCGCGCCCACTCCAGAAGTTCTTTCCGGATATGTGACCGGAAGTACGGCGCCAATCCTTTGTGTCTGGTGATCAATTTATACTTTAGCTGAAGCGGTGCCTCCGTGAGTTTACCGGCCTTGTCGGCGTCAAGCATCTCGTATTTTACCATCTGCGCAAAAACAACATCGCGCCGACCTTTTGCACGTTCTGGAAACAACCGTGGATTGTATAAGTGAGTAGCCTTGAGCATTCCCACCAACACAGCTCCCTGTTCAACGTTGAGTTTATTGGTTCGTACAGAGAAGAAACGTTGAGCCGCCGCGTCTATTCCATATGTGTTATCGGCGAACGGAATGGTGTTGACGTACAGGGTCAGAATACTTTTCTTATCGTAGACGCTTTCCAGTCGCCAGGCGATTATCATCTCACGGGTTTTGTTGATGGGTAGTGAAAGGTAACGGTAAGATTTTCGGGGATAGAGATTTTTGGCTAGTTGTTGCGTGATTGTACTTCCACCCCCGGACGATTCTTTCTGCAGCAATAACGACTTGACCAACACCCGGGCCAAGCTGATCATATCGATGCCTCTGTGTTTATAAAAACGCACATCTTCGGTCGCCAGCAGGGCATCCTCCACGTGTTTTGGTAAGTCTTCATACCGAATCGTAGACCGTTCCTGAATGAAGTAGCGGCCGAGTAAAACGCTGTCGGCGCTATAAACTTCGGTAGCCGCAGGGTTTTCAACCTCGGCGAGCTCCTTTTTATCTGGCAGCTTTCCGAAAAACCCAGCCCAAACCAGCATCACAAATGTCAGTACCAGCACACCAATCAGTGCGGCGAGGCCACCAGCTATAAGAAATATTTTCCGAAAGAGCGATTGGCTCCTGAAACGATTATACTGGCGTATAAAAAACGACTTACTTCTCTTCAAAAAAGCCTGCATTACAGTATTTCCGGTAAAGGAACGGAACATTCATAAAAATTATTGCCGCATTCGGGCAAATGGTTGTACGGTCTATAAGGATTTCGTAGAAAACGATGAAAGGGCGGACATTGTTCCTTGTGTCCGTCCTTTCGTAGATAATCAGTCTTTTTCGCCGGGATTTTCAGCCCGGTGTATGCCACGTTTTTCCTCCCGGTTCGCACTGCGCAACCCGGCGACTTCCTGAACCATTTTTTCTTTTAGGAAGCCATAACCCGATCCAAATTTATAGGCGTTCTTGCCAATGATCGCGATTGGCGTTGCAATGAGTTTCGTGTCTTGGACCATCAGCGTAAGCATGCTTTGCCGGTCCATCATATTGAGCCCCTCTTTGTGCACAGAGATGTGGTCATCGTAGGTTGGGTCGATCAATTCTTCGATCTGACACTTCATCATATTGGCTACCTGGGCCAACTGGGTTTCCGTGATTTTTTCCCGGGCAAGGTCCAGGGTCTTGACCTTGAAACCCTGCAGGGCCTCAACGTATCCACGAGCCTTCTTATCATCGTGCTTATCAGAATTAAAAATCAGAGTAAGTTCTCCAACTTCATTATTTATCATATCATCCATAATAATGTTTCTATTTGGCCAAAAACGCGGTTAACATCCAGTGGTGTTTCTCTATGGACTGAATAAAGGTTTTAACCATTTCCTCGGTACCGGAGTCACCCATCTCCACCGCCGCTTCGACGACGGCGAACATATATTCGAGAAGGATACGAAAATCACTCAGGACTTCGCGTACCATTAAATCCGAAGGGACGTCGCTACCTGATTCCAGAATTTCGGAATTTTCGAGGTAATCTTTCATCGTACTCAGGGGAGTCTTACCAAAGACACGGATTCTCTCCGCTATTTCATCGATATTTTCCCTGGCCTCGTTGTATTGTTGTTCGAACCGCTCATGGAGATCGAAGAAATCGGAACCCTTCACATTCCAATGGAAGTTGCGCAGTTTTTGGTAGTGGACGCTGTAGTTAGCCAGCAATGCATTCAGAACCGTAGCAATCTTCTCGGTCTCCTCAGTAGACCAACCCAACTTTACCGGTTTTGACTTGGCCATTCTATTGTCGATCTGTGTCTGAGGCACATTCGGCATATCCTGTGCTATTTCCATAATCCATATTTTGTTTCATTCCATTAGTTGAAATCTCTATTCCATCTGCTTTAGCGTTTCCCCACGAGGGAAAACTCAATCAGAGTAGACTTTTTTTCACAAAACGGGGTATTTGTACCCAGCAGGATTTGTCTAGTTAATCCGTTGTGTGGAGTGTGTCACCCGATTTCGGCCTTACCTCAGCTCAGGATTCTGATAACCTCCTGGTATAAAAATGTCTTTCGTAGGTGTAAACCCAATTCAAACGTTGATCATGCGAGACATTAACCAATCCCCCACCCCTGATCAGGATGAAGCGGACTTCATTCAACAGATCCGAAAAGAGCTCTCACTCCCGTCAAACCAGGATGCGGTCAGACTCGTCGCTTCCGTTCTCCAGGCTATGCGGCAAACGCTTACGCTGGAGAAGGCAAATGAAATTCTGAATGCGCTCCCAGATTTTCTCAAGCTTGCTTTTGCTTCGAAATGGGAGCATGACGAAAAGCAAGTTCAGGTCACACATCTGGATGAATTCGTGACGCTGGTTATGGAAAGAGATGCGAGACATCAGCGGGGGCTCTTTCGGGACGAAGTTCAGACGCTATCGGTCATTATTCTAACACTTAAAAAGCTTCAGCGACTGGTCGACCTCGAAAATTTCGATGGACTAAGTCAGGCGCTGCGGCAGGAGCTTCGGGGTGTTCCGTCGGAGGCTGCAGCTTAACATTCAAAGGTATGTATGGTTAATTCAAAACGCGGGAAGAAAAGGTTATGGGTGGCCGTGGGGATCATCATGTTTTTAGTTGTCGCGTTTTTCGCCGGTCGTTATCTCCTATATGTCAGTATCCGAAATGCGATCGAAGCCGAACTTGCCAGTTTGAAAGAACAGGAAATCTTTGTTGATTATGATCACCTTGAAGTCAACCCATGGAAAGGGAAGATTGAGTTTCTTCGACTTACGGTCAACGTAAGGAAAGACAACGACAAAGCGGAAGGACTTGCAGCCATTATACCTTACGTGTTAATTAAAGGGATAGACGTTATTCCGTTTCTTACAAACAAAACGTTATCGGTACACACGATCATGGCCGAAGACGCCGCGATCATTTACGCGGAAGGCAGCACACTGTTTCAACAAGATAGCACGGATCGAAGGAAAATCACTGTAAAAAATATTTCGATAGACCGTATTGCGTTCCCGGGAATTGATTTATATGTCACCGATCGGGAACGTAAGGATACCCTTGCGCATTTGTTGACAGATATTCACATGGAGGACCTTTTCCTCAAAAAACAACTCGACTCGATGACCTGGCAACGCGGTCAGATTCTAATCAGTGATCTCGCACTTAAAACACATCAGAATCAGTATGGGTTTTCGGCGAAGAGAATGAGTATGAAGATCGAGGATCGGAGTATCGCCATAGATTCTTTTATGGTCAAGCCGGTTCTCGGGAAAGCCGAGTACATGCAATTCGTCGGAAAGCAGGACGACTACATTGATGCCGTTGTTCCAGAAATCAGAATCAACAATATAAGCTGGTACGTATATCCAAAGCCCGTACTAATGGTCAACCAGATTACGACCCGATTTTATATGAATCTTTTCCGCGACAAGCGTTTACCTTTTCGCGAGGTGAAAGAAAAAAAGCTCCCGGCCCATCTTCTGCAGAGCCTGCCCTTTGAGGTGAAAGTCGATACCATTCTGATCAAAAAGAGTTATATACGATATGAGGAGCATCCCGAAGAAGGTGAATCTTCAGGGAGCATTTATTTCGACGATTTGTATGCGACGATCCTTGAGGTCAATAATAATCCCGCGCTGCGGCAACGCACTACGGTAACAGCACTGACACGCTTCATGGGTACGGGCACCCTGAATGCATTTTTCACATTGCCCTATGATACTACTGCTCCATACACCGCGACGGGTACGCTGGAGAATATGCCGTTAGCAGATGTAAATCCGATGCTCACTCCCGCGGTGAAGGCAAAGATCGAACGCGGTCGCATGAAGAAACTTAGTTTTGATTTCTCGTACACTCCGGCCGGCTCAAAGGGGGAAGTACTGCTGAATTATGAAGACCTCAAAATTCTAACCCTTCGTGGGTCTGGTGAAGATGAAGAGAAGGTCAGCCACATAAAGACCCTTCTGCTGAACACGTTCATAATCAAAAAGAATATGAACGAAGATATGGAGGCTGATGAGCGAACTGGAAAGATTGATTTTGAGCGTGATCCCCTTCGATCGGTATTTAACCTGTGGTGGAAATCGATTCTTTCAGGATTGAAATCGGCGTACAACCTGGATAATCTGCCGTTGTCGGGGGGAAATAATAAACCTGAAGAAGACGACGAACCGAAGAAAAAAAAGAAAGGTATAAAGGGAGTCCTGTCGCGTATATTTTGAGTTCAGGAATAAATTTTTAGGGGGAAATATAAAACACGAAATTATGACCAATTACGTAGTTCGCTTCAATGAGCATGAGCGGGAAACTGTGCTTAATATTCTCAGCCGCTCCAACGACATTGTTATCAACACCGTCGAACCAGCCAGCGTACACATCACTATTCAGCTGGAAGAATCGCAAGCCGCGTATGAAGCTCTTGTTGAGCAGATCGAGCGCGAACTTCATCGAACAACCTCAAATACTGCGGAACATGGCTAAGGCTATCGGAAAGAAAACGTGGGTCATTGCCGAAGGATACATTCCCTCCTATGGAACGGGAAAGGAACCTGAATTCGCCAGCCATGAAACGGCTTGTATCCTGAATGCATCGGACCAGGATGCTAAAATAGAAATAACAATATATTTCACGGACAAAGACCCCGTGGGACCATATCGGATAACGGTGCCGGCTCGCCGGACGATCCACTTGCGTTTTAACGATCTTGAAGATCCCGAAAAGGTACCATTGGATACTGACTACGCCAGTGTAATCAAGTCAGATGTTCCGGTGGTGGTTCAGCATACCCGACTTGATTCCCGGCAAGCGGAAAATGCATTGCTGAGCACAATTGCGTTTTCAGAATAGTTGAGTTTCATCCAAATAAGTCGGAGCTTAGATAACGATCACCGCGATCGCAGATAATAAACACGATAACGCCGTGGTCAATCTCTTCCGCGAGGCGTAGCGCTGCCGCGAGTGCCCCGCCACTGCTCATTCCTGCGAGGATGCCTTCCTCACGCGCGAGCCTGTTAGCGTAAAGCCTCGCCTCGGTTTCACTTATGTCTATAACCCTGTCGACACGCTCCGGTTCGAAGATCCGCGGGAGGAATTCAGGAGACCACCGCCGTATTCCGGGAATTGATGAGCCATCGGTTGGTTGGGTTCCGACAATCTGAACAGCAGCGTTCTGCTCCTTCAAGTATTTTGATACACCCATGATTGTTCCGGTAGTTCCCATCGCCGATACAAAATGGGTCACAGTTCCACGGGTATCCCTCCAAACCTCCGGCCCCGTGGTTTGATAATGAATACCGGCGTTGTCGGCGTTGGAAAACTGATTCAGAATATAATAATCCTGGTCGCGGGCCATTTCCTCGGCGACCTCGCGGGAATATTCAATAGTTTGTTCTCCCGGAGTAAGAATAAGCTTGGCCCCGAATGCCTCCATTGCCTGAATCCGCTCGCGCGTCGAATTTTCGGGCATCACCAGGGTCATCTCCAAACCCATGACGCGGGCTATCATAGCGAGCGCAATGCCTGTGTTTCCACTGGTAGCCTCGATGAGCCGGTCTCCACGTTTGATATCCCCTCGTTCGAGTGCGCCACGAATCATACCATATGCGGTGCGATCCTTCACGCTTCCGCCAGGATTGTCGCCTTCAAGTTTGCCCAGTATGGTCACGCTTTTTTTTTGCGGAATTTGCTGAAGCTCTACCAAGGGTGTATTTCCAATTAATTCGATCAGTTTCATAATCAGCAGTTCAATCAGCTTCGGGTCGGAAAATAACAAGGTCCGTTTCATTTGTGTCCCCATTATACATCCGCGCCTGATAATATATTTTTGAATTAGGTGGAACACTGCGCGTCAGCCAGACGTTACCGCCAATCACGCTTCCGTGCCCAATTATAGTTTCACCTCCCAGGATGGTTGCACCTGCATATACCACGACATTATCTTCAAGGGTCGGATGTCTTTTTGTTTCCGCGTCTTTCTTATTGACACTTAACGCTCCAAGGGTCACCCCCTGGTAAATTTTTACGTTATTACCAATTAGGGTAGTCTCACCGATAACCACTCCGGTTCCGTGGTCTATACAAAAATGGCGACCGATTCTGGCACCAGGGTGAATGTCAATTCCGGTTCGGCTGTGGGCGTGTTCCGTTATGATACGCGGTATTTCCTGAACCCCGCATCGATGCAGCAGATTGGCAACGCGATAAGCCGAAATGGCATAGAATCCGGGATATGTGCGGATAACTTCACTGCGCGTTCGCGCAGCCGGATCGCCTTCATACATCGCCCTCACGTCCTCATCAATTGAATCATACAACTCCGGCAAATGATTGAAGAAGTGATCGGTGATCTTCTCGGCGTCATTGTCTCCTTTGTTGGGATTGTATTGAAGAATTTTATTAAGTCGGGTTCTCAGATCCAGTAGATGTTTCTCAAAGGCGCGCTCATCCGGAAACGTAAGCTGAGTAAAGTCTGCAAACAGGCTCCCCAAAAGGTCAACGAAAAATGCCGATACCTCTGATGGCGAGGGGCATGTGGGGCACGCCTGGTGGGAGTGGAATATTTTTTTGATGAAGGAACGATCCATTATGCTAAATAACGTATTAAAGCGAGCAGGTCAATAGCTTTAACAAATTCCATTGCGAAATAGTAGCACTGATTGGTAATTGTTTTGTTAATAAATATCAAACGGGTTTACCCAGACAACGTAAGTCAATAACGTTTGTGGTGACATAACGTGTAGAGACGAAAACACGCCCACTCGGGAGGATCGGGAATACAGCTTCACAACGCGAAATCAACTCCTGGCATCTTTCTTTTTATCCATTATGTAAAAGTAACGGACTCGCTAGTGGTCGACGTTATTGGGCCATGAGGGTGGACCCGAACGTATAAGCATAGCGTTCCATCCAGGATCGGATATTCCGGAAATTGAACAGACCGTAAAAAGACAGGACATTCGGAGAGGGACTGAGGTCAATGTCGTATTGGTTTGGTGGCCGGCATGGGCCGATGGCGCAATGACAGTGCTTTAGCACCACGGTGAGTTCGTTATTTCTCGATTTGTTACAGATCAGCTTCAGGCACATTGGCTTCAGGCACATTAAATAACCGCCGACACGGTTTGACGTTTCTGCATTAAATCAAATGTATCCCCGGCCCTTTTTTCCCGCATGGCAACGGCCAGTGGAGATGCAGGGGAGATACATCTGATTTTCATCGACTTCATGTTGAATTCCCCCCCATTCACGGTAACATAAAAATGCCCCATTGAGGTTACTGCCAATGACCCCGGCCGAACCGAGTCCATAGCATCCAGCGACAGGCCAGCCGCAAATGCGAGAGCTTTCTCTTTCTCCAGAAGTAATCCCGTCAGTTTTTCAATTTCAAGCTGGGCCATTGCCCGGCCTGTTTCGTATTTGTCACCCGCGCTGCTCTTCGTCTCGTTGTTGGCCGAAAGTTGGACGCTTTGAAGTTCTTCTTTCATGGCCGCGATTTCTTGCCGTAGCCGCGTTGTCAGCGCTTCATGTATGTCGCGTTTGAGGTGAAGCAGATCAGCCTGTTTTTCCATGGCGCAACTTACAAAAAACGCGCACTAACGTTTTCTGAAGATCCGGGAAATAAGGACGACGATTAATACAATAACAAAGATTACGATGAATATCCCGACATAAACGCCTGCCCCAAAGATGTCCCCGACGATCTCACAGCCGGAGACAACCAAAGCAATCAGCATGAATAATAATAGATTGAGTGGTCTCATGATTTTAGTTTTCCTGATAAGGTAAAATCATGGGCCAGAAAAAGGGCTCAGCAGGATCGGAACCCGCTGAACCCAAACTTAAACATGGTTTCTATTAAGGCTGAATGATCAGTTTCCCAACCTTTACTTTACGCCGGCCATCGAGTACATGGTAAACGTAGAATCCCGGCTGTTGAAAAACTTGTTGGAAGGATTGGTCCTCCCACGCTCCATGGAAAATCTTGTCACCGCGATCATTATATACGGCGACCACATAGTTCTCCATATCTGGAACAGCTCCGGCCGTGAGATCGGTCGACGCCAGCTTGTCCAAATCGAGTTCAAAGTCCCGTTCAACAATCCGGCCATTGGTAACCTCACTATCCAACCTATCGACGGTGGCAATCGGGAAGAGTGACTCTTTTACAGTGATGTTAATGTCATCATAGGCCGAAAAGCCCAAATCGCAAGTCGCCTTCAGACGGAATTTGTATCTACCGATTCCCAATTGTTCAGCAACCATGGTTTGCGTGTCCATACCTGAAAGCTTCGCAAAGCCGCCGGCAACCTGTTCCCATTCATACCGAACGATGGTTCTCCCTTCGGCCTTTGCACCTCCCCTGAGGGTGACTGAATTGATCGGCAGACGGATGATACGGTCGTTCCCTGCATACGCCACAGGACGTGAATCAGGCGTACTCGCCGGAGGATTTACGATTACTGTGACATCATCCGAATCGGTTTCACCCCGTTCATCTGTTACTGTCAACCGGAAAACGTGTTTGCCTGGTTGGAAGCCACTTATCGTTAGCGCTTCAGAATCCTCATTTGTCAGAACAACCACTCCTCCCGAAATTTTCCTCCATGCAAATGAAACTATTGACCCCTCTTTGTCTTCGGCTGATCCAACGATCACAAAAGACTCGAGGTCATGTTCAATGTTATGATCCGGGCCCGCGTTGGCGACCGGGGCGGTATTCTCCCGGCCTTTTACGGTAATTCGGATATCATCATTGTCAGCGAGGCCGTTGTCCGCTTTTGCCGTTAGCCGGAACACGTATACGCCCTCCTCCAGATTGTCCGCTGTAAGTGTGGCTGAGTTTTCTCCGGAGAGCGTCGCTGATCCACCTGATAGCATCGACCACTCATAATCCGTAATAATGCCTTTGTCCACGGATGCTTCACCCTTCAGGACTATTTTGTTTTCGGGCAGCTGAATCGTACGGTCGTTTCCTGCATATACATTCAGCTTACCTGGTTTTTTCACGACCACCGTAATATCGTCTGAGCCTTTTGCGCCGTTGTCATCAGTTACCGTGAGACGGAACACGTACGTGCCGCCATCAAAATCACTAACAGTTGCTGCGGTGGTATTTGCATCCGTAAGCGTGACGGTGGTTTCGCCGGCAACCTGCTTCCATTTGTAGGATACTATTTCGCCATCTTCATCCTCACCGAAGCCGAGTAACACAAAGCTTTCAGCGTCATCGGAGATGGTCCTGTCATCTCCTGCGTCTGCCACCGGGGCCTTATTTGTAAACCTGTTTTCCGATGGCTCTACGGTTACTTTCACTTCGTCTGAATCACGTGATCCTTTGTCATCAGTGATCGTAAGACTAAACACATATGTTCCCGCCTCGAAATTGGAAATCGTGAGTTCCCGCCGGTCTGAATTCTTCATGTCAACTGACCCGCCGGAGACTTTATCCCAGGAATACGAAGTAATCTTTCCATCCTTGTCGGAACCTGATCCTTGAAGAACGAACTCTTCTTCATCCACGCTAATAGTGACATCAGATCCGGCGTCGGCTACGGGCTTGAGATTAGAAGGTTCCTCCACGTTAACTGTCACTTCATCCGAATCGGATAACCCCTTGTTTGTCTTAACGGTTAACCTGAAAATATATTCCCCTTTCTTTAACTTCGTGACCGTAAGCGTTGGGGTATCCTCGCCGGATAGTTCGACGTCTCCACCAGACTTTTTAGTCCATGAATAGCTTGTGATCCTGCCGTCATCAGACTTCGCGCTCCCCTTGAGAATGACGGAATTGGCAGGCAGTTTAACTTCCTGATCCGGTCCCGCATTCGCGACGGGAGCTGCGTAGTCAGGGGCGTCAACGATCACTTGCACATCATCGGAATCTTTGGCGCCTTTATCATCTGTAACGGTTAACCTGAAAACGTAGGTGCCCTGACGGAAATCCGAAATGGTTAGTTCGCTCTTATCGGCGTTAAACATATCCACATTTCCACCCGACAACTTGGTCCATTGGTAAGCGGTTATGGTTCCATCTTCATCCTTGCCAGAGCCAGCAAGAATTTCGCGCTCGTCAGATTCTCTTATTGTGATATCAGGACCAGCGTTTGCAACCGGAGCCATATTGGCCGGTCTTTTTACTGTCACCGTGACTTCATCGGAGTTCGATAGGCCCTTATCGGTTTTTACCGTTAGTCGGAATCTGAATTCACCCGTTTTCAGCTTTTTTACCGAAAGTTCCTGTGTGGTTTCGCCCGCCAATTCCACCGCTTCACCTGCAGTTTGTTTCCATGAGTAGCTGGTGATTTTGCCATCTTCAGCTCTGCCGCTGCCTTTGAGGACGATCGAGTTTTGGGGCAATTCAATTTCCTGGTCAGGTCCCGCATTTGCGACCGGCGCTTTGTATTCCGGCGCTTGAACGGTGAGTTTTACGTCGTCCGTATCCCTTGCGCCTTTGTCGTCGGTTACGATTAATTGGAAGACGTAACTACCTTCGGAGAAGTTGGTAAGGGTAAGTTCTGTTCCGCTGGTGTTAGACATATCCACGTCTCCACCGGAAAGTTTTTTCCACTCATATTTTGCGATCGTTCCATCCTCGTCACGGCCCGAACCTTTGATTACGACTTTGTCATCAGACACCTTGGCGACTATATCAGCCCCGGCGTTGGCAATGGGTTCGATATTAGATGGCTTTCCTACTTTAACGACAACTTCATCAGAGTCGGATAATCCCTTGTCTGTCTTGACAGTTAACTGGAATTTATATTCACCGACGTTCAGTTTCTTTACCGAAAGCTCCGCCGTGGTTTCGCCTGACAATTCAGCGGTTTCTCCGGCAGTTTGTTTCCATAAGTAGCTTGTAATTTTGCCATCTTCGGCTCTGCCGCTGCCTTTGAGTTCGATCGAATTCCGGGGCAATTCAATCTCCTGGTCAGGTCCCGCGTTTGCGACTGGTGCTTTGTATTCCGGCGCTTCAACGGTGAGCTTTACGTCATCGGTATCTGTCGCGCCTTTGTCGTCGGTTACGATTAGTTGGAATACATAATTACCTTCGGAGAAGTTGGTAAGGGTAAGTTCTGTCCCGCTGGTGTTAGACATATCCACGTCTCCACCGGAAAGTTTTTTCCACTCGTATTTTGTGATCGTTCCATCTTCGTCACGGCCCGAACCTTTGATTACGACTTTATCATCAGATGCTTTAACAGTGATATCAGAGCCTGCATTGGCAATAGGTTCGATATTAGACGGCCTACTTACTTTAACCACAACTTCATCAGAATCCGATAACCCCTTATCAGTCTTAACCGTTAACTGGAATTTATATTCACCAGCCGTCAGCTTTTCCAATTTAAGGTCCAGCGAATTTGTTCCGGACATCTGGACATCGTCGCCGTCAATTTGTTCCCAGGCGACACTTGATATTTTTCCGTCCTTAGCAGATGCTTTCCCTTTGATGGTAACGGAATTTTGGGGTAGCTCAACAGAAATATCGGGGCCTGCGTCGGCAACCGGAGGAGCATAACTAGCCTCAACAGTAACCTTTACCTCATCTGAATGCGTTGCGCCTTTGTCGTCGGTAACCGTGAGTTTGAATACATAGGTTCCCTGGCTGTAGCCTGAAATGATCAGGTCCTTTTTGTTGGCGTCGTCCATATCAACGGATCCACCGGAAACTTTGCTCCAGGCGTATGCCCTGATCGTGCCATCCTTATCTTTGCCGGAGCCGGCAATAACCACGTCACCATCAGATTCCTTGATCTTTTTGTCTGGCCCTGCATCGGCGACCGGTGCCTCGTTGGAAGGTTCCGGTTGCGACGGGTTGCCGTTACGGTGAGACATCAACCACTCATACACATTGGGGTTATGGTAGGAGTGATCCGGACGATATGCCCGCACCCAGGCGTCATGTTTAACTCCGCGATAGATTGAGATTTTTGCTTTTGGATTAGGATTATGGCTATTGATCGCGTTCACCATTTCAATACTTTTATTTACATGGACGACATTATCGGCGTCGCCATGAAATGCCCATACTGGCAGATTTTCGTCAGCAATGGCCTTTGCTCTGCCCACACTGCCGCCGCCGCAAATTGGAGCGGCTGCTGCGAACAGATCGGGATATTGCTGGATCATCGTCCATGTGCCAAAACCGCCCATGCTTAACCCGGTGATATAGATCCGGCTTCTGTCGATACGGAGGGTCCGCTGAACGTGTTCAATGACTTCCATTACATAAGCCGTTGGCCAGCCTGAATGGTTCGACTTAAGCTGGGGAGAAATCAGAATAAAAGGAAATTTCGTACCATCCTTTACATGCCTGGGTGGACCAATTTTTTCGAGAAGTGCCTTGCCTGAGGCGAGAATTCTGGGGTCGGTGCTGTTTGGTCCTTTTTCACCTCTTCCGTGGAGGAAAATAACGACCGGATAATCTTTTGAACTTGACTTATAACCATCAGGAAGATACTCGAGATACCCGATGACTGTCTTGGATGTGGTCTTGAAAACCTGTTGTGCGCGAACGGCTGTAACGTTGAATAAGGGAAGGGAAATACAAGATAAAATGAATAGAAATCTAATCATGCTCAGCATTTTTTCTTTGTGGAGAGGAGTCCACAAAGGAGGGTGAAAATGTTTGCGAGGCGACTAAAGGCAGTTACTTATAGGACAGGCGGTGGTGAAGCTTGATTCAGGTCATGGACGTGAGGGTTTAGTGGTTACTGATCTAGCTGTTGAGCGGCTGAATTCCGGCGTAAGAAACCTGATTAAACAGATATAAACATCGGCCTTCCGATGAATGAACAATCAAACCGATAAAGCAATAGATATGAAGTTGTCATCGTTGTCATGAAGTTCATCCTTTTTTCCACGGCAAAAATTTTCCGTGATACACAAACTAATAATATTAGTTTTATGTATAATTGCACTATTGATTTTGGTTATGCGGGAATATCCTGGAAAGAAGGTTCGCGAGTTTTCGGAGATGCACATAAGTTTAACGTGGGACGAACTTCACGAGAGGTTTGGATTTGACTTGCGAACATGGAAGAAGAAGTTCAACGATTATCTTATGAAGCAACCTCGTGAGACCGATATCGTTTCAGCTTTCTTCAGGTTTGGGAATGACAGGATCAATCCATTGCTGAATGAGCTTCTGGGAAGGTCGGCCGGATTCCCGACGTTCCAGCGCTTTGCCGAGTATGTTTCAGGAAAACATTAACACTAACCTACATAAAGTACCCTCATGCAAGAGCTCCCCACCACCAAGTGGTCAACCGAAAATGTGCTTGACCTTGTGCGCCGCCTTCGAAACGACCTGATCAAGGACTTCCTCGATGAACGGTATCTCAAAGCCTATCTCACCGATAATTACAACATAAAGGAGCTCCAGCCCGTAAGGCACGAGTTTATCAGGTCTGCGTTGAAAGACCTGTTAATCGCGCCGGTGAATACCACACATTATCAGCGAATAATTGATCAGATTCGGCAAAATGACAGCGCCTCTCTGAGTGAAGGGAATGACAGGCTCTTTTTTCAGGAAATTGAACAGATACTGAAGAAGTACATTTTCTGAGGCGGCTGGTATATGGTTTATATGATCGGTTGCAGAGAACAACATATTCTCTGAACCGACTGCCATGATCAAAACGAAATCCCTTCCCTTCTACGCCAGACTATCCCTGAATCTGTTAACTATTTCACTACTTGCCGTAGTCCTTTATCTTGGCCAGGGCATACTGGTTCCGTTCTTTTTTTCAGTGCTGTTGGCTACTTTGTTGTTGCCCGTGACTAACCTGCTCCAGCGATGGAAGTTACCCAAAGTTCTTGCTATTTTGTTAACCATCTTCGTGGCACTGGCCCTGTTGGCCGGCGTCATTTATTTCCTATCCTTCCAGATCTCAATTTTCCTCCAGGATATTGATACCATCAAACAAAGGATTTCCGAGCTCGCAGACAATTTCCAAAACTGGGTCAACTCTACGTTCAACATAAGTGAGGTGAAACAAAACCAGTATCTGGAGGATACCGCCAAGAACATTCAGGACTCGGGTGCAACTGTGGTAGGGAAAACAGTTGGAACCATAACGGAAAGCCTGTCATACGTGGTGTTTTTGCCAGTGTATACCTTTCTCATCCTTTACTATAAGGACCTTATCCGGAAATTTTTTGTATCTGTTTTTCGCGACGCGGATCCCGACAAGGTTGGCGGTGTTTTATTTCAAGCCCGGACGATCGGCAGGGATTATATCCTCGGTCTATTGATCGACATGACAATTGTTTTCTCCCTCAACACTATCGGTTTTCTCATACTTGGTATAAAGTATCCGATTTTCCTGGCACTGGTCGCAGCGATACTAAATCTTATCCCCTACATCGGAATGCTTATTGCGAACGTCTTTACTATCCTGATCACAATAGTAAGTTCCGACAACCCCACTGATGCTGTGTGGGCCGCCGTGGTCCTGGCTGTCGTGCAGTTTATTGACAACAACTTCCTCATCCCGATGATCGTAGGCAACAAAGTTCGCATCAACGCCTTGGTTACCATCATCGGCGTGGTAGTCGGTGGTACACTTTGTGGCGTGGGGGGAATGTTTCTCGCTATACCTGCTATCGCAACGCTTAAAGTAATATTCGATAATGTGTCTGAACTCGAGCCGTGGGGCATGTTGCTCGGCGATGATGTGAAAAACGAAAAGAAAAAGGAGAAGAAGCCAATTGTTTAAAAGAAACATCCTCTATGGCAGCAATCTCAGCCGGTTTGCTAATGTGCAACATTTGCGAAGGTAAGCTGATTTTTTTCCTAGTGCACCCGGGCGGGCCGTTCTATAAAAATAAGCACAAGGGCGTCTGGACCATTCCCAAGGGCATCGTTAATGAAAATGAGGAGCGGCTTGTCGCGGCGCAGCGCGAATTCTTCGAGGAAACCGGAATTGAACCCCGCGGACCTTACCACTCATTGGGTTCGGCGCGCATGAAAAGCGGGAAGGAAATCCTTGTGTGGACCTTCGTTGGCGAATGGGAAGTAGCTAGCGGTATTACTAGCAATACATTTGAACTGGAGTGGCCCCCTCGCTCCGGGAAGACCATGCAGGTCCCGGAAGCCGACCAGGGTAGATGGATGGCCTACGAAGAGGCAGCCATGTATATTCATTCCTCCCAGAAGGTTTTCCTTGATCGTGCCGTGACTGACCGCGGGCTAATATTTTCCCTTAAGTAAAATACTTCCTGATGATGGTTGCCACCCCATCTTCCCTGCTGTCACCGGTTACTTCATCGGCAATCTTCAGGACTGCATCGCGGGAATTCGACACCGCTACACCATGACCCGATCGCTGGAGCAAATCCACGTCATTAAAATTATCGCCGAACGAGATCACTTCGTCCATGTCAAAGTCATACAGTTCTTTGAGCAGAAGTTCGAGCCCTAATCCCTTTGACATGGACACGGGCGCAAGTTCCAGATATGTCGGCCTGGACCGGTAAATATGTATGTGGGCCGAAAAGTTGTCATTCAGTTGTCTTTCGAATTTGTCGATCTCATTTTCCGGGCCCATGCACATTACTTTATGAGCACCCTTATCTTCGGTTGTCCATTGCCGCAGGACTTCATCATTCGACAGGATAACAGGATCGGCTTTGGTGATACGGGACTCGCGTTCTGTCCAGTAGTCCCACTTCGGAGCGTACCATTCGTCCTTATGGTACAGGCTCACATGAATTTCAGCCTGCGCCAGATTGCAGATACCACTTGCGATTCCTAGGGGTATCGCAACCGACGCTATTTCACGAAGTTCCCCGTTCCCGTGATAACTAATGATGTATCCGCCATTGTAACAAATCAGGGGTTCATGCAGTCGCCCCAGTTCCGCCTGTAAATGACGCATCGCCGCGGGCATTCGCGATGATGCGAGAATCACACGAATCGACTCAGGCACAGCGCTGAACGCGGCCTTCGTTTCCTCCGATAACTGCCTGTCTGCATTTAGTAACGTACCGTCGATGTCGGTACAGATCAACCTGAATTTTTTGCTTTCCACCGGCGTTCCAACTAGAATAATTCCTTCGCAATTCTGAATATAGGGTCGGATTTACCCATGGAATAATAATGAAGAGTCGGCACACCGTGCTTCATAAGTTCCTTCGATTGCTCAATACACCATTTAATTCCCACCTCTTTCACGGCGGCATTGTCTTTACAGTGTTCCACTTCATCAGCAAGATCCTCCGGGATATCTATATGAAAAGCCGTGGGCAAAATACTCACCTGGCTTTTGGTTGTAATTGGTTTAATTCCCGGAATGATTGGCACCGTTATCCCGGCTTCGCGGCATTTGTCGACAAACTCGAAAAACACCTTGTTGTTAAAAAACATTTGCGTAACAATATACTCGGCACCGAGGTCTACCTTTAGTTTAAGATACTTCAGGTCCGTTTTCAAATTAGGAGCAGCGAAATGCTTTTCAGGATAGCCCGCCACCCCAATACAGAAGTTGGTGGGTGTGGTGTTTTGCAGATCCTCATCCAGATATTGTCCCTGATTCATGCTCACGACCTGCTGTAACAAGTCCGAGGCGAATTTATGTCCATCCGGTTCAGGGACAAAACGGCCTTCATTCTTAATTCCGTCTCCCTGCAGAACAAGAACGTTATCTATCCCGAGGAAATGGAGGTCAATCAATGCGTTCTCTGTTTCTTCTTTATTGAAGCCACCGCAAATGATATGGGGAACTGTATCGATCTTGTAATGATTCTGAATAGCGGCACATATCCCTACCGTGCCGGGGCGTTTTCGCGTCGAGCGTTTTTCAAGGAGTCCTCCTTCCTTCTTCTTGTAGATGTACTCCTCGCGATGATAAGTGACATCAATAAAAGGGGGTTTAAATTCCATAAGGGGATCCATGTTATTAAACAGGTTCCGGATATTTTCCCCTTTCAACGGCGGAAGGATCTCAATGGTGAATAACGTTTTCCCTTTCGCGTTTCTGATATGGTCAATTACTTTCATTTGTGTATTCCCGTCTTTCTATTTTGTCGCATGCCAAGGGAGGTGTCCCTGTAATCAGGACCCAAACCATTGGCCTTATCATCTGTTCAAAACTAATAACCTAATACCGGTGCGAGCCATTTCTCAACGGCTTCAACCGACATATCCTTTCGCCGGGCGTAGTCAGTCACCTGGTCCTTGTCAATTTTGCCAAGTCCAAAATACCGGCACGAAGGATTAGCAAACATATACCCACTGACTGAAGCGCCCGGATACATGGCATACGACTCGGTGAGTTCAATGCCTGCATTTCTCGTGTCGAGGATTTCGAACAGCGAGGCTTTTTCGGTATGATCAGGGCACGCCGGGTAACCGGGCGCAGGACGAATACCTGCGTATTTTTCTTCGATAAGCTCTTCGTTGGTTAACTGTTCATCCGGCGCATATCCCCAAAGTTGTTTACGCACCTTTTCATGCAACAGCTCGGTAAATGCTTCCGCCAGTCTGTCAGCCAGCGCTTTGGCCAGAATCTCCGAGTAGTCGTCGTGGTTGGCCCGATGTTTCTCTATCAATTTTTCAAGCCCATGACCCGCTGTCACGGCAAACAGACCCATATGATCCTTTCCGTTTTCCGGAGAAACAAAGTCCGCCAAGCAAAAATTGGGGAGATTTTGCGCCTTTCGGTTCTGCTGGCGAAGGAAGTGCACCGTTGTAAGCTCCGTGCTTCGGGTCGCGTCAGTGAACAGCACCACGTCGTCGCCTTTTCTTACTGCCGGATAAAAGGCAAGTACTGCGTTCGCATGCAATGATTTGTCAGCGATTATCTCATCCAGCATCTTGTTCGCATCGTCAAACAGGCGTTTTGCTTCAGCTCCCACCACGTCATCCTTAAAAATATTGGGATAACGGCCTGCGAGCATCCACGTTTGAAAGAATGGTGTCCAGTCGATGTATGGCCGGATCTCTTCCAAAGGATAGTCCAGAAATTCTTTTTTGCCTATGAAGGTCGGCTTTATTAATGGCGTATTCGCCCAATCGAACTGGACTGGATTTGCCCGGGCCTGTTCCAGCGGAATTAGATTTTTTCCCTGCTTTTTTCCCTCGTGATCCGTCCTCAACTTTTCGTATTCGGCCTTGATCTTATGGCTGAAACGTTGACGGGTCTCCGGGCTGATCAACTCACTAACTACAGGTACGGAACGCGAAGCATCGAGTACATGCACAACTGGTCCGTCATAAACGGGCGCCACCTTTACAGCAGTATGTATCTTTGACGTTGTTGCCCCTCCTATCAATAATGGAAGAGTCATCTTTTCCCTTTGCATCTCTTTGGCTACGTGTACCATTTCGTCCAACGAAGGCGTGATCAGTCCACTCAGTCCTACAACGTCTACCTTTTCCCGTTTGGCGGCTTCAATAATTTTCTCGGGTGGAACCATCACGCCGAGGTCAACCACGTTGTAACTGTTACATGCGAGCACTACCCCAACGATGTTCTTGCCTATGTCATGAACGTCGCCTTTAACTGTAGCTAATAATATTTTAGGTTGCTTGGATTCGACCAGGTTGGCGTTCGCAGCCTTCGCTGCATCGCGTTCCTGGATAAGAAACGGCTCGAGGTAGGCAACTGACTTTTTCATCACCCGCGCACTCTTCACGACCTGAGGGAGGAACATTTTTCCGGCCCCGAACAGATCGCCTACAACGTTCATTCCAGCCATCAAAGGACCTTCAATTACATGGAGAGGCCGGCCGTATTTCTGACGAGCCTCCTCGGTGTCGACGTCAATGAAATCGATAATACCTTTCACCAGTGCATGAGATAGCCTTTCTTCCACGGTGCCTTTCCGCCACTCGTCGTCTTGTTCTTTTTTCTTCACTGAACCTTTGAAGGATTCAGCGAATTCCAGCAGGCGTTCCGTTGCATCGTCGCGTCGGTTGAGCAACACATCCTCAACTCTTTCGAGGAGTTCCTTGTCAATTTCATCGTACACCTCGAGCATGGTTGGGTTTACGATACCCATATCCATTCCGTGGCGGATTGCGTGGTAAAGGAACGCGGCGTGCATCGCCTCGCGTACTTTCTGGTTTCCGCGAAAAGAGAATGATACGTTGCTGACACCCCCGCTCACGTGCGCGTGTGGTAGGTTCTTCCTGATCCACTCAGCAGCTTTAAAGAAATCCAGAGCATAATTCCGGTGTTCGTCTATTCCTGTGGCGACGGGAAATATGTTTGGATCGAAAATGATATCCTGAGGCGGAAACTTTACGACGTTTACGAGAAGGTCATAGGCGCGTTTACAGATGGAGGTACGACGTTCATAGGTGTCAGCCTGTCCCGACTCGTCGAATGCCATTACCACCACGGCTGCACCGTATCGTCTGACAAGCTTCGCCTGCCGGAGAAATTCCTCTTCTCCACCCTTGAGGCTGATTGAGTTTACAATTCCCTTACCCTGAAGACACTTCAATCCTGCTTCAATAACTTCCCACTTTGATGAGTCAACCATCACAGGTATTCGCGCGATCTCCGGCTCTGACGCCATCAGGTTCAGATATCTCACCATGGCAGCCTTGGAATCAAGCATACCTTCATCCATGTTCACGTCAATGATCTGCGCACCTCCACGCACCTGATCCAGCGCTACCTCCAGCGCTTCTTCAAATTTATCTTCCTTAATAAGCTTCAGAAACCGGGCGGAACCGGTAACGTTGGTTCTTTCTCCGATATTAACAAAGTTCGATGCGGGAGAAATAGTAACAGCCTCAAGTCCGCTTAACTGCAAGTGTTTATTCATGAGTGACGGGTATCTGTCTGGGTTTAAATTTTTTGGCAAGTTCTGCAATCCGGCGTATATGGTCAGGCGTTGTGCCGCAGCATCCCCCGACAATGTTGACCAACCCTTCTTTCAAGTACTCTTCAACGAGTGAAGCCATCTCTTCGGGGGTTTGATCATAATGGCCGAATTCATTGGGCAGTCCTGCATTTGGATAAGCACTGACGAAAAACGGCGCCTGCTCATTCAGCACCTGCAGGTATGGGCGTAACATATCGGCACCCAGCGCGCAGTTGAGACCTATGCTCAGAAGCGGAACGTGTGAAACCGAAACCAGGAAAGCTTCAGTAGTCTGACCCGACAATGTGCGTCCACTGGCATCAGTAATCGTTCCGCTCACCATCACGGGGACTTCAGTTCCCCTTTCTTCAAAGAGTTCCTGAATGGCAAAAAGCGCTGCCTTGGTATTCAGTGTGTCTGTAATAGTCTCCAAAAGAATGATATGGGCACCGCCGTCAAGCAGCGCACCGGCTTGTTGCTTATACGCCACAGCAAGTTCGTCGAAGCTGATTGCCCGATAACCCGGGTTATTCACATCAGGTGATAACGATGCTACCTTATTAGTTGGTCCCATAGCTCCGGCGACGAAGCGGGGTCTCGCCGGGTCCTTGCTGGTGAATTCATCAGCGACCCTCCGCGCAATCTTTGCAGATTCATAGTTGATGTCATACACGGCGTCTTCCATGCTGTAGTCCGCCTGTGCAATGGTTGTTCCGCTAAACGTGTTGGTTTCCAGAATGTCGGCACCGGCAAGAAGATATTCCCGGTGGATCGATTCGATAATATCGGGTCGTGTGATGGACAACAGATCGTTGTTTCCTCTTAACGACTTGGGATGATCCTTGAATCGCTCGCCTCTGAAGTCGGCTTCTTCCAGCTTATAGCGTTGAATCATCGTACCCATAGCCCCATCCAGGACCAGGATTCGTTCTCTTAAAATTTCTTGAATGTTCATTAGCTCTCCCGTTTTAAACTGCTGTATCCAGAAGAGCCCGCTAATTGGTGGGTTGCCTATCTTCTCCGCCGTGGGGCGGAAGGGATTTAGCACAACATCCGCCATCGGCGCGATAGGATGCTAAGACGTCTACGGGCCCATTCCCTCGGTCTTTCTGGATAAGCGCTGCAAATAAAGTGAACTTCCGGTAAAAAAACAATTTAAGCAACGAGAGCAAAGAATATCAAAGCCGGCCGAGATTACGTGCGGCAGCTGGACGATCAGTTGACAAGACGATATCCTAACCGGATTCCAACCAAAGGAGTTAAAGCTGTGCGATCGGTCTCGTTTGGGATGTCATACCAGCCATTGCTTTCCCAACCCACGGCGATCGGAGGCAGGTCATAATCTATGATCCGAATCGCGAAACCACTGTTAATGTCAAGAAAGAAACGATCCCGGCCAATCATCAGTCCGCCTTTGATACCAAAGCCATGTTCGCGGTAAGCACCTCTTTCTAAAAACTGTCTTTCGTACTGAAACTGGCAATCAAGGTCAAAGCATTCGATATTCCTCGCCTTTCTGTCGAAATTGATCCGGTTGTAGTATACCTCCCCCGCACCATACCAAAGTATATGCCCCTTCCGGCTGACAGAAAGATAATATCGCGGTTCGAGTTTGAGTTTGATACCGCGCTTATTCAAAAACCGGTCATTATTTTCTGACAGGTTTACTGCAGCACCACCCTCCGCATAGATCGAGAAACGACCTTTTACGTGAGCTTCATAGCCTAGCTGAACCGTTGGGTAAAAGTTCAGCAGGTGCAAGGGACTTACTCTCACGGCATGTCGTGGAATAGCGTCATGAAGTGTTTTACCGCTTTCCTGACCCAAAACCTGTAGGGAAAACAAAAGCGTTATTGCAACAAATGAATATTTCAAAACTGATCCCGCTCAACCGGTATTTTACTCAACAATTGAAGAAACTCCTCCCCTTCCGGATACACAAATTGAAAAATGCCATCCTCGCCAGTTACAGTTACTTTCTGCGAAGAAGCGATTACATCATAAGCGAAAAAATCAGTACGGGAAACAAGTAATGAGATATCTTTCTCGTTCGTCAGGTCGAACACTTTTAATCCGGCCTCTCCCTCACACAGGAAGAGGTATTTTCCGCTGACTCCGAGTCCATGGGGTGATGTCATCGGGTAGTTTGCGATCAGTTCCGGATTGTACGGATCACTTATATCAATTATCTCAAGGGCATTGACACCGCGGTTACACGCTGTTCCCGAGCGCAGGGTCACATAAGCTCTGTTGCCCTGAACCACGACGGGGTCGCACGACTCAATATGCGAATAGCGGAACACAAATTCGGGTGTCGCCGGATTAGCGATTGAATAGATATACATCGCGTCGTTGGCGCCGAGATAAAGATACTCCCCACGAGCAAAAATTGTCTCAAGCCCAAACCCGACAGATACGGCACCGAGCTTGCTGAAGGTCTCGCCACTGAGGCTAAACACCTCGATGTTCTGATGGCTGGCAACATAGAGGTAGTCATTCTGAATGGCGAATCGTGTCATGGATCCGCCTTGTCCTGTTGACGATTCCGCCGGACTTGAATCCTCGCCACAACTCACCGTTAGCACGATTAGTAACGCCAGCGGGAAGAATCGGTTTAGATTAATATGCATAGCAGTCAAAGTTTTGATTCTTTTTATATCTCCATTGCGTTACAACTCCATTGGAAGGATCGACACACTCAAAGCGCGCGCCTCTCGGGGGTGGGACACCATAATTCCAGTTCTGCAACGGAAGCGTTCCCTGCACAGTGAAATTATTCAGGGCATTCATGTGGATGCCTACAATGTTTCCCTCGTGATCCGCGTATAATACATCATTGCGGATGGCCATGTCGGAATTTCCCAGGATGTTGAAGAACCCAAGCGCAATCGGTTGAAGCGGATCCTCATTGTTGAACACATGAATACCTTGCTTTTTTTCATTTACCAGGAGGAGGTTGCCATAGGTATAGATTTTGCCAGGATTTCGCACCAGTCGCGGCGCCTCGAAAGAAATCTGCCTGACTTCGGCAGCAGCGTAAACGGGCACATACCCGTCGGTTGGGGATTCGTTCCATTCGCTGACAGGCTCCCAACAGCCTGAGAGACAAAGCAGAACCGGCGCGAGGAACCGGACGTAATTTCGCTGAATAGACATAACGAGACAGGTTAAAATGACAGGTTTTTTTTAATTAAAGTGCTAATCGTTTATGTTTGGGCCGTAGAAAAAACAATTTGAAGTTCGCTGCCGTCGATATTGGTTCAAATGCCATCAGGTTTCAGGTTTCCACTGTCCTCCCGACAGATGAGACACGCCCTTTGTTCAAAAAGTTGGAATACATCCGGTTTCCGTTACGATTAGGCCACGACGTTTTCTCAACGGGTCGGATCAGTGACAAAAGTAAGGAGAAATTCAAAAAACTGATGAGGGCGTACAAGTTGTTGATCGACCTGTACGAAGTTGACGACTATATGTTCTGCGCCACCTCAGCAATGCGTGAAGCCGAAAACGGTGGGGACCTGGCTAACGAGGTATTCGAAGAACTTGGCGTAACGATCGAAATCATCGATGGCAACCGTGAGGCGGAAATGATCAACCGAGCCATTAGTTCTTACCTTTCCAACGATACGTACATTCACATCGACGTGGGCGGTGGAAGCACCGAACTCAATATTTATTTTCGCGGGAGAAAAGTTAAGACACGGTCATTCAAAATTGGTTCGGTCCGGGTTCTGGAGCACAACGACTCGCCGGTGATGTGGACGGATATGGAAAACTGGATCCGCGAAAATGTAAAAAAAGAATACGGGAAGATCACAGCAGTTGGAACCGGAGGAAACATCAGCAAAATTTTTGAGCTGGCCCAACTCAAGCCAGGACGTACAATGACACTCAAAAAAATTCTTGAATTGCGCGATGTCATTTCGGCTTATACTATCGAGGAAAGGATCTATAAACTTCAAATGAATCCTGACCGTGCCGATGTAATTATACCGGCCACTGATATTTACAAAAAAGTGATGGAATGGAGCAATGCACAAACCATTCTGGTGCCTGAAGTAGGACTAAAAGATGGCATCATGCTCTCAATGTTCGAACGAGCTATCTCACAACACAAAATCGAATTCCCTACTTCTTAAGCTTCTTCTTGATCGTACTCTTCCCTTTGTTTTTCTCTTTCAGGTCTATATCAATCGTATAAGAAATATTGAGTGCAACTGTTTTCAGGTTAGTTTTCATTGTGTCTTGCATTCCACCATCACCCCAGATGAAACGATCCATCCACGCGCTTTCTGACTTTCCGAGAAACGTATGCCCGGAAAGAAATCTCAGCTCGGTGGTGATGAAACGGCTATTACCAAGCGGAGCTTTAAGACCGACTCCGACGCCAAGTGAAAATAGCCACCGGTTAACCTGTTGAAGGGAAAGGGTATAATTTCCGCCTACGTCCGGATCAGCATCAGCACCAAAGACAACATCATATTTATATTTTGGTCCATCAGTAACGCGAACAAAGCCGGAAGAGTTGAACCAGTAGTTGATTTCCGGACCGATGTTTATAAACCCTTCCGCTGGCGTATCCTTTTTAAGCATGAATCGAAAAGATCTTCGAAGCATCATCGACATATCAGTCATATACATTGACATATTGTTCTCCCATTTAGGATTATCATTGAATGTAACGATGCGACCTTTTCGTGAAGCCCCGCCTTCCAGCAAAACCTCATAGTTGTTTTTCAGGGGAAACCCAACAACAAAGCCGGCATGATATCCGGGTTTGATCCTTCTGTTGAAAACATCTCTACCTTCCTTGTCTCCGAATCCGGGCCAGGTAAGAGAAGCGCCACCCTTCAGACCAAGTGTGAACTTTTGCGCTAAGCCAACAGGGCCTGAAGAAATGATCAATAGCCATACACAAAGCTGTAATACATGTACTGATGCATTGTTTCGATTATTGATCATGTAGGTTAAGCGATAATTTGGTTCGAAAATAATCGTGAATTAAGTTCTATTTTTGATCAAACTTTATCGCAATAATAACAAAAACGTTGTTGCGTAATTTTTTGGATGAGTCTAGCCATAACCTGACTAATGAAGCGTAAGCACTTTTTATGGTTGCTCCTGTTGCTCTCACAGTCTCTGTACGCACAGGATCAAACCAACTTTACGCAGTTTTATCTTAATCCCTACCTTCTTAATCCTTCATTTGCGGGAATTGACGGCAGGGCTGGACTGATTGTGACTTATCGGAAGCAATGGGCAACACTCAAAGATGGCCCTGAGATCGCGAATGTTACGTTCCATTCCCCTATCAGCAAGAGGGTAAGCCTGGGAATCTCAGCCACTAACGACAAGCGTGGCCTTCTCGACAACTCTGGACTGCTGCTGAGCTTCGGTTACAACATCCCGGTCGGACCGCAATCCTCCGTCAGATTCGGGATTTCCGGCGGAATATCATCCAATACAGTGGATCTCGAAAGACTTCAGAACTTCAATGATCCTGCACTTGCCAGCCTTTTGGAGAGCAATATGTCAGTTCTCGGCAACGCCGGAATATCATTTCACTTGAACACATTTCACGCCGGAGTGTCACTCCCCGTAATCTTCGAGCCATCTTACATCAGTAAGGATGCGTTCACAATTACGGAAATCAGGCCTTTTGAGTCACTCATCTTTCATTTTAGCAATAGGTTCTATTTCAATAATGACAAAAACATCTTCGAACCTTACTTCATCTATCGCATGGCTACCAACCTCCCACCCCAGTATGAAGTGGCCGGAATACTGCATCTGAATCACGTTGTGTGGGTAGGCGCCTCGTTGAAGCAGGATTATGGCATTTCCGCATTAGGCGGGATAAAGCTGAATAACACCCTAGCTATCGGCGCGAGCTATGGCCTCAAAACTACAGGAGAAAATGAACTAAACAGCCCGACTTATGAAATAACCCTAGGGCTACTATTTGGAAAGCAAAGGAAGAAGGAGATTCCAAGTTATAGTTTCGTAGACACTGAGAAAGTCAAAATCAAAAAAGGCACTGGAAAATCCGCAAGTGAATTAATTGCCGAAAAACGAAGAAAGGATGAACTCGCCAGAAAGCAACAATTGGAAGAACTGGCCCGAAAGAGGCAGGAAGAAGAACGTTTGAAGAAGGAACAGGAGGCGATTGCACGAAAACAGCGGGAAGAAGAGCTACGCAAGCAACAAGAAGCGCAAGCCCTGGAGGAACAGCGCCGGAAGGAGGATGCCGCACGTCAACAGGCCGCGCTTAAACAACAACAGGAGAATGCCCAGCGACAGACTGCCGCACAACAGGCAGAGGCGCAACGGCAGGCACTCCTGAAACAACAGGAAGAAGAGGCGCGACGACAGCAGGAAGAGGCGCTCCGCCGTCAGCGCGAAGAGCAAGCCCGATTGGAACGGGAAGCCCTTGCAAAACAGCAACGCGACGAAGAAGCAAGAAGACAGCAGGAAGAGGCGCTGCGTCGTCAGCGCGAAGAGCAAGCTCGACTGGAACGAGAAGCTCTTGCGAAACAGCAACGCGACGAAGAAGCAAGAAGGCAACGCGAGGCCCAGGCGCGTGTTCAGCAACAGCCGAGCCAGGAACAGCCACCACAACAAATTGACACACAACCCGAACCGTCTGATCCGGTGTACAACTCGACGATCCGAGAAGACAGTATCGTAATAAAACACAAACCTCGTTTTGGTCACATTGATTCTTCCATGGAAATTCTGAAGATCGAAGTAACAGAACATAACGAGGAAGATGAGCTTGAGCGTCTCTCCCGGCTAAAAGTTCACGCCACCAATCCGCGTGAGAGCCATGATGGTGAAAACTATCCGAACGCGGAACGCCACGAATTCTCAAAAAGAGGTCATCACAAAAATGAATTAGAAGTAGCCGATTACGTGGTAAGCGGGGTTTTTGCCGAAGAAACCAACGCCAGGGCCTTCTCTGATGGACTAAAGAAACTTGGATTCAAAGCAAAATATGGCCGTTCAACCGAAAAGGGCGTGTGGTATGTTTACCTCGTACGCACTGGCGATATTAATACAGCAAGAACGGAGCGGGATAATTATCGGAAGATGAAAATATTCCGCGACGCGTGGCTCCTAACCGTACATCCTTAGAAAGATCATATGAAAGGATCTATACTTTTGCGTCTCTTATTTTTGCTCATGGCCGGCAACGCGTTAGGGCAGGTGCCTGCTATATCGAATATCAGCAAGAAGAATTTATATCCAAAGGGCACTATTGTCATAACTGGTAGCGGTTTCAGTTCCAACAGCTCAAACCTCCGGGTGATATTCGGTCATGTCGAAGGACAGATCATTTCGAGTTCCGATTTTTCAATTGAAGTAGAGGTGCCGCCTGCGGCGAAGTTTTCAAACGTTGAAGTCATTAATACATCGTCACGACGCATGACGAAATCGAAAGATAAATTTCTTCCCACATTTTATGGTAATGGCTTTACAGTGGCGGACTTCTCCAGTTCCACAACGTTCACGTCACCACAGGAATTGCGCGACATCTGTAGTTGTGATCTGAACTCGGACGGAAAGCCTGATCTGATCACCAGTAAGTTCTCAGCGGCGTCCGACATCATGGTGATGAAAAACACCACCAACTCAGCTACACCTGACATAGTAACCTTCGACAAAGAGCTTCATTCTGTAGGCTTTTCTACAGATCACATTTCCTGTGGCGACGTAGACGGTGACGGAAGACCGGACCTGGTACTTACCAAGGGCGGTTCAACTAATCGAAATGCCGTGTTTCTCATGTTGAATAAGAGCACAGCTACGTCAATTATCCTTAATGCGCCTTTTTCCATTCCGCTTGATGTAAACCATGTAGCCACTCAGGCGAATATAAGAGACCTCAATGGCGATGGCAGACCCGAGGTGATCGTCACAAACACGACCACTAATGTGATTTATATTCTCCAGAACGATCCTTCAAAACCTCTTGGTGCCAACCCGTTCATTACTCCGGCGACCAAGATTGCCGTGACCGGGACCAGTAACACCTATGGGCTGGACGTTCAGGATATGGATGGAGACGGACTACCTGACATCATCGTAAACCCGATTTCTTCACCAGACCATTTTATTTTGCTGAACCAATCTTCAGCAACAATTGCGTTTGGCGAGGCACAGAAGATCACGTTACCCGGGGAGCTTCGAAATGTAACAACAGCCGATCTGAGCAACGACGGTAAACCGGATATCATATCCACAAGCACCAACACCAACCGCGCGCTTGTCCTGATCAATAACAGTTCACCCGGTTCCGTACAATTCAGTTCTACCCCTATTACTCTTACCACCGATAACGGTCCATGGGGTGTGAGCGTAAGTGATATCGATGGCGACACCTATCCGGACATCATGGTTTCGCATCAGCTTACGGCCACCGTGAATGTTTTCCTTCATGATGGCAACAATGCAAGTCCTTCGTTCTCGCGACATGTTATTCCCACTGCACGGCCCGCACGAAATCTGGTAACCGGTGACTTTAATGGTGATGGCAAGCCGGATATCGCAGTGGCTACGCATGTGATCGGAACATATTCAGTCGATATACTTCGAAATACGATTTGTCACAAACCCAAAATTCTCAACGAAGCACCGATATATATTTGCAATAACCCGGTCGTGCTGGAGACTATTCCTGCCCTCAATGTAACTTACGATTGGCGAAGAGACGGCACAAACGTGCAATCCGGGCTTTCAAGGACATATAGTGCTACCGTTGGTGGAACGTATACCGTATCAGCGTCAACAATCAGTCCCGCCGACGAATGTACAGCTGTGGTCTCTGAAAGCTTCACCGTTACCGGAAGTACAGGGTCGGTACCCGAGAACCCGGTGCTTACCATCGACTCGCCCATTTGTTCAGGCGCCGATCTGACAATGTCGACAACCTCCGCTCCCGGAGCCAGCTATAAATGGACTGGACCGGCGGGCTGGACCACTACTACTACAACGTCATCTGCAACGATTACAAATGCTGGCGCCGCTCAGGCGGGTAGTTATTCTGTTCAGATTATTGCCGGAAACTGCAAGAGCAACGAATCAACACCGAAGGTCGTCGACATCGTAGCGGTGAATGAAATCAAGATCACCAGCACAAGTCCGACAAACAGCGCATGCCAGCCGAATCCAGTGAAGCTTACTGCAACCCAGGTTAGCGGATTCACCTATGCCTGGAAAAAAGATAACGAAGCCTATGGCGCAGCAACGGCAACGAATACATTCGATGCGTTTGAAGACGGATCTTATTACGTTCGGGTCCACAATAGTACGTTGGGATGCCCAGCACGCGAGATTGGTCCTGTACGCGTCGCTATTCTCCAGGTGCCCCTGGCAAGCTTTATCATTGGGGAACCGCGATGTTCAAATGCGCCAATTCAATTCACTAACACTTCCGTAGTCGATCCGGCCGGAACGGGGAACGATGCTATCGCTCCGGCGGTTTTCAGCTGGAACTTCGGTGACGGGAACACAGGAACCGGAGCAACACCAACGAACACGTATACTTCTGGTGGAACAACTTACAACGTGACCCTTACGGTAAGTTATCAGGGCGTTGCAGGTTGCGTAAACAGCGCCACTCTTCCGATAACCATTACAAGCACAACGGTACCGGTAATCACATCAAGTCCGCCGAAGATTTGTCCGGGAGAAACGGCCACACTGTCAGTCTCGCCTTCGTATACGTCCGTATCGTGGGAGCATGGGGCCACCGGACCAACTATCGATGTAATGCAACCCGGTACATATACGGCTAATGCCACGGACGCAGCAGGATGTGTAGTGCCAAGAAGTATAACTGTCGCATCCAATGACGTACCCGTGCTATCGCTCACGGCTGAAGCAACTGTCATCCCTTCAGGCCAGTCAACACAACTCAATGCCACAGGAGCTCACGTGTTCGAATGGTCACCCGCGGAAAGCTTAAACGCGACAAATATCCCGGACCCCATTGCCTCACCTCTTACGACGACAACCTATACTGTGACAGGATCCTTCATTGGAGGATGTACATCACAAGCTGAAATAACCATCACCATCGATGGAACACTTGTCAACATCACCGTTCCAATTGCCTTTTCGCCAAATGGAGACGCTGCCAATGACATGTGGATCATCGACGGAATCGAATCATATCCCGACTGCACATTAAATATTTTCGATGGGCGCGGAAGAAGAATTTATCAGAAAAAGGGTTACACAAACGACTGGGACGGTACCTATGAAGGTAAGCCGGTTCCGGCAGGTACGTACTATTATGTATTTGCATGTCCGGATGCACAACCGGTGACAGGAAGTGTGCTCATTTTCAGATGATTGGTCTATAGTTGCTAAATCTTATGAAGGTAAAATCCGTTTCACGGGTGAGAAACCTCATGCCCAGGCTTGAGCTCACGCTGTTGCTTATTCTCACGTGTTCTCTTGGCTACAGCCAGTCCGTTGACTGTAGCAATGGCAATAACTGCAATAATCCATTCTGTGATTTTGAGGCAAACGTCGAGCAGGGATGTAATTGTTTTGACGGGATCGATAATGACGGCGACGGTAAAATCGACAAAGCCGACTTAAAATGTGCGCAGTATTACGGCTTGACTTTCGTGGGCGGAGACGAAGGAGATTGCAGCCTCGTAGCACCCGTGGGCAATCCGTTTTCATCCATGGCACCACCCACCGTGTCTGGCCAAAATACGGCCGATACCCAATCAAAAGTAAGCGTTGGCGACCTTGATGGTGATGGTTTACCCGATGTGGTAATAACATCAAAGTGGAATCAGGAAATCCGGGTAGTGGCAACCGCCGCACATACGGTTAACGGAATCACTTACGCTCCCGGAGACATTAAAGGCGACTTCAAAACCACCGGACAAGGCGCCAAAATATTTGATGGTTCCGGAG
>JAEZEH010000067.1 GCA_023417785.1 Bacteroidota bacterium
GTTGGAGGGAAACAGCATCTTGACGCCCGCAACCTGACCGGCACACGGCTGCCCAACGACCCGTCTATGCTCACTAGAGCATTTGTAAGGCTTTATCCTTGTTCCATAACTGTTTAACGAATTGGCACCCTGCCAGGTCGAAGATACAATCAGGTGGGTGCAACCAATATCGTAGAAATATGACATTGACCCATAGGTTTACATCCATCGGATTGTCTATTGGCGGATACGCTGATTATGAAGTCTTAAATGAGCACGCTGGTTTTTTGGTCGATCACTGGGTCGCCAGTTCTTCGAACATTTTTATAAGCCGGAAGAACTTCAGGATGGACAACAACTGGATTTTGTTCCTGCGTTATCCGACGGAATTTACATCCGGAATTTACATCTTACTCGCCAACGACGGAACAAAGCCGAAGCAGGAAAGGATTGTGATTCGGAATTAGATTATCCGCCCACGGGCCGGGGGCCTCAGGTTCTAATGAGGCCTTACTGGAGGAAAAACAAATTACAACAATGGAGATAGAAGCCGGGCTATGCGTCCGAGCAATTGTCTAAAGACAGAACGATCTCTCCAGCGGATCGGATCTATTTTTTCGGATACCAAAAGGTCCGCTGTGAAGATTTCGGTCAGCCGGGAGGCCACCTCCTGATGATATACAATTGCGTTCACCTCGAAGTTCAGATCGAAACTCCGGTTATCCATGTTTGATGTACCGACCATAGAAATATAATCATCAACCACTAACGTCTTGGCATGTACAAAGCCTTTTTTGTAGAGGTAGATCTCAACCCCCGCCGATAGCAAATCGGTATAATATGATCGCGCCGCGGCGTTTACCAGTCTTGAATCCGATTTGTAGGGAACCAGTAATTTCACGCTGACATTGCTTAAGGCAGCCACTTTCAGCGCGTCGAGAATGCTCTCTCCGGGGATAAAGTAAGGGGTCGTGATCAGCACTTGTTTTTTCGCCAGGCCGATGGCTTTCAACAGCGAAAGCATAATCGTGGCTGTGGGCGAATCAGGTCCGCTGGCGGCAATCTGGACGGCGACGTCTGAATTGCTTTCGCGCGGTGCGTTGAAGTATACACGTTCGGGTTGAATCTGTTGCCCCGAGCAGAAATTCCAGTCACAGAGGAAGACGTATTGCAAGTAGTAGCATCCCGGCCCATCAATCCGCATATGTGTATCCCGCCAGTAGTAACAATTCTCATTTTCAGGCGTGTTGATATACCGATCGCTCACATTAATCCCGCCTGTAAACGCGGTCTGACCGTCGATGATTACAATCTTTCTGTGATTTCGATAATTAAGCCGGTTTGCAAAAAGCACCCAACGGATTTTGTTAAATGGAAAAACTTCACCACCTGCTTTCCTGATCTCCTCCACCAACGTCTTCCGGATAATCCAGCTGCCAAAATCATCATAGGTGAACCGGACCTGAACACCTTCCTTCAACTTTTCGATAAGCACATCCTTTATCATGTGGCCGATGTGATCGTTTTCAAAAATGTAATATTGTATGTGGATGTGATGTTTCGCCTGCCGCATAGCCTCCAGCATCTCGGGAAATTTCTCTTCACCATTTACGAAGATCTTCACGGTGTTTCCTGCCGTCAGCGGACTCCAGCTGTCCTTAAGCAGCAGATTAACCAGTCCTGCACCTTCACGAACATGTTCCGCTACCAGTTTAAGGTTATCTTCCGTGCGATTGATGATTCTTTCCTCCAGCGTTCTTCGCAATTCATTGTCGCGTGTGAGTTTCTTATTATAAACCTTCCGCTTTCGGTAATTGATCCCCACCACAAAATAGAAAAGCATACCAAACAAGGGAATAAAAATGGTGAGCATCAGATACGCCAGGGTCTTTGTTACGCTGTTGGTATCGTACACAATCCGGAGACAAACGAGAATCAGGATCAGAACGTAAATGATATCAAACAAGAGTATCCAGTTCATGCAGGGCGAATTTCGATTTCAAAAACCAGACTATAAAAATGTAAGAATTCTTATGCCGGGATGCCAGAAAACTCGCATAAGAAAATTAGTATCCGGATTAATTTAACGTATGGATGTGTAACCGCCTGAACTAAATTTTACGAGACCCATCTCCTGCAATTTGCCATAAAGGAAACACAAGTGTAAAAGTGGCTCCTTCATCCTCCTTAGCAAACACCTTGATCATGCCTCCGTGTCCTTCAATAATTTTTTTTACGATAGCGAGTCCGATACCTGTACCAGGGTACTCCGCCGTGTGAAGGCGCTCGAACATTTGAAAAACTTTGTCTGCATAAACCGGGTTGAATCCAATACCGTTGTCAGAAAAAGCCACTCTCCCATACGGCCCTTCGGGATCTGCAGGTGAGTTAACATCTAATACTGAAGTACGCTCACCGGTAATAATGAGCCGGGGTTTGCGACCTGGTTTTGAAAATTTTATGGCATTACTTATGAGGTTAGCAAAGACCTGGCGGAATTGATCTGGTATTATCTCCGCACCCGGAAGATGAGCTGCTTCCACAACGAATTCTTTTTCGGTCAGCATCAAATTGAAATCTTTCAAAACACTTTCCAGAATTTCATTAAGGTCAGTGAGCTCCTTTTTCTGTGAGCCCGAAAGGTTCGAAAAATTGACCAGGTCCGTAATCAATGTACTGGCGCGCTCAGCAGCCCCCAGTATTTTTTTAATATACATTTTCGGTCCGCCGGCCGAAATATGTTTTTCGAGTTCATTCCCGAAAAGCAGAATTTTCCTTAGGGGTTCCTGAAGATCGTGGGACGTAATGTAAGTGAACTGCATCAAGTCATCGTGAGTTTGTTCAAGCTTCCTGTTACTGGATGCAAGCTGCGTAGTACGTTCGTTTACTTTCATCTCCAGACGATTGGTCAGGTCCTTTAGCGTATGTTCGACAATCACATTTCGAAACCGCTCAGCAAGGTCCAGTTCAACTTCGCTCCAGTGCTGGGCAGTATCCCGAACGGTTTCCTTCCAGATTGCGAAGGATTCCCGTGGATGGTATCGCTGGGAATCAGGTTCTACAGTCACTACTTCATTTGGATTGCCACCCCAGGAAATAGTTTTTACAACTTCCGGCCGAAAGGCTAGCAGGTAATTACCTTCGTAGGGCTGGATGGGTAACACAAGAAGGCCCGATGCAATGTTTGAATATGCCTTCGCCTCTTCAAATGCAGCTGAAAGACAAGGCAATGCCGTGACGTTGGAAAAATTTTTCCGCTTCAACCAGTCTTTTAAGCGATTAATTTCCTGCGCATCTGGTGTCACGCCAAAGGATAGCAAGTCAGAATTCCAGGCGATGGCTACGCCATCGGCGCCGAGCAGGCCGAGTAGTTCTGATTTATGATTGGCAAGTGCCTTAATAGGATTGTCGAATAAGGGTATTCGTGTTACCAGGATAGAGAACAAATTGAACAACTTCATTCGGGCTTCGCTCGCTGCATGGTTAGCCAGGCTACTGATCCGGGCCGAAATAACGCTTGATATGAGTTCGAAGAGTGTACATTCCTCGAAACCCAATGTCTTTGGCTCTCTGTGGTGGCAAGCAATCAGGCCCCACAACGTTTCTTTGTGAACGATTCGCGTTGACATCGATGCCGCTACATCCATATTTTTTAAGTATTCCAGATGCACTTCGCTCACCCCTCTCAGTTTGACGTCTGACAAATCAATCGCAGCATTCGTTAACGGATTCAGGGCTGGCACCAGCGGTACCGGCACGTATTGACGATCAGGAATCACCCGGTACGGCGTTCGGTAATACAGGTCTCTTGCTTGTTTCGGAACGTCGGTGGCCGGGAATTTCAACCCCAGATATTGTTCCATCCCGGGTTCGCCTTCTTCACCAACAACTAGGCCGTTCCAGTTATCGTCAAACACGTAGATCATGACTTTGTCGAACCCCGACATCGCTTTGATCTCACGGCTTGCGATTCCGGCAAGCTCCTCTACCGATCTGGCAGAAGCCATCGATGTTGTCAGCCGTTGTAGATTTCGTAAGACCGGTTGAAGTGGAGTCGAACCTGTTTGCTCATTAATGAACTCAAACTCCAAAACAATGCTCTCCCCTACACAATGAATGAAGCCAATGAAGCTTCTGGCTTTTGGTGTCACAAATGAGATTGTATGCAATTGTGGAAGTCCCAACTCGCCTGTTACCCGAAGTTTTTTCAGCTCGTCGAGAGTAGACTGATCAACCAGACTTGCGAGGCCTGCCCCCAGAATGTCGCCTTCAGCCATTCCGAGAAAAGCCGGCAGGTTAGCACTGAACTGTAGAATTCGATAATCCTTTACCGCTACGACAAGCACAGCACCGTGAGGCTGAATAGTGTTTAAGGTATGGAGGGGTTGCCGGTCACAAAATTGCAGCTCATCTCTGGAATTAGGCATATTAACATATTTTGTAGGTCAAAGTACTCAAATACTTTAGTTTTGCATTGACAATAAAAATCGTTTTAATTCATTTCGTGGACAGACAGAAGACAATCCTTTTGGTAGATGATGATCCGGATGACCTGGAGTTTCTCGAATCTTCACTAGCGGGAGCCCGGCACCCGGTCAGGCTTTTCCAAAACGGTAAAATGCTTACTGATTATCTTTGGACGAATAAGAAGCTTGAAGAAACCGGATTAATTGTTCTTGACATCAATATGCCGCTTAAGGACGGGTTTACGGTTCTTTCGGAAATCAGGGAAAGGGCGAAAGACCTTCCGGTTGCAGTGTTGACGGCGTCTGCCCGACAATCTGACGAAGCCCGGTGTTATGAGTTAGGATGCAACCTCTTTTTAAGAAAGCCCAATAGCATGGGTGAGTATAGCGACATCGTACAGCGTATTATCAAACTGCTTGAATAAAGGCAAGACGACTGACGGTGAATAATCAATAAGATGGTTCACGAAACTGGCTTGTGTCCCCGCACCTTGCCGTGCTCCTTAAATGCCGGAATACAGCTCATTGAAGGCCTCTGTCATCGAGGGGTGGGTAAATATAATCTCTTATCACCTGGTGAACTGTTTCGGCGTTCATGGCCACCTGAATAGTGTTTATCATCTCGGTCACCTCAACGCAAAAAAGCGAACAACCAGGGATCTTAAGGAAAGCTTGTTTAAAACTAAACTGAAATAAAACAGTAATAAGGAAGCGGCTGGGTTGCTTCAAAAGTATCCTGTCTCCTGAAGGTAGTTCATCCCGATATAAGTCAACGCAATTCTTATTTCCAGACAATGTTTGTGCGCGGTTATTAAGGTATTTTTGTTCATACAAAATCCAAGTTATATGAATAGCATACTGGGAATTCATCACATCACGGCAATTGCCGGGAACGCAAAACGAAATCTTGATTTTTACACAAAGCTACTGGGACTGAGATTAGTGAAGAAAACGGTAAACTTTGACGACCCCGGAACCTATCACTTTTACTTTGGTGATGAAAACGGCACACCGGGAACAATCCTCACGTTTTTTCCGTGGGAAGGGGTTCGCGCGGGACGAGCCGGTACAGGGATGGCAACGGACATAGGCTACGCTATACCTGTTGGCGCCGCCGAATTCTGGAAAAAGCGTTTTGTTCAACACGATGTGAAAGTTATTTCCAGTGGTGACCGGTTTGGTCAGCCATTTATCACCTTTGAAGATCCTGATAAATTGTCGTTGACCTTAATCGAAACCGAAGATTCACGTAAACCGTGGACGACCAATGAAATTACGGCTACCACAGCAATACGGGGTTTCCACAGCACTACGCTGACATTAAACAAGACGGAAGCAACAGCAAACATATTGACGGAACTTCTGGGCTACCGACATGTGGGCACAGAAGGTGACAGGCTCAGATACACGACCGATGCCATCGAAACTGCCTCCATCGTTGATTTGATTCTGGCTCCCGGCGGAAGTCGGGCGGTGAATGCAGGAGGCACTATCCACCACGTTGCGTTCAGGGTTAAAGATGAAGCTACTTTGATGGAGTACCGCAAAAAGATCAGCGACTACGGATTGCATATCACACCGAAGATCGATAGAAATTATTTCTTCTCGCTTTATTTCAGAGAACCAGGCGGTGTCCTTTTCGAAATAGCAACAGACAATCCGGGGTTTAATGTGGATGAACCTGTCGACGAACTCGGACAACATCTAAAACTGCCCGCCCAATATGAATCGCGGCGCGCTGAAATTGAAGCGAAACTACCTGTATTGTGAGGTGCTGGTGATTAAGTCGTACTGAATCAATAACACAAACTAATATGCACGAAAAAACCATTGTGTCCTCAGGCAAAAAACTTGACGAAGCTGATAAGGCGCTGATATTGATTCATGGCCGTGGTGCAACGGCGGAAGACATTCTGGGATTGAGCAAAGAACTTGCTGTAGCTGATTACGCCATTCTCGCCCCTCAGGCAACCAATTATACATGGTATCCGCATTCGTTTCTTGCTCCGGCGAAACAAAACGAGCCGTGGCTTTCATCGGCGCTCGAAATTCTGAATGAGCTCGTTTCAGAAATAAACAAAGCCGGAATCGAATCCTCCAATATCTACTTTGCCGGGTTTTCGCAGGGTGCGTGTCTGACACTTGAATTCGTGACGAGGAATGCGCGGCGGTGGGGCGGTGTGGCCGCATTTACAGGCGGACTCATCGGCAAGGAAATCGATCCCGAGAACTATAAGGGCGACTTTGATGGTGCCTACGTTTTTATCGGTAGCGCCGATCCTGATGCACACGTACCTGTTGAACGCGTTCAGGAAACATCGGAAGTACTGCGTTCAATGAACGCGCGTGTTACACAGAAAATCTATCCGGGCATGGGCCACACAATCAGTGCAGATGAGATCGCACTGGCCAATGAATTGATATTCAATCAAAGTCATGTTTAACGTTACCAGAGTTTATTCGGACGCCAATGGCGATAGTCACTTCGATGACGTTGCCATACCCCTCAATGACATGGGCATGGTGGGCCGTCTTTCAGATCAGGTACCGGCCAAGTCGGTTATCTTCCGCGAGGTGTTGCCAACTTACGATTGGGACTTCCACCCTGCTCCTCAAAGACAATTCATCGTGTTACTCGACGGGGAAATTGAAATTGAAACCTCACTTGGCGAGAAAAGGAACTTCAAACAAGGCGAAATTCTTTTGATGGAGGACACGACAGGAAAAGGGCACAAGACCCGGAACCTAATTCCCGAAAAGCGAAGATCCCTTTTTATACTACTTGAGTAAACGGCCAATATCTGTCAATAGGCGGTGCGGCGTGGTGCCCGACAGTTGACCAGCGCTCCCATCTCGTGATCGAAGTGCAGATGAGATCACTGCTAATAGTCCGCCAGCAATAATCCTGACTCAGTGAAACGAGCGTGAATTTATCGTTTGATGTCGATCTCGTAGGTGAAGCTGTCGCCACGGTAATATCCAACGTTGTATTCTATAGGGCGGTCTCCCGGGTCACACACAATGCGTCGGCGAAGCAGCACCGGTTCGCCCTTTTTTAATTTTAGCTTTTTCGCAACCTCTGCGGTAGCGGCGACAGCGCTTATCTTCTCTCGTGAAATGCTCGCGATGGTGGCGTATTCCAACTCCATGATCTCGTAAAGATGTCGGGAAAAATCCTCTTTACCAGTCATGCCGATCCTCGGATGAAAGTAAGATATGAAATACACAAAGGGTCCCTTCGAAACTCCCCGCAACCTCTCCAGACGTAATACTTTTTTTCCTTCGTCTATTGAGAGGAATTGGGCAACTTCACCGTCGGCATCAACCCACGTCACTTTTATATCGTAGTTGATGAACTCGACGCCCTTGTTGTGCATCTCCTCACTGAAGCTAAGCCAGTTGTTGAGGCGTGTAGTTACAGGGTTATTCTGAACGCGGGTACCAACACCTTTTTTGCGGATCAGCAGATTCTCATGAACCAGTTTGTTTGTCGCCTGACGTATGGTATTGCGGGATATCCCTAATCGCTTGGCAAGTTCAACTTCCTTTGGCAGAAGCTTGCCGCTTTTGTATGGCGGACTTTCAATGAGTTTGCGCAGAAGTTCTTCCACCTGAAGGTGAAGCGGTACCGGGCTCTCATGATCGATCCTTATCTCAATGGGAAGTCCTTTCGATGCTTTCGTTTTAACGGTCATTTCTATACAACATTTCAAATTATGCCGGTTTGGCGACATTTCCAATACGTAGCGTTATTCATTCGCTGTCCACCAACTCTTTGGCAATGCCAGTGACATTGGACAACTGGTCAAAACCGGGGACCGTCTTCAAACACTTTTCCTTCCGTTATTCCCGGCCAGGAGTCCGTGCGAAACGGAATTGCCGGGAGGCCCTCTTCATTATAAAGATCAAGCTGGCCGGGGTTGTTATCCCAGGCATACCGCACCGCGACTGGCTCATCTACCTCAGGGGCGTTTACAACAATCCGGTTGTCCCGGATGAATGCCTGAGCCCAGTGAAACTTTCGATCAGCTCCTGCCACCTGAAATCCCCTTATAAAACCATACTTATCCCGGGAAACTAATTTTCCTCCTGCCTCCGAAAATTCAATTACAGCTTTCCCACGGTTCGATTTCATCGACTTGAACACCGGACCCGTCGAAACGACGTCTCTGGCATATGCTACCTTGAGGGCAGCCTTCGCCAAACGCAGGCCGACATCAACTTTGTTCTTTGGATGGATGTCATTTGCTTCTCCGATGTCGATCGCGGTAGCCATCCCCGTTTTCGGAAGAGACAATGCCATCGTCTGAGCCTCGCGCAACTCGGCCCAGGCGCTTCCGACAGGCTCTTTCGATTCTTCTCCATAGTTGGCAAGCTGCACATAGAGAAACGGTAATTCAGGGTTCATGAAGTGTTTTCGCCAATCATTAATCAGGGCCGGAAACAACGAACGGTACTCATATGCGCGATCCGCATTCGATTCACCCTGATACCATATCACACCTTTGATGGGAAGTTTGGTCAGCGGTGCAATATTCGCATTGAACAGTACGCCTGGTGATGAAAACGGCGTTGCATTGGGCAAGGTCGGTGCCGGGAAACGCTTCTCAAGTTTTGCGCCCTTCTTGTACATCCATTTGCCCCGGAGGATGTCATTGACCCAGAAAGGATGGGTAGTGAAACCCCCTATCCCTCCTGTGTCGAATACCCGAACAACCAGCACGTTGCCCGTGTCCCGAAGAATTCCCCTCGGGATCTCATAGTTCCGATGGTTATGCTTGCCGTATGTTTCACCGACCTTCTCACCATTTACCCAAACCATGTCAAAGTCATCAATCTGTGCCAGTCCCAGATGAAATGATTCCCCTGCAAAATCGCTGGGAAGATCAAACGTTGTTCGAAACCATACTGCACCGTCATGATCTTTCAAATCGTCCTCGTTTTCCCACGTGTTCCCTGAGGCGTCAATCACACGCCAGTCGGAGATGTAGGTTGAAGGAAGAAACCATTTGCCTTCTACACCCGGGCCTTTGAAGTAGTGTTTTTTGTGCCACTTCTCTTTGGTACTTTCAAATTCCGCTGTGAGTTGAGCAAAGCTCTTCCCGTTTTTTATTACGGGGTCGATCAATGATGAGAACTGAGGAAACTGCTTTAGTTGATCATTACTCATCCACGTCTCCACAGACGTTGCGCCAAGATTATCGCTGATCAGTCCTATGGGCACATTTAGCTCCTTATGCAGAGACTTACCGAAATGGTACGCGGCTGCGGAGAAGCTATTGATATTCTCAGGTGACAGTGTCTGCCAACCGGATCCTTTCAAATCGTCCTGGGGCATATAGTCCATACCCACATGAACGGTAAAAAGCCGCACTGCCCCATTGTTCACAAAAGCCGTGTCGCTTTCTGCATAACCGGTCTGCGCGACGGTCCATTGCATGTTCGACTGCCCGCCGCACAACCAGAGGTCACCAAACAGAAGATTCTTAATACGAATATTCTTCTTCCCCTCAACGATAAGCTCGTATGGTCCGCCTGCAGCCATGGCATCAAATTTCACAAGCCATTTCCCGGATTTGTCAGGAGTCGCTTTTGTTTCGCGGCCATTCAGCTTTACTGTAATAGCCTCTCCGGGTTCAGCCCAGCCCCAGATATCTACCGGTACGTCCCGTGGGAGTACCATGTTGTCGGAAAATATTGCAGGTAACCGGGGTTCGGCCGCAGCTATGTTACCAAAAGAAACCAACAGAATGACAAGAACTTTTGATACAAGAAATTTCATATTCATTCAACAAATGACCAGTACCGCCAACCACCTGCAGGAAAATCCTGCAGGCGTTGACGTCACACCAAACTAAACCAAATCGTGACTATGTCCATTCAACGTTTTATCTTTTCGTACGAAGGCTTTCAACGTAGCACACTTTGTCCCGATCGCTTCACCGTAGGGCCGAATGGTGTACTCACCTACCGCGGCCGGAACAATAAATGTTTCTGCATAGTGAATAACATAAGGTTCGAATTTGCTCTGAGGGCTCTCCACAATTACTTCCCTGCCCTCGACCAGATTGATTACATTGACAACGCCACCGGTATGATGCGGCACCTTCTCTGTAAACCAGTGACGACGTGTTTCGATAAACTGGCTTTCGTGCAAACCTGTGCGCTCCTCAATCCAGCCATCCCCTTCCGCGATCTTTTCGATACGGTTGATCAGGTTTTCCTGAGTCCATGATTCGCGACGGTCCCATTGAATGACTTTTTCCCCGTGTTCAATATTGATCGGACGTGGTTTTCCATCGAGGCCAAGGCGACCCCAATCCCACAGCTTGAAGGTAAAGTTGTAAGGTGTAGCACTGATCTCGAGTACAACGCTGTCCTTACCTGAACAATGTACTGTTCCGGCCGGGATCAGCACATGATCGTGCTTTTTAACCGGAAATTTATTGACATATCGATCCGCGTCAAAAAGGTTTCCGCCGTTTTGAGCCACCTTCAGATCCGTAACCATTTCGTCGGGATTGGTCTCGTCTTTCAAACCAAGGTAAACCACCGCATGATCTTTTGCCTCAAGCAGATAATAGCTTTCATCTTGCGTGAAGTTCATCCCGAAGTTTTTGCGGATGTACTCATTCGTTGGGTGCACCTGAAGACTAAGATTCCCGCCATCCATGGTATCGAGAAAATCAAAACGAATAGGAAACTCAGCACCGAATTGCTCATACACGCTCCTACCCAACAGCGCCTCGGGTTCCCGCAGGACGAGATTAACAGAAGGGATTTCCACGGTTTGTTCGCCAAACTTCAATAACAAACTATTCTCTTCCGGAACGCAATCAAACCCCCAGGCAAAATTCACAGCTGAGCGATCAAGGTCGGCGACTTCTTTAAGCCATTGACCGCCCCATGGTCCGGGATCGAAAAACGGCACAACCCGGAACGGCGTCTCCGTAGCTTTTTTCAACGCGTCGAGTATCCCCGAACCGCGGACCATTTTAGGATGGGCCTCCTTGTTAGTATCGATGACGAAATCCCATTTTGCCATCAGGCTGGACTTGTGCTTGTCGAGTACACGCCAATCAACAAAGAACGCCTGTTTATAAAGCAATGAAAATTCGGAATCCCGGTTATTCACACCAAGGTTGTCGATTAGCTTTCGTCGCATCCGAAGCTGAATTTCCCAACGCGCCATGTCGAGGTAAATCAACACATCAGCGTCAGAAGTAACATGAGCTGCGCCTTCGCCGTAGACAATCACAACCCCTTCCCCGCTCTTGCGGATTTGCTTCCTTATGTCGTCCAATCGCTTCGTATCAAAAAACGATTCAATGGTCAGTTTGGTCACGAAGCCAAAAATGCGGTCATCAGTAACGTCAGGGTAAACCATTTTCGCTACTTCCTCAGGCTCCTTGAACGCATCCGTTGTGCGGATGAAATGCGAATAGCTCAGCGATGCGCGAAGTGCGTTTTCCGTTTCATCGTGAAGTACGCCGTGATAACAATCAATGGCCACCACAAGACGGCGCCGATCTAACTGCCGGAAATATTGATCTAAAACCTGGCTAATATTTTTCCATCCTGTAATACAGTCTTCTGTTCTTTCGCTTGCCTTTATAAAGGGATACTTGTTAAAGTTTGATTTCATTACTTTTTATTATTTGATTGGCGGGCATCCGCCAGCATATAGTGCATTCCAAAAATTGCAGCAAATTCTATTTGTTCAGCTGCCACTAATTCAACATCGTTGCCCCTGAGCCACGTATCTTTTTTCATCATCTCCCTCACATAAGGAAGTACGAGATCCCGGCTATTCATAATTCCGCCACCAACTATTACACGCTGGGGATCATAGCTGCGAATGAGATTTAAGATACCAAGAGACCAGGCCTTGAGACAGGACTCTTTGATTTCCACTGCTAACGCATCTCCGTCTTTCGCGCAAGCAAAAACAGTATTGAAGCTCACCGGCTCACTCTTGCTGAGTTTACTTGCTTCAAACAATGGTGATTTGTCGAGTAGCGAATGCAATGCCCACGTAGACGCCTCCGACTCCAGGCACCCGATGTTCCCGCAATTACACTCCCTTCCATGCAGGTTTATCGAAAGGTGTCCGCCCAGGTTTCCGGCAATAAAAGTCCGACCGCGTAACATCTTTCCGTTTAAGAGAACTGCCGAACCCACTCCGGTTCCAAGCGTGATCAGAACAAGGTCTTCACAACCGCGTCCCGCGCCAAACTGCCACTCTCCGAGCAGCGCAGCACGCGCATCGTTCTCCAGTGCGGCGGGTATGCCCCAATTGCGCATGGCCCAATCGTTAACATCTATCTTCCCGGCGTCAGGATACTTGACATACTTTGAAAGAATTTTCCCGCGCCCGGGATCAACAATGCCGGGAAAAGCAATACCCACCCCCTTTGGCATTGCCCTATTCGCGTTAAGTAACGCGTCTATTTCAGAAGCCAGCGCTTCAAGACGACCTTTAAGCGTTTCGTGGGCCGACGCTGGAACAGTACTGGTAGCGATCAAGTTACCGTCACTTACCAGTCCGGTCTTAATCCTCGTACCGCCCATATCTATTCCTATATCTACCTGCATCTCCAATAAAAAAATACTAAGTCAGATCTATTTTTGTTTCCAGCTTTGTTCGATTTCTTCCAGGGTCTTTTGTTTGGTTTCAGGAATCCGGTACCAGATGAACGCCAGCAGAATAATCGAGTTGATCATAAAAATACCGAATGTCACCGCACCGCCCGCACTCTCAAGAAGCATCGGAGTAAACTGCGTAATGAAGATCACACCAACCCAAAGCACAATAGTGCAGAATGACATTGCTATTCCTCTCGTTTTCGTGGGGAAAATTTCGCTCATAATGACCCACGGAATAGGACCAAGAGAAGACGCAAAGCACGCAATAAACCCAAAGATGCAAATGAGTAACCAGGGACCGGTCGTTATATTGAATTGAAAACAGATCGCGGCCCCGAACAAGCAAATTATCATTCCGGCAACACCCCATAACAGCAAAGTTCTCCTTCCGGCTCTATCGATCAGCCAAATCGCGACGAATGTAAAAACTGTATTGATTATTCCAATGATGAACGTTTGCAGGAATGCGGATTCCGAACCAATGCCAATGCTTTTGAATATCTCGGGCGCGAAATAGATGATCGCGTTGATCCCGGTGATCTGGGAGAACAACGCCAGGACTACTCCCACAATCAATGCAATGCGCAGCCCTGAGCTGAAAAGCTCTTTCACAGTTCCTGTCTCGGTCGATAGCGCTGCGTTTATCTCACCCGCAAGGACTCTTGCCTGTTCAGAACCATTCACCTTTTCCAGCGTATCAAGCGCCTCGTCATTCCTGTTCTTTTTTATCAGCCACCTGGGGCTTTCCGGCACAAGGAACAACAGAACGAAAAACAAAAGTGCGGGTAGCATGCCCGACCCCATCATGTATCGCCAACCGATTTCAGCATTCCACACATCGTCGCCATGAGCTGCAATCCTGAAATTGACGAAGTAAATGAGGTTTATGCCTAAAACAATAGCAAGCTGATACAAACTCACGAGGGTACCACGAATCTTCGCAGGCGCGATTTCTGAAATATATAATGGCGACAGCATGGACGCCGCGCCAATGCCGACGCCTCCAATAAATCTTGCCACTACAAATTGCGTAAGGTTCGACGGAATCGCCGCGCCGAGAGACGAGACAAAGAACAACACGGCAGTGATGATTAAAACCCTCTTCCGTCCGAACACATCGCTTAAGTATCCGGCAAACATGGCACCGAGCACACAACCCCAGATCGCGCTGCTGGCAGCCCAGCCAACCATTGCCGGGCTCAGGTCAAACTTCACCTGAAGAAAACCAATAACACCTGATATCACCGCCGTATCATAACCAAAAAGTAACCCTCCAAGAGCGGCTACAACAGACACCTTGAGAACAAAACCCCTCGATGCAACAGTTACGGGCCGGTGCTGCGCAGAATCAATCGAACTCATTTCGTACCGGTTTGCGACGTAGCGTCGGTGAAAACAATTTTGATAAATCTGGGCCGGTAGAGGTTTGGAATATCCTCAATGACATCGTGGAACTTAAAGCTGTTTACATTGTAGCTCACGAGAAGCTCCCCTGGCTTTGAAATCGCCGGGTGCGCTTTTGCGTTGTATGTAAATAGTTCAGGTTCTTTAATATCATCGGCCGTATTCCATACTTTAATTCTCGGCCCGAACGGACCAACCGGTGAAGCACCGATCTGCATATATATCGTGGGCATCAGCCCCGCGTACTGGTAAATCAATGCGTACTTTCCGTTTCCGATCGGGGTCACACTAAGTTCGTTCGATACGCTGTCACTCAAAGGCGCGGCCTTTTCAGGTTCTGAGATCCATTCCTTCCCGGTGAAGAACTCCCAGGATGAAAATATTTCAAACGAGTCGGGTTTCGTCCTTGCGGCAACGAGTTCCTTCGACTTTCCACGGACTCCATACACGTAGATGAAACCATCGGCCGACTCTGTATCCGTCATTATCCCAACTCCAAAAGACGTAGACAGGGAGTCGGCATTTTTCGAAAACGGGAGATCAAGCTGTCGATGGTCAGCAAACGGGTAGCTGGACCCAATCGGGATGGCTATGATGTTATTGCCCACCTCCATAAACGGAAATGGAGAACCGTCATTGGTGTTACGGATGCGATAGGAAAAAATGTACATCGTGCCATCGCCACTGGTATTAACAAATCCATCGCCCAGCCAGTAGTAATCATCTTTGCCACGTTCGGGAGTAGTTGGAACAAAAAGCGTATTCGGACTGCCGTTTTTTTCGTTCACCAGGAATGATGCCTTCTCCGGATCCGCATCCTCTCCCTGAAGAATCATAACTGAATTGTTAAGCATCGTATACCCGGGCTGTAATTTACCATCGGTGATCTGCCCGAACATAGTGTCGCTAAAAACGAAGAGTACGCTATCAGAAACATCGCTTTCCTTCCCATCTAACGGAATAGCGAAGATGCCATCACCACCGAACCATCCGTCGCCCCTATTGAACAAAGCTGTCCACTCAGGTGCAACTTCTACCTTGAAAGTCACTGTGTCCCTCCCGTCGGTGGCATTCCCCTTTGTATTTTCGCTACACGCACCAAGAAGGAGCGCGCCAAGTGCGTAGACAGCTGTTCGAACTGAAAATCTTATCATCATAACATATGTTTAATAATATCCCGACTACTTCGGCATCGCCGTATACTCATATCGATAAGTTTCTTCTGACGTCAAGCCAAACATTGACAAGTCAAGATCAATTTCGAGGACCATTTTTTCAGTGGTAAGACTGACAACCCGATACGTCTCGGTGATAATCGTAGGGTCAAACAGACCGGACCTTGTTGTGGTAAAGAAATTGCCATCTTCGGAAAGCTCCCAGCTGTGATAGATGTTAAAGACATCAAAGAGGCAGTCACCTGCTCCGGTATCCGCGCCATAGTCAATGGACATCGTCCCGTCGCCGTTAAAATACGTGAAGTTGTCTTTTTCACATTCCTTCAGGTCAGGAGCGTTACCGCCATCAACCCATATTTTGTCCGTCCATGCCCACCTTTTCTGCGGTATGTTATCTCTCGGTGACAGGGTTACGATCAATGTAAGATCACTTACGCTAACCTTGCCATCTGCCCCGGTGGCTTCAAACGTGATACCCACCAGCTGATCGATATCAGATATATCTGCCACGTAGTTGAACACGTAATCCTGTCCGAGGTCATTCGCCGGCACGGTCATTGTCCCTCCTGTTCCAAAGCTTGCATCCGGCATGCGGTTTATCGTCTTACGGATCGTTAACGACGAAACAGGCTGAATGCCCGACAAGTCGGCCTTGACAGTTATTTCGTCACCTGACAATGATCTGATTTTGTATTGTCCGCGACCAGGGGCTTTCACCGAGGTGTCGGCGACGGTCAAAGGAATTCCGGGGTCATCGGAATCCGTATCATTGTCAAAACTTTCTTCACAAGAGACAATGGCGAATGCGGTTAGTAATACTAGCGCCATCATCAAACGGAATTTGAATATTTCTTTCATATCTTAATTAATAAGCTGGTCATCAAAATTCATTCTGAGGTAAATTCGAATTCAGGTCCCTTTCGCGTTGCGGAATTGGAAACAGGTAGTGCTTCGACTGTGGCGCAACGCCAGGCTTAGCCGCTGAGACAGCCTCTTCCAACTTACCGAACCTGACCAGATCGAACCAGCGATGTCCTTCCGCTGCAAACTCAAGCTTGCGTTCCTCGAGCAAGGCATCGCGGAAAGCTTCTTTTTCGAGACCGCTGAGTTCTGCCAACCCTGCTCTCAACCGAACTTCGTTCAATGCATCGTGCGCTCCGTCGGAATCGCCAAGTTCATTCAAAGCCTCCGCGTACATGAGCAACACATCGGCGAAGCGTATCACCGGAAAGTCGTTGTCAGCTGTTGTTGAAGTGGTGAGTTCTTCCGGGTCTGTTACATCCCAGTACTTCCGGAAGTAGTATCTGCTGAATGGCACATTGTATTCAACGCCGTTCACCGTTTCATTAAAGGCATTGAAGACCGTCGCGTCTCTGCGTTCATCCTGAGGGAGGTAACTTTCCGCCAGTTCCTGCGTCGGCCCGGTCCATCCCAACGTGTTAGACGTAACTCCTGCAGCGGTAAGCTCAGGTGGAAGGAGACGAACATGCATCTGCGATATCTCCCAAAAAATGATCTTGCCGTTGTTTGTACCAAATCCAACCGAAAATACAGCTTCCTTCAATCCACGGTTCGCTATCTTAAAGATGTCGGCGAAATTTTCAAAAAGTTCATATTGATTTGATGCAATAACTTCTTCACACTTCTGCGCGGCGCCGTCGTAGTTACCACGGGTGAGATATACTTTTGCAAGCAGGGCTTTGGCAGCCCCGGCAGTTGCCTTCCCACGACCTTCCGCTTGTTCCCAGGGAAGATTTTCGGCTGCCTGAAGATCAGCTATGATCTGGGTATAGATATCGTCGACAGACGACGCTCCGGGTGTAGCTGGTTCAACTTCATCAAGAAGTAACGGAATACTTCCAAACATCCTGACCATGTTGAAGTACAATAATCCGCGAAGGTACCTCGCCTCATTGACGAGTCGGTCTCGAGTCGTTACATTCATATCGATAGAAGGAATCCGCGCGATTGCGATGTTGGCCAGCGTGATGGCTTTGTAATGTTGCTTCCAGACTTCGTACAACATTCCATTCTCAGGATTCCAGGAAAAAGTTGAGAGTTGATCCTGATCAGGCGCGCCGGCCTGAAGGTTGGTCATCTCATCCGAGGCAAGACCGGGAGCCACCCACGTGCCTCCGAAATAGACACCGGCGAAGGTATCACCACTTTGTCCGTTGAGGTGTGCGTATACTGCATTAACAGCAGAAACAGCAGCTTCCGCTGTCGTGTAGTAGTTTGATACGGCTATCCTGTCTTTTGGATCCTCTTCGAGAAAATCACTACAGGAAGGTAACAGAAGACCGAGGGCCACAATGGCTCCGCATAATTTTATATTTTTCAGAATGTTCTTCATGATTTTCAAGGTTTAGAAGCCCAGGTTAATTCCGAACGTGTATGTTTTGGTCAGCGGGTATCGACCCTGATCCACACCAGGGTAGGCCGTAGACGTACCGTAACTGCTTCCCTCAGGATCATATCCTTTGTAGTCGGTGAGCGTCAGCAAATTCGTTGCGCTTGCGAAAATACGGCAACTACGCATGCTGATATTTTGTAACACAGACGAAGGTAAATTGTACCCAAGGGTGACATTTTTTAAACGAACGTATGAGGCATCTTCGATAAACTTCGACGACACGACACCAACATCGGTTGTTCTGCCGGCAAGTACACGCGGGAAGTCATTTGACGGGTTCTCCGGAGTCCAGCGGTTTCCCCAGGCTTCGGCCGACACGTTGTGAATTGCCGTCATGTCTTCAAGAAACAATTGATTCAAATTGATCATATCATTTCCATGTGATGCCTGAATAAAAAAGCTAAGCGTCAAATTTTTGTATGAGAGATTGTTGTTCAATCCCCATGTAAAGTCGGGTAACGCGTTCCCGATGATAGTCCGGTCCTGTTCGTCTATAACACCGTCAGGCGTGACGTCCCTGTATTTTCTATCACCGGCACGGGCACGCCCCGCTCCTGATAACTGATTTGCAAACACAGCGCTTTCACTCGCTTCAGCGTCAGACTGAAATATGCCGTCGAACTCATACCCGTAGAACGTACCAACAGATTCACCCTCCCGCAAGATCAGACCCGACCCGAGTTGAACATCGTTTTCGGTTGCAAGCTTCGTAACTTTGTTCCTGACGAGTGAAAAGTTAAATGAAGTGTTCCATTGCAGCCCCCGGGCTGATGCCATGTTTATAGTACTTAGTTCAAGGTCGAATCCATGGTTCTCCACATTACCGACGTTTAGAATGGTCTGCTCGAAGCCAGTCGTACTTGCGATAGGTGTCGAAAGCAACAGGTCGTACGTGAATTTCTGATAGTATTCTGCGGTGAGCTGAACGCGTCCGTCGAACAAGCCCGCGTCAAATCCGGCGTTTATCGTACGCGTTGTTTCCCACCTGAGGTCCGGATTGTTGTAGGTTTGAGGTTGACTACTGGTATAAGAGATTACATTCGGCCCATTATTAAATACACCTTGTCCGTAGGACGCCACTAAGGGCAGGGATGCATACGGCCCGATTGCCTGATTCCCGATTATTCCAATGGATGCCTTAAGTTTCAGGTCAGACACGAAGGTCACGTTCTCCATAAAAGACTCCTGCGAAATTCGCCATGCGGCGGCCGCAGAAGGAAAGAATGAATACTTATTATCGGCAGAGAATTTCGACGATCCGTCTACCCTACCCGTGACGGTAAAAAGATATTTATCATTGAGTGAATATTGCGCCCGTCCCAGATATGAAATCATGCTCCAGCGCGACTCCCCGTTGGATGGGCTCTGAGGGTCAGAAGCCAGGCTCAAACGATGGTAGCCAAGTTGATCGCTGGTTCCGAAAGCGAGTGCACTAAGCGATTCATTTTCGAATTCCTGTGTTGTGAACCCAACTACCACATTCAACTGGTCATTTTCTCGCAGGCGTTTGTCGAAGTTCAACGTGTTTTCGTTCAGCCAGGTGAGCGCTTCGATGGTAGATATACCGGCGATACCCTGAACGCTTCTGGATGCTCTTAACCAGGATGGTTGAAAACTACGATCACGTGATGTGACGGCATCAATACCGATCGAACTTCTGAAAACAAGGCCGTCAATAATTTTATATGTAGCATACATATTTCCGATCACACGGGAACTGGTGCTGAGCACGTCTGTCCCCATCAGCTCGGCAACGGGGTTTGCAGCAACCGTTCCGACCATCACAGGTCCACCGCCGATTACGTTTTCATACGTGTAGCCACCGCGTTCATTCGGGTCGAATACGGGCAGGATCGGGTTCATTGTCAGCGCGGCACCGACCACGCCGGGGGAAATAAATTGTAATCCGGTATTTGCCGTAGTTCCGGATGTCTTTGCCAGCGCGAGATTGGTACCCACGCTGATCCGGTTAGTTAATTGTGAATTTATGTTAGATCGAAACGAATATCTCTTGAAACCGGTATTTATAACAACACCGTCCTGATCGAAAAGGCCTCCTGAGATAGCATATTGCGTCTTCTCTGTACCCCCGGAGAACGACAACTGGTAACTTTGTATCGGAGCAACTCTGAAAATTTCCTCCTGCCAGTCCGTTCCTTGTCCGAGGTTTTCCGGGTTCACATAGGCGGGGAGTTGTCCGGCATTCGCGCGGGCCTCATTAACAAAAGAGGCAAATTGAGAGGCATTGAGAAGGTCGAGCTTTTTCGAGACTTCCTGAACGCCGTAATAGGATTCGAAATCAATGGTTGACGTGCCCTGCTTACCTCGTTTTGTAGTGATCAGGATAACACCGTTGGCACCGCGTGAGCCGTAGATCGCCGTGGCTGACGCATCTTTCAAAATCTCTATGGATTCAATGTCATTAGGGTTTAGCGCGGACAGAGGGCCAATCCGGGGACCAGAAGTTCCGCCAGCTGTCACATCACCGGCGCTGCTGTTTATCAGCATTCCGTCAATAACGTAGAGCGGTTCATTTCCCGCTGTTATAGAACTTATCCCCCTGATTCGGATAGAAGCTTCGGCTCCCGGTTGCCCGGATGTATGCGACACCTGCACTCCCGCGGCTCTTCCCTGCAGCGCCTGGTCAAACGAAGTTGCCGGCACAGCGCGCAATTCATTTGCTTTTACCGACGATACCGAACCAGTCAGATCTGATTTTCGAACCTCTCCATATCCGATAACTACTACTTCTGACAGACTTTCAACAGTCGGTTCAAGTACAACATCTATTACAGAGCGGCTACCCACGGAAATTTCCTGCTCAGCATATCCAATGAATGAAAATACAAGTATCGCATTATCATTTGGAACGCTCAGGCTATACGCGCCTGAAACATCGGTGACCGTACCAATAGTTGTTCCTTTAATAACAATGTTTACCCCGGGCAAATCTTCGTTATCGGTCGTGGTAACTTTCCCGGTGACGACACGCTGTTGCAAAGCGGAGACAGGCGTCAGATCATCCGCTGCCATGGCGTGACTAACCATGATACTCAGAAGCATCAGCCATGAGAAGCCGTGTAGTTTTCTGATCATAAATTATAAATGTTTAGGTTGATTCTCTTGCTATGTATGAACATATGGACAAAGTAAAGATCGACAAATTATTGATTTCCGGAAACGTTTTCGGAAGTTTTTTCACCGCTTTGCAAAAGTTCTTTTAACCATTACAAAACAACGATCCTGCGAACCTGACGTGGGCCGTCCTGGTCTATTAATGACAGGAAATAGACCCCGGGCTGATCGATCGTAATAGTAAATTTATCCTGTCGGGTTACGAAACGATTCACCGACTGGCCCATCGAAGTCACCACTTCTATCGTTCGCTGTCGTGGTGGTCCATCCACTTCAACGAGCACCTCCCCTTCGGAAGGATTCGGAAACACACGCCACCCAGGCTCTCCGGCATCGCCGACACTTGTGATGGGCGGTTCCGCCGGATAGACAGGGTCCGGTACATTCAATTCGGGATCGATATAGTCAAGCGGCACCCGAATGAACTTAGGCCGATACAGGTCCGCATTATATCGGTCCGTGAAAGGCGACTCACAATAATTCGTGCATACGCGGTTCACATTGTATGAAATCAGTAATTCGTTATTGCGTATGAATTGAGGATGCGCAGTCGCATTATACGTGATCATGTATTCACCGCGGTACTTGTCTTCAATCGTGTACAGCAACTTCTTATTTGTAAAAGGACCTTCGGGGTTTTCGCTCTCCCATGAATATATGTCGCGTCCTAACCCACATGTGAGAAATCCTATATCCTGCGAAATCATATAATACTTATCCTGCAGTTTGATCACGCTAAAACTTGGTGAAACGTAATCGCTGGTCGTGCCCATTAATTGTGTGGAAGTATTTACGTCAGCTATCCAGTTGCTCCCGTCAAAAAATTCCCAGTTTGTAAACACATCGGCACCGAGAGGAATGCGGGCTACATAAGGACGAAAGATTATCCAATCCTGCTTCATCCCGTAGAAGTATACATAGCTTCTTGCCGAATCCACAACGACAGCATTCCCGAATTCATATTCGTCAGGAATAGGAAGCTTCTCCAGTTTCTTTATCGCAGACGCATCGGAAATATTCTTCGTATAAATTTTGGAAGCATAGTTACCTGTGTGCGACATTTCAGCTCCTTCATACAGCTGCCAAAATACAACAGCAGTATCTCCGGTGGCATATCCATGACCCGGCCAGAAATAACGGTTATCGTTAACGGCAATCTTCACAGGGGTTCTGTTTACGCCGGTCTGTGTATTGTCAAGGATCGTGACGAGTTCGGCGGGCTGCGTGTTGTCCTGAACAAGTATCGTGTTGCGTACCTGAAAAAGGCACGGGAGGGTTGTGTCTGCCGCATTGAGTCCATCGATGTGGCTGTCGCCCATTAACCACAACGACTTCCCTTCCGGCAGCGCCACGGAAATGGTACCGTCTGAGGCCACCCAACCGCTCGTTTTCCGGAAGTACTCCGTGAAAGCCTCGTCCTTGTAAGCCGGTGATTGTGCAGTAGCTGCGAGACCATTGAACACGACCAGTAACAGAATTAAAAGCTTCTTCATGATTCCAATTACTTTTTTGTTCCCCATTGTGTAGACGGCTTATCGCCAAGCCAAAGCTGAAGTTCTCCGCCAGCCGCATAGTCCGCGTGCGGAAACCAAAATGTCTGATGTTCCTTTCCGTTAAGCGACGCTTTCTGGATGTAGACGTTTTCGTCGGAGTTGTTGTGTGTAGTTATCGTAAAGGTTTCTCCGTTGTAGTATTTGGAATCCAACTGGATGACTACCTTATCGAATATCGGACTTGTTATCTCGTAGGCAGGCGATGCCGACGTATTGCCATTAAGACTGAATAATCCAATCGCCATCAGCGCGCTGGTTCCGCCCATCTGTCCCTGGTCTTCATCGTGTCCGCCATAGCCGAGATCAGGAGTGGTGCCACCATATGCCTGTTCTTTCACTCTGCGGACCCAGTATTGTGTTAACCATGGTTTTCCTGCGTGGCTGAATACGTGCGCATTCGAGCATCCCGGTTGATTTGCATAGCTCACGTAACCGTCGTTGTATGCAAACACAAAATCGCTTGCACTGGCTTGTTCGAAAGCGAAATTTAGTTTCGCGCAAAGTGAATCATTACCACCCATAAGCCGCGCCAATTCGGGGATCCCGTGCGATAACCCAAAGGTACCCTGCCACGCATTGGCTTCCACCCATCCTTCGCCACTGAGTGGATCATTATGTAGGAAGTTGCCTTTGCCGTCGAGCGGGAACAATAACTTCCACTCAGGATTGAAACACTTCGTCCAGCCTTGCGACCGTTTCAGGAAAAAGTTTTGGTCCTTTTTCCGGCCAAGTTTGCCTGCCATTTGAGAAATAGCCCAGTCCTGCAACGCGGCCTCTACTGTAATTCCGGCGTTGTTTTTCCAATACCCGTTCCGGGTATAAAAATTAATATCTTCCGAACTCCCCAGCATTCCGCCCGGCAGGTGATTTCGCTTCACGACTTCGAATGCATGGCTGGCATCTACCTTGGTAAGCATGCCTTTCATATAAGAACTTATTACAAGCATGCTGGCGGGACAACTGGTCATGATATACGAATATCCGCCACCACTTGGTCCGCGCGGAAGCAGATTTCCGTTATCGGCATATTGAATGAGGGAAGCAGAAATTTCATCCTGAACGGATGGCCAGGCCAGTCCCCATAGTACATTAAGATTCCATTGTGAAAGCCAGAATGCATCTGAGTTGTACATGTTGTACTTAAGATTGCCGTTGGCATCCTTCGGTAATGTGCGAATTTTAAATTCAGCGTCAGTAAACGTACCGTGACGTCTTCCGGAAGTACGATCAGGGTAATCGCCCGAAACATCATTGATCTTGTGTCGTCCCATAAGCACATGCCACAGGTCGGTATAGAATTTCACGCGCTGATCCGTCCGTCCACCTTCCACATGAATCTTACCCAGCCATTCATTCCAGATGTCCCGTGAATCCTGTCGTACCTGATCAAAATCCCACGTCACACATTCCGCGGCAAGATTCCTGCGTGCATTCTCAATACTCGTGTAGGATATTCCTATTTTCATTTGCAGTGTTTCCCCTGCCTTCACATCATAAATGGCCGAAACGCCGGCGCTGTCGCCTTCAACAGACGATATATTATTCAGATGCTGTTGCCCTTTCCATGCCTTTAGTTCGTTGAACGGTTTGTCGAATTGTATAACAAAGAATACTTTGACATCATCGGGGCCGCCCCAGAAGCGCTTGATGGTGCTTACAGATCCTTCCAGTTCCTGATCATTAACCTTATTTACCTTCGCGTCGACCATCGTAGTGCTGCCGAGGTATCCGCCAAGATTAGTGAGGATCTGGGTTCGCATATCTTCAGTAAAACGATAGCGATAAAAGCTTACCCGGTCCGTTGAGGTGAGTTCAACCCACGTTTTCGGATCCTGCAAATAGATGCGTTGATATCCGGGCTGTGCTATTTCTTCGTCGTGCGAGAAACGTGACTTCCAGGCATCCTCACCGAATGACGGATTTACTGCCATGGAAGCCGGCATTACCTCGATACCCGATAACATCCAGCAATGAATTTGTCCAAATCCAAGAATGTGTTTCTCATTATAATTGTATCCCCCGCCGTTCTGATTTTTATTTCTCGTATGCGGAGCGGCGCCTATCATCCCGAAAGGGCGGTTCCCGGTTACGAAAAAGAAATAGCGACCACGATTTGTTTCGATGTACGGATCAACCATCGACACGTAATCATTGAACTCCTCAAAAGCAGGAAAGACTTCAATTTCAGACAGACCTAATTCGCTACCCGTGCCATCCGTGGCTTCGAACCGGATCCACTCAACTGATTTTGGTTCAAAATTCACAGCCTTACCTTCACCGTTGTTTGGAATTTGATTGACATAAATGGTTGTACCATCGCTGAAAATCAATCGTCCCCCGGCAATGTGCTCCTTAAGCGATGGCCGATCAAAAAGTACAACACGGTTAATGGTATAAGCTTTGTCCCAACGAAGTTCGATCCAGGGAAAACGGATATAACCCCAGTCAGTCGTTACACCTTCGCACGCCCATTCACCAATTCCGTCGAGGCGGATTAAACCATCAACGGCATACCTGGCAGCAAAATCGTCGCTGCTGATGGAAGATGCTGAAACTTTAGCTTTTGGAGCAATGTTGTCCGGCCCGCTGACTGCGTTAGTCCAGACAAATAAAAAGGGAATGCAGAATGCAAGAATTCTCATTAATAAGGCAGGTTTACAGCGGTTCAAACGTTTGCTAAGATAGTATGTATGGACATATGAACAAACGAAAACCGAAATAAAATGTGCATCCGCTTAAACACCGCCCTGGTGGCCTGAGGCTGCTTCGAAGAAAGTACTTCAATCCCGGCCGTCGTCGGTGTCTACGACTGACGAGCGCTATTTCGAGTAAGGGAATATGGAGTCAGAAGGCCGGCAGCCCAAGCCAGAAATGTGTCATTTATGAAGATTGCGGATCACCCTCCGTGCGTTGAAGGTTCTTACACCCACGTGCCGGAACCACTGCTTCCGGTAACGCCTTACCGTTTCTTTTTCCTGGTCTGTTTAGGCTTGGCGGTCACATCGTTCAGCCTGGCAGCGTAGTCGCGTATCAGCTTCATCGTTGTATCGGCATCGAACACCGCATTAAGGCCCTGTTCTTCCTGTGGGGGATCGCCCATGAACGCGTCGCCCTTCTTCCAGAACACCTGACCCGGTATCGGCCGCGAAAACCCGGCAAAAGCCCAGAAGTTACATCCTGAAAGTGAGCCACCTTTTTTTGCACTCGCAAGTACGTGTTCAAAAGCATTGCGATAGTATTTGTCGCGACCCGATGTTTCATCCGTCAGGGTAAACTGAAACCGATCGCGGGGCAGACCAAATTCTTCGAACACAATGGGCTTGTTCAAATCATCAGCAACGGCTACATGGGCGTCGATATACGCATTGGTTTGCATTATGGCTTTGTCAACCGAACCCGGAATATCAGTTTTGTCGAGCCAGCCCCAATTGTTTGGCCAGATATGAAACGTGAGATAATCGATACCCTTCAAGCTATGCAGTTTCCGAAACACATCCATTGAGCCTTCCGATCCAAACTGCCCCTCACTCCCGGTTGTTACAAGGTGATTCGGATCAAGATCTTTTATAAGCCTGGTGGCCTCTCCTATCCATTCAATAAATACGTCGATATTTTCATCGGAGAAAGCTCTGGGCTCATTGGCGATTTCCCAGCTCATGACGGCAGGATCATCAATATATCTGGTCCCCGTGTAGGCGTTGGTGCGTGTCACAATGAAGCGCACGTGATCGAAAAACTGCTTCTTGCACGGTTCGCAGGTATGAAACTGTGTTGTATAGGCTTTGAACTGTTCCCATGTATTCTCCTTGTATTGAAGATAGACGATCGGCCCGTAACCGTTCCAGTTCAGGTATTGCATAAAACCGCCGGACCATTCCCAACTATTGTTTAAAAAGATTACTGCCTTAAGGTTTCGCTTGGCAATTTCGGCCATAAAGAAATCGAGACCATCCAGTAATTCATCATCATAATTTCCGGGCGCAACCTGCAACGCGGGGGATACCCTAAACGGTTGATCATTCGGTCCCTCTGCCCCTACGAGAACCCGAAGGTTGTTTATTCCGGCAGCTTTGAGGAAGTCCAGTTCTTTGATCAGTCGCGCACGATTACCACCTTCTCCTTTTGAACCAAGGGATGGTCCATACCAGTAGTTGGTTCCGATAAAATAGTAAGGCTTCCCGGAAATCACGAATTGATTCCCTTTCACGGTAACAAAATTCTGCTGCCCGAATGCGTACTGTCCGAGACCCGACAGACAAAGCAACATCAAGATTATGGCGGTGTTTATCAATGCTTTCATTCTTTGAACGTCATTCCTTCAAACAATTAAAATGCTGCAACGCATCTGGCGTATCGGCTGAGCAACGGAAAAATAAAGATTTTCCGGCTTTTCATATGCTTATCACTGAGGTTTCAAATAAGACTATTGTCGTCGCTGATGCTGATAAATGACATCATTTATCGTCGGCGATTTGACAGTCTGCTTAAAGTAGCAGCGCAGAGAACGAAACGAAATACTTCACCCCCGAAAGCTGAAGTGTCTCCTGAGTCTCATACAAGACAAAAAAGTATGGTTCCATCATCCTCTCAGCGAACAACCCGGTTTTCATCGTTAGTTTCAGGAATCATCGCCAATTAAACACCCTTTGGGCGCCTGGCCCTCTAAAAGCCACTGCCAGGAATAATGTGAAGACAAAGGGCCACCGGGCTTTTTGTTCCAAGCCAATGGCACGGCTGTAGAATCGAAATACGTCCATCTTCCAATGCAAGTCAAAACCTGTCAGGCTTCGTTTCGCTTTCCACGTCAATCCCTGGCGCGGGACTGTCATCTTAATAAGATCTGTTGTTCATTCAGAACATTCTAAACCATTAACGTTTTTAGAAATGCGAATATTCTTCATAATCCTTACCTCATATAGTCTTGGGCCAAATAAAAGCTTTTCACCGTCAGGCGCGCACCACATGACCGAATACCTCCTTTTTCCCGACGAGGTGGCTACCCTCTCTGGCCGGGATCGGGACAATTCATTTTCATAAGAATTTTCCGTATTTGATCCCGCATGTGAATTCTATGTAATTCCACATTTTCATGCCGGTACATTTCATGTCTTTAAACGCTATAACACAGGTCACCCTAAGGTTACCTCTACGTTTTATTTAATTAGTTGATATCTTTCGCAGTTAACGTTGACACCTATGGAAACCAAAAAACTTTTCCCCTTATTCCTGGTATTGCTTCTATCCTGCAGCGAAAAGGACGAGAATCCAATCATACCTGTTTTCACCAAGCCGGATTGTTTGCCCACCGTTGTCACCACTGGATCAATTCAGAGTACTTTCGAGTACGACCCGGATCGCAGAATAATAAAGTCCTACGATGGATTAACTAGCTATATCAAGTACGAATACTCCGGTGATCGGCTGCAGAAACTAACGTACTATTATGACAATGATGAGAGCAAGGTTCTTGACATCGACGAAATTCAATACAACGCCAGAGGACTTTGGACAAAGCACGTTCGAGCCATGAGCGACGAAGAGGACATTGCGGAATACGACCCTAGTGGAAACAGAACGAAGGTAACCCTAAACAAGAATGGCAAGACCTATCGGAGCTATATATTCGAATATGCAAACGGAAATCTCATCAAACTATCCAAAACGTATCATAATGACGACGGGTCTGTATCCTTTACCCTGTTCTACTCCTACGAATACGATCTTTCTCAAGAGAACACGCTGGCCTATTTCGAGTTGTATGTGCAACGAGGCTACCTGATAGACAGGAGACTCGGCCAGGAAAGCACTCCGTCGAAGAATCTATTGACGAAGGTTCATACGCACTCATCCGACGGAGGGCCTATTGAAAGGACTGGCAATTTCGAATACACGTTTAACGCAAAGGGCTTTCCCACCAATATCACCGTTTCCGGAGGCGACTTAAATGCAGACGGCGTCACGGATGAAAATGATATAGCGCATTTTAACTACATCTATAATTGTATTTGACTTCGATCGGACGGTTTTCCAGTCACCGCATATTCAGCAAGTCCGATCAACTCGACGCCCCTTTCCATTAAACGACGCGGAAAGCCTTCATTAGAATTCGCCAAATATTCACTGCCGAACTTTCTGCATCGCGGACAAGATCGGGTGAGGCAAAGCATCACAACTTCGTTCAGCGTAATTCATTGCCGCATGCCATATTCCAGACAACAGATATGGATAACGCTGCGCCCCCTTAAACAAAACTCTTTGCTATAACCTTTCGCATTGCACTGCTTCTGAGAGCCGCGTTGAAAACGCCATTGAGAAGCCATTCATTGTTCATTAGCCGCTGAATTAAGTGGTTCTTGCGATGACGCGACCAGAATTTATTGTAAACCTGCGCGTCGTATTGCTTCATAAAAGCGGCGGAAAAATTATTTATTTCAAAACATTTCTTTGCGTGCCATCCGGCGTACCGCCCGGAGACAATTGCCTGACCGATGCCTTCGCCCGACAACGGGTCGATCAGCGATGCGGCATCGCCACATAACATAAAGCGATTACCACTAATCGGAACTTTTCGCGATCCCAAAGGCAGATCATATCCCTGAATTGCGCTAACGCGTTCCGCATGGACAAAACGATCCCGGATGTAGGGAATTTCGCTTACAACCTCTTGAAATATCGAACGCAGATTCAATTTCTGTTTCGAGACCACGGATGAAAGTAATCCCAGGCCAACATTTGCCCGATTACCTTTTACAGGAAAGATCCAAAAGTATCCGGGCAATACATCTTTGATAAGATGGATCTCAAAAGTTCCCACAGGTATATCCGTTACGTTGTGGTAATATGCCCGCACCGCGGCGCAATGGTGATCCGGATCCGGCCTGGTGCCAGTAACTTTTCTATTGATGATGGAATGAGCGCCGTCGCAGCCAATAACAATGCTTCCCGTAAATCTCGTATCGCCGGCTATTACGTTCACGCCGTTCGAAGTGATAATCACATCGCTTACCAGGTGATTCAAAAAGGCTGACACGTTACGGTGCGAGGCAGCCTTCTCAAAAAGAAAGTTATCAAAATCCATTCGTGGCGAAATGAATCCTGTCTCATTGAACCGAATGTCAAATGCTTTTTGATTGGGGGCAACAAGACGACATGTGTTTACATTGACTTTCTCCGTGAAATCCGCCAGACTTCTGCTCAACTCGGTGTTTATCGTAGCCAACACTTTTGGAACGTAAGCAGCGATAGCATCTCCGCAAGTCTTGTCGCGGGGAAAAGAATTTTTATCCAGTAGCGCAACACGTAAGCCTGAATCAGCCAATGCGAGAGCACCCGTGGATCCCGCAGGGCCGGCCCCGAGAATGAGCACGTCAAACGCTTTATCCTCCGGATCAGCCATGGCCAAAAATAATCATCATGTTCGAAGAAAATAAAAAAAGGCTGAGAAACAAGGGAAGAAACAAACTATCGGACGATGCTGCTGTGATCGTCAGCTAATTGTGCGTGCCGGACAAACCTTTCGGGAGGAACGATCGCCGGATAACACGAACATGCCTTGGTCGGGTCGATAAATTTGCAGAGATTTGGTTTGCGACCCCGAGAGCTGCAATCGTCGTGTAGTTCCGCTGTGGTCCTTTAATGCTTGCATGAACCAGTTTCTATTTCGACAGGCCCAGAATCCGGAAGTTCAACACTTCCCGCATATTCTTGAATTCGCCTTGCGGAAAAACAGCAGCATCCAGCTCAACTCACTCAATGCCACCAGCACCGACAGCATCCGAATCTATACAGTCCTGGAAGGAAAGTATGAGTGGATAATTGACGGAAAGAATCATATTCTATACCCTGGCGACGTCGCAATCGTACTGCCGGGACAGGTATTCGGTGGCGAAAACAACATTCTTCATATCGGCACACTCTTTTGGATCTGTCTGGAAGTCCAAAGAATCGACATGACGGGCATATCATTAGGTAAATGGAGCCAGCTGTCCAGGAACGAATGCCTGGCCATGGGTAAAATCCTTTCTCTCAATAAATCTTCGGTCATAAAGCTGAAGGAATTGCACACGCTGCTCCATAATCTCCATTCGGAATTGATGCATCGGGAGATCGGCTTCGCCACCCGGGTAAATCAACTTCTGGATGAGATCTTCATTTCAATTGCGAGACAATGCACGCGGGAGAGCAACTCGCACCGCGACTTTCCTCAGACGTTTATGAAACTTGAGCAGGCGCTGCGGCAGAACCTGGCTCATCAATGGAGCGTTGAAGAGATGGCGGCATTAATCGGGTTGGGCACGACAACTTTTACGGAGAAAGTGAAAGCGTATACCGGGTTTTCGCCGTTGAATTACCTCATCAATATCCGTATTTCGGAAGCCATAAAGCTATTAAACCGACAGGAAGATAATGTGACGGACATTGCACTTCGAACGGGATTTTACTCATCGCAACATTTTTCTACGACATTCAAGAAGCTAACCGGGTACACCCCGAGCGACTTCCGAAAAAGAAATTCACCACAAGGCAACAAAATACCTGACTAATGGAAGCTATCATTACGATTGAGCTTGGAACGAACGCAGTAAGGATTTTTGCGTTCGACATGAAGGGGAACACGATTGGCTCAATGAAAGGATCTTATCCGACATTCCACACGGAACCTGACTACAGCGAGCAAGACCCTGAACAAGTCTTCATCACGATGCTGTATGTATTGAAGAATCTTCTCACTGAAAAGATCAATCCCAATAAATACAAGGTGGTAAGTATCTGTTTCAGCGCTTCAATGCACAGTGTGCTTGCCATCGACAAGCGAGGCGTGCCCCTGGGGAATGCGATTACCTGGTCGGATAACAGAGGAAAACACGAGGCCCAGGAACTCAAGAAGTCTGATCTAGGCAGGCAGTTGTACGAAATAACCGGAACGCCCATTCATCCTATGTCACCGCTGGTAAAAATTGCCTGGATGAAGAACCACGCCCCGGATCAATTCAATCAGACGTATAAATTCCTCTCAATAAAAAGCTATATTATTCAGCAGCTCACCGGAGAATACTTTATTGATTATAGCCTGGCATCGGCTACCGGGTTGATGAACATACAAAGCATTGCGTGGGAACCATCTGCCCTCGAATATGCGGGAATTTCCGCCACGCATCTCCCTGAACTCGCTCCTGTATTTCACTTTCCCGGAAAACTTCGTAAAGAGTATCAAAACTCCCTGGGGCTGCCACCATCAACAAACATCATCCTTGGTTCAAGTGACGGGTGTATGGCTACCCTGGGTGCCGGTGTGTGGACCGAGGGGAAAGCTACTATTACCATCGAAGATAGCGGCGCCGTTCGTATGGTGGGTAACCGAATGCTCCGCGATGAAAAGCGACGTTTCTTCAACTACCTTCTGCAGGAAGATTGTTATGTTTCCGGCGGTCCCACAAACAATGGCGGCGTGGTGTTTGAATGGTTTGCCAAACAGTTCGGTGACTTCCGCGGCCCTTACGACATTGAATTCACTATTGAAAACCTTATTCGCGAAGCCGCTAAAGTAGGTGTGGGTTCAGATGGATTATTGTTTCTCCCCTACCTGCTGGGCGAACGCGCGCCTATCTGGAATCCGAATGCACGCGGGTCATATTTCGGAATTAATATTAAACACGAACGACAACACTTTATCCGCGCAACGATTGAGGGAATTCTGTATCAGGTTTATAGCATTGGCAAAACCCTGGGGGAACATCGCCGGATCGATTCGCTATCTGTTAACGGTAGTTTCGCGTCTATTCCATTCTGCACCCAGATGATCGCCGATATTTTCAACAAACCGGTAACCAGTACAAATGCGAATAGCACATCGGTTGGCTCCTTTCTGCTAAGTGCCACGCAACTTGGCGAGTATTCGTCATTGGAAGAAGCGTCCCGGAAGGTTCAGCCCAGCAATTTTTATGACCCCGACCCTCACAACCATGCGATTTACCGGCAGTATTTTGAGGTCTTTGAGAAACTGGGCACGAGCCTTACTGATGCGTTTGAGGACATCTCCGATTTGCAGCACAAGAACACCCATAGAATTTCATTCGACGGTGCTGCTGTATGATTTCTGACTTGTCTAAGGTCGAGGTACCGCGCTGAGAGCATGCCAAAAAAGGGAATGACCGGGACGTTCCCGGCCATTCGTAAACTAAACTAAACCGAAGGTATTCTGGTAGATCTTCCTTTTATGGCACATCCCAAAATACCCTTGATAATAAGTTGTCCCCGCCAATAGCAACAGCAGCATCTGCATAGTTTTGCGCATTGGACGATGCTTCGTAATCCGGATAGCTGAGCCGTCGGGCGAATCCACCACTCAGATTATTGTTGGATAGATTGGGGGCCAGATTTGGAAATCCGCTTCTCCTGAAGTTAGCGTAAGCTTCCGCGCCATTTCTGATATTGACGATCCAATATTGCGTATTGATCAATTCGAGTGCGTCGATCTCGTTGTAGGCTATCCCGGGGTCATTTATGTAGTCCGTTATTTCCCCCTCGGTGATCGGTGTTGTGTTTGGATAAAGACTGTAGACTTCCAAATTCGCTCGTATACCGTCTTCATAATAGGTTTTCGGGTCGCCTGAAATCCAGCCTCTCATCGCAGCTTCCGCCATTAGCAGAGAGGTCTGCGCGTAGGTAACATAAAAGTCAGGAGCTGCAGGCGAAGCAATGACCCAAACGTTCATCTGTGAGTAGTTAAGTCCGCCTTCACGCGCACCCCGGTATGGTTTGGTGGGGTCAGCCAGATCAGTGCTTATTATGCCTACAGGAACCCCAAACTGATTGGATAGTTCTGTGTCCGGGTCACCGTCATTGGCAACGCCTGCCGGATCGTCGAAATTCGCAAGTATAAATTTGCCCCGGGGGTCGTTCGTAGACTTCAACTGATCCACAAAGGGCTCAGCCGCATAATAGAAATATGAAAAGTTGCGGAGGTTATTATTTTCATTCTGCACATACAGGGTTCCGTCATACTTTACATAAGCGTTATCATCGTTCGAGGTCATGACTCCGCCCTGAACGGCTTCCGCTACGATTGATTCAGCCTTCGCAGGATTGAGTTTCGAATACTTCATGCCCAATCGCAGTAAAAGCGAATTACCTAGTTTCTTCCATTTTTCAACCTGAACTCCTGCGGACCCCGAAGGATTTTCACTATTGGAACCATAAAAAAGGTCTGCAGCAACGAAATCAGCACCAGGACTGAGCGACGCAACGGCTTCCTTTATCTCTTTCTCCAGATCTGCATAAATGAGCGCATCGTCGTCGTACTTCGGATAGAAGATACCCGCAGAGACCGCCTGTCCAGATTCGAAATATGGTACGTCACCATAGCTATCGACCAGGCCCATAACAATCTGAGCTCTCCAGATACGGATCATGCTTAACAGGTTTATACGCTCCGTATTCGCACCAAGGATAGAAGCAGCCTGCGCCAGGTTCCGGAGAGGTCCCGGATAAGACTGGTCCCACCCCGGGTTACTCACGCCATCAATGTCTTCATTGAAATTAAAGCCAAGAGTAGCACCCTGGTTGTATGGATTGACGAAATGCTGGACAATCGTATGCTCAGCAGCCCATGTGCCCAAATGACTCCGCTGCGCTCCGGCGAATAGAAGCGCCGGGTCGATATCCGTGACAGCGTAAGGATCGGTGTTCACTTCCACGAAGTCGTTATCACATGCAACAGCCAATATTAATATCGAGATCAGAATATAATTTCTTAAGGTCTTCATGTCTTAGAATTTAACATTGAGGGATACGTTGTAATTTCTGGTGGTGGGAAGGGATGAGTTTTCATATCCGGCTCTGAAGTCGCCGGAAGATTGTACCGCTTCAGGATCCAGTCCGGGTAGGTCTTTATAAAGGATCGCTACGTTTCGGCATGCTGCAGACAATGTAAGTCCCTTAACAAATCTCAGCGCCGGGATTCTTTCTATGGCATCGGTGAGGTTATAAGAAAGCGATACATTACGAAGCTTAACAAAATCTGACTTAAAGGTAAATGGATCGCCGATCTGAAGGTTCCGGTAGTCGGCATAAAAGGACTGAAGATTAGAAACTACAGTAGTATTTGGCTCGCCGGAATCCACATAGACCCCTGGAAATACAAGTCCGTCCTCCCCTTCCCTGCGGCCTTCGAGCGATAATATGGAATGGCCCTGCCGAAGCATATTCAGGTGTGTCGAGGATAATACCGTGCCTCCAAACTTGTAATCAATATGAACGCCAAGGGACAGATTTTTATACGCAAAAGTATTGCTCCATCCACCCACATGCTTGGGTATTGAACTTCCAACAGGAAGAAACCCATTGGTTTTTTCCGCACCGGGAGTGGTGCCTGTCGACGCAAGTAGCCGCCCCTGATCATTTACGACGATTCGACCGTTTGCATCTCTCCGGTAGGTCCTTGTGTAGAGCTGATTCATAGGCAATCCTTCTGTGTACCTCAGTTCGCCCAGGAATTCGTTACCCGTCCCGTTAAAAAACAGCACCAGAATCGTTCCGCTTTCATTGCCAACGTCGAGAACCTCGGTCGACAAATACGCATTGTTCCAGGAAGTTGTCCAGCTGAAATCTCGAGTTTCATATGGGGTAACTTCCAGGAGGAGCTCGATTCCACTGTTTTTCAGCGACGCTTTATTTTGTTTTGAATTGTTAAATCCTGATGTGTTGGAAATTGTGACGTCGAGAATTTGTTCAGTCGTAACTTTGTCAAAGGCGGCTATATCAACAAGCAGCTTGTTATTGAACAGTCTCGTCTCAAGGCCGATTTCTTTTTCCGTTACGGTGAAAGGTTGCAGTCCAAGGTTGGGCGCGAAAGATCCGCTAATCCCTGCGAGCGTTTGTCCATTAAATTGATTGGCGTTGATGGTATATCTCAGAACTCCTTCGTACGGATTCACGCCATTCGCGCTTCCTACTTCCGCCCAGGATGCCCGCAGTTTTCCAAAACTAAGCCAGTTCATATCCTGCAGTAATTCGGAGAAGACAAAGCTTCCCGAAACCGAGGGATAAAATTTGCTGTTGTTAGCGGGGTTTAATACGGAAAACCAATCATTTCTAGCGGTAAAGTTCAGGAAGAGTAGATCGTTGTAACCAAATTCCGCCCACCCGTACAACGAATTTACGCGGGTTCTGTTGAATACATACCCGGCGAGATTTTGATTGCGGAGCGTACCGTTGGATAGAGAATAAAGATCCGGAACAATGAAGTTGCTGGAATTTTGTTCATTGCGTTGAAACTGTGTTCTCCATGTGTTGCCACCGAAGCTCGCGTCAACAGAAAATTTCCCAACCTCCTTGTTACCTCCGATAAGGAAGTCAGCGTTGATGTCGGTAGTGAGATCCTGACGAATATTGTAATTTCCCCTGTAGGTGCCATCGCCGTTAAATAGCGTAGTTGAGCCTGACCCGTTCAATTGATTCCATTCCATAAATCCGGAACCCTGATCATAGTTGAACCGTCCCTGCGCGTATAGCCAGTCAGTGATTTGATAACGCAACGATGCCGTTCCGAGAAGCCTGTTTCTGTCGTCCCTGAAGTATTGACGCTTTTTCAATTGATAATAGGGATTATTGATCGTTCCAAGAAATCCATTTGTTCTCAGTTCGGCGTCCGTATCTGGATCGATTGCGTTATCCCTGTATGCTTCGAGAGGGGTAGAAATGCCCATCCGGGTAAAAAAGTTTACCGGGCCATCGCCCTGGGTGCCAATCTGCGGAGGGTTGTGATTCTTTTCATTAGCATAGTTAACATTGACGAGAAGGGAGAGCTTCTGAGTGATGTCATGGTTTATGCCGAGGTTGAAAATGCGTCGTTTGTATTCATTGCTGGGTACGATACCCTTTGCGTCTGTATTCGAAAAGGAAACACGAAAGCTGCCATTCGCTCCGCCCCCCGACAATCCGATCGTATTGGTCCAGTTTGTTCCGGTTTGCAAGAAATCAAACAGCTGGTTCGGGTAGGCTGAATAGGGCCTCATGACCCCGTCGAAGTTAACTGTGGGCGCACCGTCAAGTCGCTCTCCGAATCCGAATTGGCCATATGACTGCGCATCTCCCTGGGTTTGGGGCCGTATACCACCAGTTCCTATCCCATACTCTGTTTGCGTGATCTCATCCAGGAAGTTCAGCGCATGAGAAGTGGTGTAGCTTGATGTGAAGTCAATCCCCAGACCTTGATCCTTCCGGCCTGACTTCGTTGTTATGATGATAGCACCATTGGCTGCTCTTGCTCCGTAAATTGCTGCAGCAGTAGCACCTTTCAATACGGTCATGCTCTCGATGTCATCCGGGTTAATGTTCTGAAGATTATCTCCACGATCACGTTGTTCCACCTGACCGTTACCATTGGTTCCCCGGGCGCCCTGATCCATTGGCAGACCATTAATTACAAAGAGCGGGGCGTTATTAGCGCCTGCGAACGCGGCTTGGCCACGCAGGCGTATTTGCATACTTGCACCCGCTCCGGCTGCCGGGGGTGAGATATTCAGCCCGGCAATTTTACCTTCGAGGGACTCCATCAAATTCGTGGTCCGGTGCTTCACCAGTTCGTCGGTCTCAACCGCTGTGGCCGAATACCCCAACTTCTTGGTTTCTCTTCTAACACCAAGGGCTGTTACGACAACTTCTTCCAGTGATCTCACATCTGGCTCCATAACAACATCAACTGTTGTTCGACCCGTGATAGCAACTTCCTTTGTAGCATATCCGACAAATGAAAATACCAGGGTGCCGCTGCTTTCGGGAACGTCGAGTTGAAATTTTCCATCAGCGTTAGTAGTTGTTCCTGTCGAAGTGCCTTTAACTACGACATTCACTCCGGGAAAGGGCGATCCATTTTCGTCAGTTACAGTCCCGGAGATCGGGACCATGGCGACATTGGTGAATGGGGATGTGAAGTAGTCTGAAAATTCGGTGGCTTCATTCGCGCGATGTGTGCCGCCGGCAAGCACATGGGCTTCGGCGTAAAACAGCACGAGAATAATGCACAACAGATAGCGTTGTTTCATGAGGGTAAGGTTTATGGTTTGAAATGGTTTCCTTTTTTTGACTTAACCCGGGAATACATGGCAAAATCCCTCCCCATCACCGTGCATCTCGCGCGGTACCAAAGCCCTCATGTTAGGTCACCTTCACCGAAGGATTTGATCAAAGGTGACGAAATCGGTTGCAATTTGCTTCCAATAATGACCAGCGGAGAATTTTGAACAAAACTGTTATTTATACACTTATCAGATTCGCGCGGAGGAGGGGCAGCTCCCAGGGATCCAAGTAGAAATAAAAAAAACATCTTCCCCTGATTATTTAGGCATGAGAAGATGTTAGTAAGAGGAACAGTAAATAAGAAGAAAGCTCGATAACAATCGCCAGAAATCCTACTTGAAAAACGGTAGCCCTACCGTGGCGTACTTCTTCATACCTTCTTCGTTAATATCTACGCCGATGCCAGGCTTTTCCGAAAGTGTGATAAATCCGTTTTCAATCATCGGCTCGTCGTACTTCACAATTTCCTTGAACATCGGATTGGTATGGAAATAAATTTGCCATTCGAGAATCATGAAGTTCGGCACCGACGCGCAAACATGGCACGCCGCCATTGCTCCCAGGTATGAGGCCACCATATGCGGCGCGAAAGGTACGTAATACAAGTTAGCAAGGTTGGCGATACGCTGGCCTTCCCCTAATCCTCCCGCCTTCTGCAGATCGGGCATGATTATATCCACAGCTCCAATTTCGAGAAGCCGGCGGAAGCCGTAAGCGAGATAAAGGTTCTCCCCTGCACATATTGGTGTAGACGTTGAGTCGGCGATGATTTTGTACGCTTCGGCATTCTCCGCCGGAATCGGTTCTTCGAGCCACATAAGATTCAAATGTTCGACCCGTTTTGCGACTTGCTGGCCCGTCACAGCATCGTATCGTCCATGCATATCACAGCAAATATCCACGTCGGGACCAACGGCCTCGCGAGCCGCCGTGATCTGATCAACCATTCGCTGAAGCTCACCCGGGCTCGCGGTCCAATTGTATCGGTCGTACTTTTTGGGGTCGTTCCACTGATCAAGATCAAACTTGACTCCGGTGAATCCCATGTCCTTTGCCTCCTTGGCAACCCTCGCAAAATCTGCCGGTGTAGGAAGGTTATTCTGATACAGTGCAGTATCACAATACACGCGGATTTTGTCCCTGAATTTACCGCCGAGTAGTTGATAGACCGGCACCCCAAAGGCTTTGCCAGCGATATCCCAAAGGGCCGTTTCGATCGCCGACAAAACAGCAATGTACATTCCCGACTGAGCGCCGCCGAATACACCGGACCGTCTCAAGTCCTCGAAAAGTCGATGCACGTTCAGCGGGTTCTTTCCCTTCAGCCGTTGCTCCATCATCTTTACGAAGTGGTAGGTGCCTCCTACCGCATCGACGCCTTCGCCACAGCCATAAATATCCTGATTGGTCTTTATCTTTACGAACAGACCGCTGCCGTTGCGAATGAATGCACATAGCACCTCCGTAATCTTAAGCTCTGAAGGCTTCGACCTGGCTGACGTTTTCTCGATGGCATGCTCCAGATTACTGCCGAAGGTTGTTGAAAGCGGAGCAATCGCTGCGGCGGCAGTTGCCGCGCTTTTGAAAAAGGATCGTCTTGAATTTCTGTTTGGAATTGACATGTGCTTTTATATTAGGTTACCAGGTCCGTTGTTTCAGCAATTCGCGTATCTGCTCTTTGGGAACAGGAAGTTTATCAATATTGGCATTGAGCCATTCAGAGAAATCTTTTTCTATCTCAGGTGTCCATCGCCTGTCGATTTGGCCGGGAGTGTACTTCTGTTCACGAAGCCGTTGATGCCCGAACATATCGCGCAGCCTGACGATCTCCGATGTGGTAACTACTCTTTCAGCAAGATGCGGAGGAATAAAAATTACTCCTCCATCCCGCGCAAGAACAACATCACCCGGCATCACCGTTGCTTTACCTATTCGCGTGGGAGTATTAATTCCAACCAGCGTCGTATTGAGTTGCCCCTTAGGATCATTGAGGTGGTGCGAAGGATGATAGGATCGGAAAAAAGATGTGAAGCTACCCAACTCTTTCAGACCGTTGATGTCACGCACCGCACCGTTATAAATAATTCCGTTTCCTGTCTTCGTGAAAATGGAATTCCCCAGGTTGTCGCCAATGGTTGGTCCATCCTCATGGGCGCCGAATTGATCTACCACATAGACATCGCGCCTTGTCAACAAATCGATAGTCCATGAATTCTGAGAGCCTACACGTTTGTCTTTGCTGTGGCCTCTTTCATCTATGACACTGTGTATATCAGGACGCCCCGGCATAAATGTCGCCGTCACCGCCCTGCCAACCAGCACACTGTCGGGATTGATCACCTCCCACCCATCCTCATACTGAAATTTGAAATTTTCATTCCGGAGAACCGCCCACGCTTCTTCGAGAGTAACCTGTTTCATCCTGTTAAGGATCTGGTCAGACACTTTTGGTCGCCCATCCGGAAAGCGCTCCCCTTTCCATTCGGGTGTTAGAAATATTAACTCTTCCCTGGAAATTTGTTGAGCCCAGATTGAATTAAAAATGAGGCTCAAAAATGCAACCAATGCAACTTTGGTGTAAATCATAATTTTTCGTCTTTTAATTTTATCTCGCTTGCGGTTTGTGGTTCAAAGTCCGGTTCGCCAATATCATTTGTGAGCGGTTCCGGTGGGCGGTTTCGCCACCACGAGGCGAGTGTGGATCCCGTAATGTTCATCAAAGGAGCGAACACTGCGGAAGCCAGGCCCACCGTGGCAAGTTTGCCCATGGCCAACGCCAGGCTTGACCCAAGTCCCGCATTTTGCAAACCCACTTCTATGGCTATCGTGCGCCGGTCCTCTTCCTTCAATCCAAGTAGTTTACCCGAAAAATAACCCAGGATGTACCCCGCGGTATTATGAATCGCCATTGCCAGAATCAGGGTGGCTCCAATGACCATCAACTCGTCACGGCCTGCTGCAGTGATGACAACAATAATCAATGCGATGCCTCCCATCGACACCAGGGGCATAATATCATCGAGTTTCTTCCACTTGCTCTGCACGAAGTGATTGAAAAGAAGTCCTAGTCCTACGGGAAGGATCACGATTTTGGCAATATCAAAAAACATTTTCCAGAAATTCATCTCAACATATTGCCCGGCGAGCCAACTCATCAGCAAAGGAGTTACGAACGGGGCGATGATGGTGGATATTGCGGTAAGCGTAACCGATAACGCCAGGTTCGCTCTTGCCAGGTAGGTCATTACGTTGGAAGCAAGACCACCGGGGCAGCTTCCGATAAGGATAATGCCCGCAGCAACTTCATTTGGAAACCTGAATATCTTAGTGATCAGCAGGGCAACAAAAGGCATGATGATATACTGACACCCAATCCCGGCTAAGACAGCTTTAGGCATTTTAACGACCCTGGTAAAATCGCCTACACTTAGTGCAGTGCCCATGCCGAACATAATGATCTGCATGAGTGGAACAATAACAGAGGATAGCTTAAAATTGCCTATAGTAACGAAATATGCCGGATAATACATCGCTGCACTGGCCGCAGCGAAAATCACGACGGCAAATGCGTAGCCTTTCAACGCGCGGTGTCGGCTGCAGGCAATGGCCATCAGCACAAACATTGCTACCAACATCCATCCTGCGATGCTGTGATTACCGGAAGTTGTTGTTGCTACAAAAGAAATCAGGAGGAGAGCAATACAAGTTATTATCCACTTCATCAGACTGGGTTTGACCGAGAGTCATCTTTAGTTACGAGACAATTGCACGAATTTGCTAAATCATTCGATTGCATCGGTGCTAAAGATTCAAAACAGCGACTGTATTGACTTCCAATAAAAATCGGCGGTGGATTTTAAACATCGCGTCGCAGCGGAGCGGCAACGGAACGATGACGATATCTGCAGAGACCGGAGGCTCGGCGCATTTTAGGGACTCGCGTGTAACAGAAGAACAATTCAAGAGCCGT
>JAEZEH010000136.1 GCA_023417785.1 Bacteroidota bacterium
GTTTCACGATCGTGTTCCTCCAACATGGCCGAGATGGTTTGCTCGATGTATTCGGAGAGACTGGCGATAGTGGGAAATTCGAAAATTCTGTTTACAGGAAGTTGAAGATCGAAGGCTTCATTGATTCTCGTCGTAAGCCGAATGGCGGCCAGGGAGTAACCCCCTAAGGCGAGAAAGTTGTCATTGACTCCAACCCGATCGACATAAAGTACCGTCGACCACAGCTCTGCTATGATCGTTTCGATCTCATTGCGCGGAGCTTCGTAGCTTCGGACCTCATTGGCCTTTTGGACTTCAATCAATGCCAGTGCCTGTCGGTCTATTTTTGCGTTTGGCGTACGTGGCAGCGACTGCATCCTTATGAACTTTGACGGGATCATATAATGAGACAAATGCCGGGAAAGGTGCACTACCAATGATTCCAGTGGTATCTCAACGTCGGACACATAATACGCGGTTAGTTGTTCTTGTCCATCGTTACTATCATTGCCGTCGTGATAACCGATTTCGTCAAGAATCTGTCGCACTTCCTTTTCTTCAATCTCTTCTTCGATCTCTGCGAGTGCCGCATCACGCTTCTTATGACCTACCCGCACGTCCCAACTGTAGGGGTAGGCGTAATTACTGTAGCCTTTCGCCTTCTTGTGAACATAGATTCCCGCCTTGTTTATCAGGCAGTTTGTAGACCGGCCGGTATCTGACGGGCGTACCCACGGCAGTCGCCGGTCGAGGTATGCCAGCATCTCATCAAGGCTCACGTCACAGTAACGGTAGAAGTCTATAAACTGAACTTTGTTGAAAACATCTTCTTCTTCGAACATGGATACATCGAGGTGCCGGTATACCGCGTCGTCAACCCGGTGGTAGGCCTTACGTGCATCAAGGATGGTTCGGTCGATGGCATTGCCGTCAATCTGGGGTGACCTGAAAAGTTCTTCAGTAAGGCGCGTCTCGAAAAACTGGCCTCGTGAAAGACCGGTAACGATAAACGGAATTTTTTTTTCAAGCGCGACCTGAGTACTGAGGGTGTAAATGGTTTTGAAACATCCATCACAAACATTGTGGTGCCGTTGCAGGCTATCAACGAATATGGCGTTCATCGCAGGCGTCGTCCCAAACATATGATCAACACCAAGTGCTTCGACAACCTTTTGGATATTGCTTTTTGCGCCGTCTGAAATATAACCGTTGTCCAATGTGAATGCCAGTATCTTCAGGTCCATCTCTGCGAGCCGGGCCAATGCATACGTACTATCCTTTCCTCCACTCAATAATGCGAGACAATCGTACGGGCGTTCTGCCGGGCTTCCGGCACGGGTGAATACTTCACGGAGATCGTCCATGGATTTGAAGTATTGCTGTGCCTCTTGCTGGTACTTTTCATATCCGCGGCAAAGGTTGCACACACCTAGTTCATCAAATTCTACCTTTGGATAGCGGGACGTCAGTCCGCAGCGCGTACATTTTTCTTCATGGTTTTCGCGCGGAACAGTGTTTCGTTGCTGAAGAGTTACCACGCAGTCGCGGATCTGGGGATATGCCGCAACAGCCGACTCAATCTCTCCCGGCTCAATCCGGATGCCGCCGATCTTCATTTGATGATCAATCCGGCCAAGGCATTCCAGCTCCCCGCGGCTGTTGATGCGGGCCAGATCACCAGTTCTGTACATCAGAGAACCTTCTTGAAAGGGATTTACAACAAACTTCTCACGTGTCAGTGTTTCCTGGTTGCAATATCCTGCCGCAAGGCCGACACCAGTAACATACAATTCTCCGGTGACTCCCTCCGGAACGGGATTACCAAAACCATCAAGTACAAAAGCCTGCATTCCCCAAATGGGTTGACCAATGGGCACTGACGTACCGCGATCAAGATTCGCATTGAAGTCATGAACGATACAACCTACTGTAGCTTCCGTTGGACCGTATTCATTGTATATACGCAAACCATTGCCATGGGACTGACTTATCTCTTCGGCAACGGTCCGTTTCAGGTCTTCACCACCAACGATCATGGTGGTGATGCGCAAACCGGAAAGGTCGCGATCCTTCAGCAATGCGAGATGAGAAGGGGTAAGTTTAATGACATCGACAGCGTTGTCGTCCAGGACACGAAGCAGCGAAAGATCCGGCCCTGTTGAATCTTCTTCATAAATGACAATAGTACCGCCAGTGATCAGGGGTAAGAACATCGACGTCACGGTCAGGTCGAAGCCAATGGAAGTAAACAGGGGCATTGAGGCAAATTCCGGAATGAAGTAGTACGATGCAGCCCAGCTGATATAGTTCACTAAAGATGAATGATTGATAATAACACCCTTTGGCTTGCCTGTCGATCCGGATGTATACATTAGATAGGCCGCACTCTCAATGTCCCACGCAAGGTCGTGCGGGGAATCAGGATAAGAATTAATTCGACTTTCTTCGTGCGCCAGCGAGATCGATGCAACTCCGGCAAACTCGATTGTGCCGGATAGATCTCCTTGTGTGATCAATAGTGTAACCCGCGCATCCTGCAAAATATGCTGAATTCTTTCGGATGGATAATCCGTCGGAATGGGAACGTATGTCGCGCCGGTTTTCCAGATCGCAAGAATACTGAGGATAAGTTCGGGAGACCGCTTTAAAAATATGCCGATCCTTTGGTCCGGTCCCGAGCCTTTTTCGAGGAGGAAACGGGCGAGTCGATTTGCCTTTTGATCTAACTCCCGATATGTAAGGACTTCATTCCGAAAACGAAGAGCCGGCATAACAGGATTGCTTTCGACCTGATCATAGAATAGTTGAAGTACACTTTCTACGGGTGTCCCAATCGTGGTATTTTCACTAAGCCGAAATTGAAGTTGATGAAACTCTGTTTCAGAGACAATGGGCGACATCAGCACGGGCTGGGTCCGGTCTGTGATGATCGCATCGAGCACACGGAGAAAATGATAGGGGATACGTTGTCTCATTGCCTCATCGAATACTTCGCAATTTGCGTCGAACTGAAGTTGTATGGTGCCGGTGCTGTCGAAATCATGAACTTGCAGCCGCAGGTGATGTCTGGGATCGCAGTGGCCGGGATGAACCCATTCGGAATGGACTGGAGCTCCTGCAAAGTTCCCAAAGGCAGCGTGAATGTAATTCAGTATTACGTTGAAGCCACGAGTTAATTCTACAGAGCCGGCTCCCGCCTGTGCATATCGAAGAAATTCATTAGTATCGCAACGAACCCGTTGCAACAGGTCGATGAATGTATCATGTTGTTCAATCTTTGCCAGGAGGGGAAATATTTCGATGAATAAGCCTGGCGTCTCTTTGAAGGAAGCCGTCGGGCGATTGTGGGCAGGACATCCTATCGCCAACGCCGACTGTCCGCTCACGCGATACAGGTAAACAAAAAGAGCTGTGGCGAAAATGTTGAACAACGACAAGTCTGTAGTCCAGCAGCGCAGATCCGGTTCACGCGTAAGCGCCCGTAATTTCTCTGATCGTTCCCGTCCGAGTGAAAGGGTGATGCGCTCGGAGCGTGTGGTACTTGTGTTTTTCTGAAAACCGTAAAGTGCCGGTGTTTTTGGTAGTTCCGCCCGTTTTGCTTCCCAGTAGGTGTCAACGTCAGCGCTGCGCTTAATCAGCCGCTGTGAACCAATTCCGTGAAGTGACTTTTCCATTGGCTGAAAAAACGGCCGCCGAAGTGCGCACTTATGCCCGCCGTCACCACCTTACCTTGAGCACGATATGCCAAGGCCTCTGGGCGCTGCTTTTGGGGCGATTCGTCGAACGCCGCGACGTGGTCATCGGAATAACTGTCTCGGGTCGGAGCGCTCCAATTCCCAACCTTGAACAAGTCACAGGACTTTTTACTAATGTGCTTCCCGCAAGAATCCGCATCCCGGAAAGTACGAGCGTGTCGGACTGGCTGATTAATCTTCAACGGGAACAGATAGCGGCGCGCAATACCGAATACATCACTCTTGATCAAATCGTGGCGTGGACTGGATGGCCGGGTCACCTTCCACTTTTTGACAGTCTGCTCGTGGTTGAGAACTTTCCATGGAGCGAGCTTCAGGGCGGAGATGTTGTTCTGAGGGATTTTACCGGAGGTTTTACTTCGACATACCCCGTTACCGTGGTGGTAAAGCCAGGAATTCAGTTGGAAATTGTATTGCGGCACCAGACTGGCCGGATTCCCGAACGACTTGCCGATTTGCTTTTGGCTGGGTTGCAATCATTGTTTGAGTCCCTTGGAGAATCGGACCCCGGCGTATCGGATCTGTGGCAAAGGATAGACGGGGGCGCGATCAAACTTGCAATAAAAACCAGCAGCGTAAATGGCCGCAATGGAAAAAAACATCTCGTGAACGGAAGCTACATGAGTGCCCGTAACACAACTGAGCTAAAATTGACGCGCATTTGGGAAGAGATCCTCGGACGCCATCCTATAGGGATCCGCGATGACTTTTTCCAGGTGGGAGGGACCTCTGTGCAGGCAGTGCGTCTCTTCACGCAAATTGAAAAAAAATTCCAGCGAAGCCTTCCGCCTGCGGCGTTAATGCAGAACCGTACCATCGAATCGCTGGCTGTGTTGTTGAAGGAGGATCACCTGCAAACATGGAATTCGCTCGTGCCGATTCGCGCCGGAGGGAGCAAGACGCCTCTGTTTTGCGTGCATGCCGGGGGAGCCCACGTGCTTTTCTATCACAGGCTGGCTCATCATATGGGAGCTGATCAGCCAGTATATGCGTTACAACCCGCAGGGCTTGATGGGCAGGCTGCTCTTCATAAAAGCGTTGAAGAGATGGCGGCATGTTACATACATGAGATTCGCAAGGTGCAGCCCGAAGGACCCTACGCGGTTCTTGGAACGTGCTTCGGCAATGCGGTATGCCTTGAGATGGCAAGACAGTTTCAGGCTGCGGGACAAGCCATTTCTTTGCTGGCCATTATCGACTCCGGTGTCTACAGCCCGGAAGAGGTGATTGGCCCGACGTCAGCCGCAGAGTTGAAACGGATTCCACTTCGCTATCACCGATTCATCAACCGGTTTAGGAAAAACGCATTCAAAGCCATTCTTGCGATATTCCAGGCGCGATTCACCCGTCTTCGAATCGCTATGGAAAAGCGGTTTAATTTCCTCCGTAGCCGACAAACCCGCAGCTTGTACAGCGTACAAAAACATCTATTAAAATTGCACCTTCAATACGGATGGACGCCCTACAACGGCAAAGTAACACTCATCCGCAGCAGTGAGTCAACCGAAAACCCGAACCTGGACTGCCACATCTCCCAATGGTCGAAGCTCGCTATAAGGGGCGTTGAAGTTTTCATTGTTCCCGGTCATCATGAGACGCTATTCCTGGAGCCGGAGGTCGCAATTCTGAGTGCAAAGCTGAACGAAATTCTCCGGGTAAGCCGCGAGAAGAAAATAATTACTGTTGACGTATAGTGTGATATGGAAAATTAGCCTGAACTTGATAAAATCGGCGCAAATTTTCGTTTGCCCTTAATTGATGAGGTATTTCGCAGTCATATTGATTCTGTACGCCACTCCAATGGTTTTTTCCGGCGTGATGGAACTGGGGCACGACCTGCTGCATCACCTCGCGACCCATCATCATGTGCATCTACACGACCATTCACATCATACCCATCATGGCATCAACGATCACGGGTATGCGACGAAGGGCCCTGCATCTCAGATCGAAAATGAAACTTCGGAAGATCGCCTTCCTTCACTAATTAACTTTTTTGTCTATCTCCAGTCCTTCGACTCTTTTGCATTCGGAGATGTCTTGTTCGCCCGGGTCCCGCCCGCGAATTCAATGGCGTTCAGTAGCGTTGCGTTCCCGCCCTTGGTTCCGCCCCCGTGGAACAGGGAAGGCTCCAGAATCTGATCTCATCTTTTCGATGATGAGTTGAACCCCTTCTTTATTATACAATTGCTGCTGGCGGTTGCAAATGCAACTTTTTGCTTTTGCGTTTTTCTGTTTGCACAATATGCTGTCGACTATTATAAACGGACTGTGAAATTATCCTATATGAAATCCACATTATTCCTGACAGGACTACTTTTTGTTGTCCTGAATTCGGCGATCGCCCAGGGAACCTTAACGGGAACGGTCACCGATTCCACCAACACTCCCTTGCAGGATGTAAACATATACATTGAAGCACTGAAGGTTGGAACCACATCCGACAGGCTGGGGCGGTTTACTATTCGAAATGTCCAGAACGGCGACTACGGTGTATCAATTACCTTCATTGGTTTTCGCCCCTATCAGCAAGTTGTGACCATGAACAATGCAGTAACAATGCTCGATGTAACACTTGAACCCGGCGAACTGGTATTGGCGGATATCGTCGTCGCCGACCTGGCGGGGAATGAGGTGAACACGATTTCTCAAGTAGACATTAAACTCCGGCCGGTGAATACTTCCCAGGATATCCTGCGGATGGTTCCCGGATTGTTCATCGCGCAGCATGCCGGAGGCGGAAAGGCCGAACAGATTTTTCTTCGTGGATTCGACATCGACCACGGCACCGACATCAGCCTTGAAGTTGATGGGTTGCCCGTGAATATGGCCTCTCACGCTCATGGGCAGGGATATTCCGATTTACACTTTCTAATTCCTGAAATGGTAGGCACCGTCGATTTCAACACAGGTCCATATCATGCGAACCAGGGTAACTTCGCCACCGCAGGCTATGCATCATTTCATACAAAACGAACGCTTGAGCAGAATATGGTCAAGCTTGAGGGCGGACGCTTTGGTACTCTCCGGAATGTGAATGGAATCAGGATTCTGGATGAGAAGAGCGGTAATTGGCGAAGCCATGCTTACGTTGCTTCAGAATACTTTCGCAGCGACGGATTTTTCGAGCGTAATCAGCATTTCAACAGGCTTAACGTGCTCGCGAAATACAGCGCCTACCGCGGTGATCGCGAAGCTTTGACTGTGGGGCTATCGACGTTCAACAGCAGGTGGGACGCATCCGGGCAGATTCCGACCCGCGAAGTAAACGAAGGAAGGATAACGCGATTTGGATCAATCGACCCGACAGAAGGGGGGGAAACCTCCCGGCACAACGCGTATATCCGTTACGTTAAGACATCCGATAAGGGCGGCATGTTTGACAATCAAATCTATTTCACGAAGTATGACTTCAACCTGATCTCGAATTTTACATTTTTTCTGAATGATCCGGTAAACGGAGATCAGATCACACAAAATGAGTCACGGAACATCTATGGCTACCGCGGAAGTTATGAAATCGAAACGTTGTTTGGGGCTAAGGCTTTGCGCAGTGAAATTGGCGCCGGTTTTCGCTATGATGATGTTAATGATATCCACCTTTATCGGACGAGATCGAGAAAACATTTTCTTGGAGATATGGCACGGGGTGATATCGATGAGACAAACCTTTATGCTTATGTGAAAGAAACGATCTCGCTGTCGCCGAAATTTTCGTTAAATGCAGCGTTGCGACTCGACCATTTTACATTCAATTACATCGATGCGCTGACAGCCGAATACGAAAGACAAAGCATCAGCAAGGCCGTCGTGAGTCCGAAAATTAATATCAGTCATCACTTGAACAGGAACATCGATATCTTTATGAAGGCCGGCATTGGCTTTCATTCAAACGATTCTCGTGTGGTGGTCGCTCAACAAGGTGAAGAAGTGCTCCCCCGCGCGTATGGCCTGGACGTGGGCGCGAACGTTAAACTGGGCAGCCAGCTTCTGGTCCACACGGCACTCTGGATGCTTGACCTCGACCAGGAATTCGTTTACGTGGGGGATGAAGGTATCGTAGAACCAAGCGGAAAAACAAAGCGCCGGGGAATTGATCTCTCTTTACGCTATCAGGCGTTGCCCTGGCTGTATATTGATGGAGATGTCAACGTAATGGATCCGAAATCCAAGGGCGCGCCCGAAGGCGAGGATTATATCCCGCTTGCCCCCACTTTTACAAGCATGGGGGGGATTTCGTGGCGGTTGCCAAGTGGTTTCAACGGGAGCATTCGGTATCGGTTCCTCGGCGATCGTGCCGCCAACGAAAACAACTCGGTGGTGGCTGAAGGATATTTCCTCCTTGATGCCGTCCTGAAATATACCCGCAGATCTTATGAATTGACGTTCTCGGCGGAAAATCTGCTAGACGACGATTGGAATGAGGCTCAGTTCGATACCGAATCCCGGCTTCAGAACGAGGCGGAACCTGTGTCGGAGATCCATTTTACGCCTGGAACGCCGTTCTTTTTTAAGGCGGGGATTACGTTCTTCTTTTGACGAACCGGATGCATTCGGACTTCACCGTTCATTTCCGCCGCTGAAACGCTGGCCCGGACACTTTTGTGCGTTGTGCTTTTTGCCGTTATTGCACGTATCCTCGTACCGTGGCGGTTTCCTCATGTCATATCGAATTAGCGTTCACCAGAATCACACATCCGTTTCCGGACGATATTTATCAGGTTTACCTTGAGAAGCTTCCTGGTGATTTGCGGGAGAAGAATGGACATTTCGTACGATGGCAGGACCGGCACTCCCACCTGATGGGAAAAATACTATTATTATGGACGTCGATCAGGATGGGTTGGGGCGATAACGCCTTGCAGGATCTGAAATACAACGATTTTGGCAAACCATTGCTGGATTATCTGAGTTTCAGTACTTCCCATTCCGCCGAATTCGTGGTTTGCGCGTGCACGACGTCGAATGTACGCATGGGAATAGACATAGAACAGAAGAAACCGGTTGATTTTGATGATTTTCTGAATACCATGAGCCCCGGTCAGTGGGAGCACATCAACCAAAGCCCAAAAGGCGCACTGGACAGGTTTTATTCGTATTGGGTGATCAAGGAAAGCGTAATAAAGGCAGAAGGTCAGGGCCTTTCCATACATCTGCCGGATATCGCAGTATCGGGTAATACAGCCTCAATCGCCAACCGAGCCGTACCCTGGCACGTTGCGGAGCTCCCGATCGACCCAGGGTATGCCATGGCAATTGCCGTTGACCGTAAGATTTCTGCGGGAGATATCACGATCAGCGAATTTCGACCTGGCCAAAAGTAATGTGCGTGCGGCCTCCCTCCCCGGCTTCGGCCAAACTTACTCGATAGAAATGAAAGGGATTTGCCGTGGCCCGGCCAGGTGGTCTTATGTGGGACAGTATAATCTTGGTGATTTCCGGAAAATCTACAGATTATGTCGGTGGCGGAAGGGTTAGCCCAATTCCTGTTTTGCCACACAAACCGTTGAAAACTGATTTTTCCTGAAAAAACGCATTTATTGCCGTTTGAACCAACGGTAATTAATATATTTGGCGCCCTGTTAGTCGCGGATCGGTGAAGGGGTTATTTAACAAAGGACAGATTCGGGAGGATAGGCAGTGAAACCGAAAATTCATTTGCGGATTATTAATTACCTTTATCGAATCAGCTTCACCTCTCCAGGGTGGTTATTCTGTAGAAATCAGGCAATAATGCTTGAAGGGCTGAACCGTTAAACTTATGGAGCGCAATTCTTTTAATTGGTATGCCATTTATACCAAGTCCAATTTTGAGAAAAGAATACATACATGGCTCAAGGCACACTTGATTGAAACGTACCTTCCTTTACGGAAACAACTGAAACAATGGAGCGATCGCAAGAAAAGCGTAGAGGAACCGTTGATAAAATCTTACGTTTTTGTCAAGATTGCACCGAAAGATTACCTTAGCGTTTTAAGTATTCCTGGAGTGGTCAAATTTATATCATTCTCTGATACACCGGTTATTATCCCGGAATATCAGATTAATGTAATCAGGAGGCTCCTGGCCGACGCCGACGACCTGGAGATCTCAGCTGAGAACTTCGGGCCCGGAGATCCAATAGAGATTATCGGCGGCAAACTGATGGGTCTCACAGGAGAATTGATCGAATTTAAGGGAAGTAAAAAAGTTGTGATCAGAATCGATCAATTGGAGCGTTCACTTTTGGTTAATATTTCTTCAAAATACCTTCGAAGGAAGCAATTAGTTGGTGTCAATTAGGTGGTTGGTTATAAATACTGGTTTAATATATAGTAGGTCATGTGACCGAAGGGGCGAAGCTGTATCCAAACGACAAGATGCAATAACACGTTAACTTCAGCCGCGGATTATATTGATATCCACAGGGAAGAATTAGTATTTACAACCTGCTTTTACAGTTATAACTGGGCTTTAATCTAAAAAAAATCACTCAAACGTTTATGGCAGAACAATCGAACTTTCGAAAAACAATAACCAAGGGTCTCAGGTACTGGTACCTGTTTCTTATAATACTGCCACTCTCGATTGTGTTGGCCTATCTTTATTTGTACGTCACGCCTCCCAAATATGAAGCCATTGCGCTTCTAATGATCCTGGACGAAAAAGGTGGCGGCGGCGGCGTGAGTGAAGAGGCAATTTTTGCTGAGCTGGGCCTTGGGGGTGGAGGCAAAAACCTGGAGAACGAAACGATGGTTCTTCGCTCCACGACAATATTGAGGGAGGTTGTAAGAAAACTGGGATTGCAATATCAATATACTCATATAGATGGACATAAGCGGCACTCCTTATACCGGAATTCACCGGTCCAGGTGGCAAATTGGGAGCCCGCCTACGATGGCGCCGGGTTAACCGGGGAGATAATGATCGGGGCAAATGGCATGTACCGCCTTGAAATGGAAACCGGTAGTTACGCCGGTGAGTTTGGTAAGAAAATAGAAACACCTTCCGGAAACCTCACACTAACCTATATTGGAGATGGTAAGATAGAAGGAAGCATTGAGGTGAGCATCATTGGTGAGGAAGCAATGGCCTGGCAATTAAATAGCCGAATGGAGATTGAGATCGTGGGTGAGAAATCGAGTACACTTCAACTTACCATTAAAGACCTTTCTCATCAGCGCGCGAAAGACATCCTTAACGCGACCATGGCAGCTTACAATCAAAAAACCATCGACGACAAAAACCGCGTTTTTCAGGGGACCATTGATCTGATAAACGAACGCGTGTACCTGATCAATCAGGAACTAACCGAGGCGGAGCAAAATGTAGAGTCCTATAAGCGGGAGTTCAATGTTCTGGAATTAAGCACACAAGGCAGTATGCTGATGAGTGAAGTATCGGGATATGACAAACAGATATCTGAAACATATGTACAGCTGGAAATCCTGCAGACGATCGAAGGGATTCTGGCTAAAAATGAAAACTTCGAGTTTGTTCCTACCAACCTGACACTCCAAAACCTGACGATCTCCCAACAGATTGCACAATTCAACGACCTGTTAGCGGAAAGAGAGCGAAAACGCGCCAGCATGGGACTTGCCCATCCGGAACTAAAGTTGATTGAAAGGCAGATTCAAAACCTTCGGGGAACTATTGTCGAAAATATCCGGTCGATGAAGCGCGATCTGGAGATCACCGTTAATTCATTCGAAAATCAAAAGCAGGGACTGAGAAACCGGATGTCAAACCTGCCGAAGCGAGAACGGGAATTGATTGAGATTGAAAGGATTAAAAGTATTAAGGAAAACCTATTCCTTTATCTGCTGCAAAAACGGGAAGAATCGGCGATCCGACAGGAGGCGACGACTCCTCTGGGTCAAATAGTTGAACCGGCAGCCGCAAGTCCATTGCCAATCAGTCCCAAACCAGCGCAGATTTGGTTGATCGCGATCTTCCTGGGTCTCGCACTTCCTTCCGGAATTGCATTCGTGTTCGAAAATATTAACGATAAAGTGTTCAGTCAACAGGATGTGGAGGAAGCCACAACGGTACCCGTAGCCGCCATGCTGTCGCAGAACAAGAAAAAGGAAACAGTTGTCGTTAAAAAGGATAGCCGTACAGTTGTTTCAGAGATGTTTCGACTGCTTCGGGCAAACCTCTCATATATAATGCCCGAGAAAGATCTGAAAGTACTTTTAATTACTTCAAGTTTGTCGGGAGAAGGAAAATCGTTTATCAGTCTTAACCTTGCGATGACCGTCGCACTCACTAACAAGAAGGTTTTGATTGTGGAACTCGATCTCCGGAAACCAAAGCAGGAAGCATACCTGAGTATCAAGGAGACAGGACGTCGTCGAGGAGTCGTTGACTATCTCGTCGACTCTCAACTCACAACTACCGATATCATCCGGAATACCGGCTTGCACCGACATCTTGATTTCATAAGCAGCGGACCGAAGCCACCAAATCCAAGTGAGTTAACGCTTTCCCCACGACTTCGCGAATTAATTACCAAGCTCAGGAATGAATATGATTTTATCATACTAGATGCGCCCCCAGTTGGCATGGTAGCCGACGCGTTGCAGATAAAGGATCTTGCTGATGCCACAATGTACGTGGTGAGATCAGGGGTTACGCGCAAGCAACAGTTGCAGATCGTTCAGGATATCCTGGTTAACGAAAAACTGCCTCGTCCTTTTATTGTTCTCAATGGCGTTCAGAGAGCCGATGCAGGGGCGTACGCTTACGGTTACGGTAACTCAAAGGGATATCTTGAAGACTAACCGGCTAAAAAAGCAGTCTGATCGCCAGGATTATAAACGTATATGCGAATGAATACTCCCATTCCAAAGGTTAGTATTTATATGCTCGCATATAACGTGGAGAAATTTATCGAGGCCGCGCTCGAAGGAGTGCTCCGCCAGGTCGTAGATTTTCCTTATCAAATCGTTATTGCCGAAGATTGCTCAACGGACAATACCCGACAGAGCTGCGACAGATATGCGGCCCAATTTCCCGATAAGATCAGAGTCTTGCCGTCGGATATTAATCGCGGGATTGCCGGCAACGCAGCAAAGGCTTTGGCCTACTGCACAGGGCAATACATTGCTGTCTGCGATAGCGATGATGTTTGGGTCGATCCGTCGAAGCTAAAAAAGCAGGTAGATATTCTTGACGCAAACCCACAAATCGGCGCGGTGTACTCCGATATTGAAATAATTACCGAGGATGGAGACGTGATCGTTGACGATCAGTATGATTTCATTCGCCGGAGATATTCCGGAGGGAAAATTTTCTCTAAATTGCTTCAAGGCAATTTCGTCAATAATTCGACCGGCATCTTTAGGCGTTCGCTCATTGGCGATTATAAAATTGACACGGATCGGCATTACCACACTTACGACTTTTTGTTCTGGTTGCACATAGCAAGCCAGTCTGAGTTTTATTTTTTGAATGAAAAAACAACTCAGTATCGAACGCATCCTAATAATGTAACTAACTCCGGCCTGAAGTTGGAGGGTAACCGAAAGAAGTTTCTCGAATATCTGCCGTCATTCTTGCTCACCTTTGATAAATGCCGACCCTGGACTCCCACACGGGAAGAAAAAATGGTCCTTTTTCGAAAAATGCTTTCCGTCTTGTATCGAACTGAAGCGGATATTAAAACCAAATTAGAAATAGTGCGAATCCTGCCTGATTATTTCCCTGGCATCAGGTCCGCATTGAATTTATTTGCTTCGAGCTCGCAAAGAGATACCCCCACCTCCGGATAAAACTAAAATCTTTTATAAGCTAAACTGAACTTGCAACAAAAAAAATGAAGACGCTAATTTTAGCCGGAGGGTATGGAACCCGCCTAAGCGAAGAAACAGGGGTGAGACCCAAGCCGATGGTAGAAATTGGAGACAAGCCTATTTTGTGGCATATCATGAAAATCTATTCGCACTTCGGACATAATGATTTCATAATCCTGTGTGGATATAAAGGCTATCTCATTAAAGAGTACTTTGCGAATTATTTTCTGCACCACGGGGATATAACATTCAATCTTGCTGAAAACAGCATGAAGATCCACAGTAATCCCAGCGAGCCCTGGAATGTGACTCTGCTTGATACAGGCCTCGAGACAATGACAGGTGGACGGGTACTTCGTGCGAAACCTTATCTCGAACCCGGTGAGCCCTTTATGCTGACTTACGGCGATGGTTTATCGAATATTGACATCAATTCATTGATCGACTTCCATCAAGGACACGTTGGTGCAATTACGATGACGTCCTCTCAGCCGGAAGGTCGCTTTGGAGCACTGGATATTCAGGACGGCGGTCTCGTGAGCAAGTTCCTCGAGAAACCAAAAGGAGATGGTGCCTGGATCAATGCGGGATTTTTTGTATGCGATTATTCAGTCTTCGATTACATCGATAACGGCGACGCAACTATTTTTGAACGCGGCCCACTGGAAAGCCTTGCGGCAAACGGGAAGTTGTTTACATACAAGCACAACGGATTTTGGAGGCCTATGGATACGCTTAACGACAGACGGGTACTCGATACCATGTGGCTTAATGGTGAAGCAAAATGGAAAATGTGGAATTAATAAAAAGTCTCTCCCTGCTGAAGGGTAAAAAAGTATTGGTGACTGGTCATACCGGTTTTAAAGGCGCGTGGCTTTCCATATGGCTTGATATGCTGGGAGCTGAAGTGTCAGGCATTGCACTGGATCCGAAATCTGATGACGATATATTTGTCCTGAGTGGGATTGCCAATAAGCTACGAGACTATCGAGCCGATATCCGGAATCTGAACGAAGTAAAGGATATCTTCGCCAAGGAGCAACCTGAGATAGTTTTTCATCTGGCCGCTCAGCCTTTGGTGCTCACAAGTTACGATGATCCCGTAGACACGTTCTCGACCAACGTGATGGGTACGGCTAATATCCTCGAGGCTATCCGGCATACACCGGGTGTTCGCGCTGGTGTGATGGTAACCTCCGACAAGTGTTACGAGAACATGAAGTGGGTACACGGTTACCGTGAAACTGACGCTATGGGCGGTCACGATCCGTATAGTGCCAGCAAGGGCGCTGCTGAAATTGTTATCTCATCTTACCGGAATTCTTATTTTTCAAAACCCGGCCAAACCGCCATCGCGTCAGTACGTGCCGGAAACGTGATTGGCGGCGGCGACTGGTCAGAAAACCGCCTGGTGCCTGATGTTATCCGCTCAGTACAGACAGGTCGTCAACTGGAGATTCGTAACCCTAAGGCTATACGGCCTTGGCAACACGTTCTTGAACCGTTGGGCGGATATCTTTTGCTCGCCAGCAGGTTGCTAACTGATCCTCAGCAATTCGCGGAAGCATGGAACTTTGGCCCGTTAACCGCCAATATTGTTTCCGTCGGCGAAGTAGTGGATGCGCTGTTCAAACACTTCGAATCTTCAGGGTGGAAGGACGTTTCTAATCCGGATCAACCACACGAAGCAAGTTTGCTGATGCTGGAAATTAATAAAGCGATTTACCAACTCGGCTGGAAGCCGGTTCTCGATCTTAAGGAGACTGCTGCAATGACCGCAGAGTGGTATCGCTCCTACAAGACCCGCGATGCAGCTGAACTGTCTCGTGAACAGATTACGAAATACCTGACTTTGTGGAAATCAAGAAACGAAAATTAGACGGGACCTTCGAGATCACGCTTTCACCAATTCGGGATAGCCGTGGGTTTTTTATGCGCGCGTTCGATGGGAAGCTTTTTGAAGACGCGGGACTGGGACGGCCTTGGGTTCAGGAAAATCATTCGCGGAATGAACAAAAAAACATTATCCGTGGCCTGCACTTTCAGTTTCCACCCTATAGTGAAACTAAACTGGTGCGGTGTATCAGAGGTGCCGTTCTCGATGTGTTCGTCGATCTCCGACTAGATTCTCCTACTTTCGGCCAGTGGGATAGTATCGAACTAAGTGATGAGAATAAGAAGATGATCTTCATCCCCAAGGGTTTTGCTCATGGGTTCTGTACGCTTTCCCCGGAAAGCGAAGTATTGTATAAGGTCGATAACGCCTACAATAAAGAACACGAAGGCGGGTTGCTCTGGAATGACCCCGATCTCGGCATTGACTGGCCGGCGGGGAAACCGGTGCTATCCCCTAAAGACGAGAAGAACCAGACGTTAAAAGAGTTTGTCAAACAATTTACTGCATTAAAAATATGAACATAAGATTGTTCAAGCCTTCTGTTGGAAAAGAGGAACTGGAAATGATTAAAGCAGCGTTCGAGCGCTCCTGGATCGGATTGGGTCCTTGTGTCAACGAATTCGAAGATGAGTGGAAAAAATTTACAGGGCGCCAGGTAGCTATCGGAGTTAATTCGGCCACCGCAGCTCTTCACCTGGCACTTGCCGCATTCAGGTTTCCCGAAGGAAAGAAAGTTCTTGTTCCATCATTGACTTTCGCCGCAACTGCAACAGCCGTTCTTTACAACAGATTGATTCCCGTCTTCGTGGATAGCGACCCCGTTACGCTTGGAATGAGTATGGACGATCTCGAAAGGAAATATACCAGTGATTGCGTTGCTGTAATCCCGGTTCACTACGCAGGTCATCCCGTCCCGATGGAGCGTCTCATGCCCTGGGCCGGGGAACGCAACCTTAAGGTGATCGAAGACTGTGCGCACACCGCAGGCGCTTTATACAAAGGCAAAATGCTTGGGGCGTGGGGTGAAATCGGAAGTTTTAGTTTCGAAGAAAAGAAACTCATGACAACAGGCGATGGAGGTATGATGGTGGCCGACGACGAGGAGCTCATGAAGGACGTAAAAGCTATGCGATGGGTTGGTATCGACAAAGACAACTGGAAAACGGCCCAGTCATATACCGCTGCAAATCACGATGCGATGCATTGGTTTTATGAAATAAACGTCCTTGGTTACAAGTACAACATGAACGATCTTGCGGCTTCGATAGGCCTGGCACAGCTCAAAAAGCTTCCGGCCATGAACCAGAGACGCTCGGCGATTATCCGGATGTACCTTGACGGTTTGTCAGGCGTACCCGGGGTCGAACCTTTGCTGCCGTTTCAGCCGGAGGACTATTGTTATCAGATGTTCGGCATACGGAGCGATAAGAGGGATCAGCTCATGATTCACCTTAAAGGCCAGGGTATTTCAACGGGATGTCACTATACGCCGTTAAGTATCCAGCCCCTGTTTGCGCCCTGGGGGAACAATTGTCCTTTTGTTGAATCCGAAGCAAATCGCTTCATAACGTTGCCGCTGCACGCAGATTTAACCGACGAGGAAGTAGCGTATGTAATTGATGGTATCAAGTCTTTTTTTAAATGAAAAAACCTGACGCTATCATTTGGGGTGGAACCGGCAATTTCAAGGTGCTGTGTGAGTTGTTAGCGGATCAGTATCAAATCATCGGTTTTTTCGATAATAATCCGGCTGTCAATCAGGAGTACCGCGGAATTCCTTGTCTCGGAACCCAAAAAGATTTTGGTCCCTGGATGGAAGCGTTTGGTACCGGAGAAAAGCCGTCCTTTATAGTAAGTATAGGCCCGGGCCATGGCGCTGTCCGCCTTGCTATCCATAAGGAATTAAAGGCTTTCGGACTGCCACCAATTACGGCAATTCATAGGACCGCGTTCGTGGCATCGAGCGTAACGGTGGGTGAAGGGAGTCAGATTTATGCAGGATCGTCCATGTGCGTTGATGCGGTCATCGGTAAGGCGTGTATCGTCAACACCCACGCGTCTGTAGATCATGAATGCGTTATCGGCGACGGCGCTACGATCGGACCGGGTGCAGTACTGGCAGGTGCTGTGCGGGTCGGGAGAAACGCCGATATTTATACGGGCGCGACTATCCTGCCCCGGGTAAACATCGGCGAAGGTGCCGTGGTTGGCGCGGGAGCGGTGGTATTAAAGGACGTCCCTGCGGGGGTGGTAGTTGTTGGTAACCCGGCGCGGCCGATCCCTCGCAAGGGTAGCCCGGCCGTTGCACGATCATGAATAATCAGGCTTAACGAAGTATTTAACTAGCATAACTATCCGATGAAATGTCTTTTCCTTGCTCCTAAGCGTTATCCGTTTATTCATTCTATTGAATCAGGTATCCGGGCGAACGGAATGGAGGTTAAAACGGTTGACTACGAAGACTTTTTTTCGAAACGGGTCAATAAATTCGTCAAACGGTTTGTTAGTCTTCCCAACCGGATGAAAAACCCATGGGAAAAGCCGTATAAGCAGAAAGCAAATGCCGGCTACCTTCGAATGGTGGAAGAATACCGGCCCGACCTTGTACTGATCTACAATAATCAGCTGGCAGATCCTGATTTTCTAACTGAAATAAAACGCAAAACGAAAATCGCTTTCATCCTTGGAGATCATCCGCTGTATACACATACGAGCCTGACCAATTTGCACATTCTCTTTTCTTCTGATTACATTATATGCCCGGATTCACTCTGGCAGGAGCAACTTGTCCGTATGGGTATCCGCAACGTTGTATTGGATTTTCTTGGATTTTCGGAGGAGATCTATCATCGCCTTGAACTCTCTGCAGAGGAGCGACAAAAGAACCAATCAGATCTGATCTTTATAGGGAACGTTAGCAAGATCAATTGGGGATATAAACGACTCTTGTTTTTAAATATGTTCAAAGACTATGATCTCAAGGCATATCTGAGCGGGGGTGGAGGCGCCGATCGGTGGCTGGGTTATTTTCCTGAATTGAAGAAGAGAGTGATCGTGCACCAGCGATTCGATCCCGCTTTTAATAATCTCGTTTATAATTGCAGTAAAATTGCTCCGATGGAGCAGGTACCTTCACTGTTCAATGGCATACACGCCCGGGTATTTGATGCCCTCGGGGCGGGAGTGTTGCCCCTCTGCGAATACAGCGCAGATATGGAGCGCGTTTTCGGTGGTATCGATGTTCCACTTATCAGGAATTACAATGAAGTGCCCGAACTCGTCGAGTACTGGTTGAAGGACGATTCCAACAGGGAAAGCGTGGTGAATAAGATGCGCGATATAGCTACGGCAGACTACGCTCCGGAAGCTATGGTCCGGCGTATGATCGATCATCTTTTTATGGATAAGAGAAATGACACTGAGGTCGGAAGAAAGATATACACCAGCTAACTTAATATTCAGAATAGCGCGAGCTTAGGTATGGGAAAAAAACTTATCCTGTTCTTTATATTGATTGCGGTGGCGGTTTGCGCTGCGCACTACACAACTCCCGTAGTGACAACGATATTCTTCCTTGCGGTACTCATAACCTATTCCCGATCCGAGGGGAATGAACCGTTCTGGTTTGCTTTCTTCTTTATTGTCCAGGACGGTATTGTAGGATACTTTACAAATTTTGAAAACCTCGTACAAATATTGCCGGGACTGCCTGCCATTGAGGCTGGGCAATTATATATCGGTCTTGCTTTAGTAAAAGCTATCCGCCTAAATGAGGGTGGCTTTCGCCTCTTTTACTCAAGAGGACTTCAGGTCTTGCTCATCTACCTGTTCTTTCTCGTAGTTCAAGGCTACACCTGGGGCGTGTCCCTGGAATTGAATATTCAGTTCCGTATCGTAAAATTTATTCTGCCCCTGTTTCTGCTTTATGCATTGCCACGGTTGATGGACAATGAAAAGCAATATTGGGAAGTGCTCTATTTTCTGTTCCCAATTACGTTCACAGTTCTTTTTGCCCAGGTATTTACTATTATGAATGGGAGAAGCCCTGCTATTGCCTGGGGGGTTGCCGTCGAGGCTAGTCACTTGTTCGTTGTTTCTAAAGACATAGCCTATCGCGGTTTCTTCAACGACGGGCTCGTACTCTTAACGATGCTCGGATCCTTCCTTGCTCTGGGCACAAAGGAAAAGCGTTTCTCGAATTCGTACATGTACATAGTGATTGTTTCTCTTTTCCTTTCAATATTTTTATCGGCAACAAGAGGCTGGATTCTGGGATTCATGGTCGTATTGCTGGGCTTTTTGTTCTTCGTCTCCAGGATAAGACCTGCTCAGGTATTGAAAATCGGTATAATATCGGTTCTCTTAGCGGCGACACTGTATTCCATCCCCGTCGTGATGATACAGGTCGACAACGCCACGGAGCGCCTCATGACTTTGCAGGCGTTGGCTGGTGGCGACATGTCAGCAGGGGGTACGTTGGTTAGACTTGAGCGGCGTTCTCCTTTAGTTCTCAAACGATGGGCTGAGTCACCTCTTACCGGCATTGGCTTTTCGAATGATTTTTTCCGTCATGGCGACATGCACGTCGCAAATCAGAATATCCTTCTCCATACGGGAGTAATAGGCGCGGTGTTGCTCTTTTCGTTCTTCACATATTTTCTGATGAAACTATTCACTTCAGCCACCTCTCTGCCGAAGGGCCATCCACAAAAGAACCAGCTCGTAGTATTTATAATATTTTTCGTGGGCTGGTTTCTGATCCATTCCGTCACGAGCCAGCAATTTGCCTTCTATGCACAACCGCACGTTGGGATGGTAATCGGGTTCTATTTTAGCTTTGCCGCTTTAACATACCTCAGAAGCCAGGAGAAAAAGGAAACGGAAGAGGGGAAGGAAAAGCAAATAACTCCTCCGGCGACCGATCGCTACGGTTATCAGCGTATGATTCTGAAATAAAATCCAATGCGAGAGTCCATTGCACCTTGATGAGCAGAAAAGTACTTCATTTACGTTCTTCTTTTGATCCGGGTGGAACTGAGACCCTTCTGCTGAATCTGTTCAACTACGATCAAAAGCCTTTCGATATCCATTTAGTTCTACTAAAGAACGGAACCCTTGCTGATCAGCTGATGGCTCAAAATGGTAATCAGGTTTACCATTGGTATAGGAAACGCTTCCTGGATACCACCGTACTGAAAAAGCTGCACACATTAATTAATGAAAAGAAGATATCGATCATTCATACACATCAATTTATCGAACTCTGCTATGCCGTTGCACTGAAACTAATGAATCCCGGTATAAGGCTTATTCACCAGATACACCTGATGTTTTCAAAGAAAGATGTGTTCTTCTATCTGGAACGCTCATTGAGCCAACGGTTCGCGAACATACTCACCGTGTCGAATGCTGCCAAAAAAGAACTGGTCAAGGATTTCGGTTTTGACGAAAAGAATATTTTCGTACTCTACAATGCAATTAGTTTATCAAATGGAAACCTATCCGACAGAAGTGTAACGGAGAAGCTGAAAGCGCCACTCCGGAAAGACCGGGTGAACGTGGTGATGGTTGCCAATTTCGTTTGGGGAAAGGATCACGAAACGATTTTTAAGGCATACGATTCATTCATTCGTGAAGCGTTGCCGCAAGTGAGCTTTTATTTCGTTGGTGCCGAAAGCGAAATAAGCGAACGGTTGAAAAAACAATATCTCGTCACCAGTGATCTGGAGGATGGTCGGATTGTCTTCACAGGACGAATATCACACGCGAACGCCTTGCTGCCCTGGTTTGATGTTGTGATCATGAGCTGCTTTTCTGAGACCTTCAACCTCGCATTAGTGGAAGCCGCTGCCACAGGGAAAGTCATACTGGCATCGGATATTCCGGTGTTTCGTGAACTGAGTGAGAACGGAAAGTATTTCCAGCATTTCAAAACGGGAGATGCACAAGACTTGTTCGAATCCCTTGAACACCTGGTTAAAAACTTCCCGAAGGTATCCGAGACCAATCACGCCGAATACTACCGGGAAAAATACGGCTTTGATAATTTTGTGGGATCACTGAATGAAATATACAGTCAGCATTGAATAACCGGTTACATGAATCTTAGAAGCGAGCTTTCAAAATTGAAATTTGCCCTGGGCTATAATCCTAAAGTCCGGAAGAAACCGGATTCCCGAAAGTATATCCCCGTTTCTCATAAGGCGGTTCTGACGATTACTGCTGATTTCGAACTGGCATGGGCGCCCCGCTATAACAACTCAGTAAGCGATTCGCTTGAGTTTGCGCTAAAGCTGGCGCGCCGCGAACGCGAGAACCTACCTGGCATCCTAGAGGTTTGCGACAAGTATGGTATCCCTATCACCTGGGCTACTGTGGGCCACCTGTTTCTGGAGAGCTGCTCTGCCAATGGGTCGGGCATTCATTCGGATATCCCCGCCGTTCCGGCTTATGACGGAAAGTATTGGAATTTTCACGGAAAGCACTGGTTTGAATTCGATCCATGTTCAAACCTGGCCTCAGCGCCGGAATGGTATGGGCCTGATCTGATCAACCAGGTTCTGGCTGCTAGGGCTGGCCATGAGATCGGATGCCATACATTCTCACATATCGATTGCAGGGACGGCGTCTGTCCCCCTGAATTGTTTAAGGCTGAGCTACAAAAATGTATCGCACTGGCGGACGAACAAGGACTGACGCTTAAGTCATTCGTTCATCCCGGGCACACCATCGGGAACCTCAACAACCTGGCGCAAATAGGATTCACGTCTTTTCAGTCGGACCCCGGAAACATCCTTGGTTTTCCCGTGAAACATAAAAACGGACTGTGGGAGCTTCAGCGAACTATGGAGTTTACTTATCGCCCGGAGTGGAGTATAAATTATCATGTCAAACGATATAAAAAGATTGTAGACCGGGCAATTGACACAAATACAGTATGTAATTTCTGGTTTCACCCGTCTTTTCCCTCAGTAATCGTTAATGATATTCTGCCGGAACTGTTCAATCATATCGAAAGACGTAAAGATGAGGTGTGGGTTTGTAGTGTGGGCGATTACGTTGATTTTTTGAACGCTGAAGAATAGTGGAGAAAATTGTTATCGTCTTAGGGAATACAATTACCGCACTGGGAACGCTGCGGGCATGCGTGCCGCTGAAAAAAAAGGGGTTTGCCTTATGGCTTGCCTCAACTACCCGCAAGGACAATATCGCAATCAGCTCAAACATCCCCGACAAAAAGTTAATTTTTGAAAACGGATTGGTTGCGGGCCTTGGAGACCTTGCAAAAGATCTTAGCGTAAATCCAATTCTGCTGTTCACCCGGGATGACGAAGTTGTTGAAGTGAGCAAGCACCAAGATGAGCTGCGAAGTTCTTACCGGTTTCTGTTGCCAGAAGCATCCGCGGTGGATACACTGATGGAGAAGGTGAAGTTCTCAGAATTCGCCGAAAGGGAAAAGTTATCTGTTCCAAAAACAGAATACGTTCGGGATGAAGAAAGCTTGTTGTCAATTGACAGCAGAATACCATTTCCCATTATTATTAAGCCGTATCTCATGCATGCGGTGAAAGCCGGAGACAGGGAAGAACTTCAAAGTCTTGTAAAGAGGTTTGCGCCGATTAACTATAGTTCTATGGTTGCCCAGGAATACATCGAGGGCGCCGATGATCAATTGTATTTCTGTTTCCTGCTTTTCAATGAAGGAGGCCAGCTGGTACGTAGTATGTACGCAAGAAAATTGCGCCAATGGCCTGTATCGTATGGAACGACGTCTCTTGCTATTACAATGGAGAATCCCGGCCTGGCATCGGCTGTAGAGCAATTCAGAAAAACCGTGAATATCTCAGGCTTCTGCTCGATAGAATATAAGTATGATGCAAGAAATGACCGTTACCTGATAATGGAACCCACCATCGGGCGGTTCAACCAGCAGATAGCCCTGTCCGTTGCATCTGGTGTTAATTTTCCGATGGCCGTAGTTCAGCTGTTATCAGGTGAAAAATTGGAGGAAGCCACACAAAAGAATGGTGTACGTTGGATCTACGAATCAAATGATCTGATGTCGTTTCTTCGTGCAGGATCTGGTCACGGTTACTTTGGGAACTTTTTTAAGCCACATGTCTCCGTGCTATTTGCGAGCAACGATCCAAATCCCTTTTTCTACGAAGTTCGCGACATGATGCGAAAGAAGATCAACAAAATATTTCGTCATGTTTGATCTGTTTGGCACCATTCCACTCGATAATCATTCGGTGCCGACCAATCTGCAGCCGTTCAAACATCTTCATGGGAATGAAAAGATACGGTTCAGGGAAACCCGGGTTTCTGTAAATGGTCAACACTGGTGGATGCTTCACAACAGTGATGTACCAGCTACTTTTGAAGACGAAGACATTTTGGTTTTGATACATGGCAACTGCTATCCCATCCTCGACGGTAATGCTGACATAAAGCGGAAAAAGCTGTTGCCACGAGAACTGGCGGAGAAATACCGCCAGTCAGGAAACGATGTGATGCGCGGCCTGAAGGGCTCTTTCGTTATCGTAGTAGCGGACCGATCTAAGAACAAGCTAAATGTATATACGGATCCGCTAAATCTTCGAACGGCGTATTACACATTGCAAAACGGCAACCTGTTAATATCAACATCCACTACGGCTATTGCCAATTACGCTTCAGCAATCGGCGCGTCGATGAAAGTGGATAAACGGGCGATGCTTGATCTTTTCCTGTTCGATTTTACACTGGACGATCACACATTCCTGCAGGATGTTCGAGAGCTCGGGCCCGGATCGCGCCTGAGTGTTTCTGATGGGAAACTCTCAGTGACGAAATGGTTTGACGCATTTCGTGAGTTCAACCTGAGCGGAAAAACCATGAACGCGAAAGACGGGGCAAAGCTGGTGAGGACGGTGTTGTCAGACAATATTCAATTGTATAACGAAGGCCCCGAAAATACTGCAGTTGCGTTGACAGGTGGATTCGACTCGCGGTCCATCGCCGCATTGCTTAATGGCCCGATGTCTGATTTTACGTTTTTCAGTTATGGTTCCGGCCAAAGTTGGGATGTCAGCATTCCGCAGACCATCGCCCGACGCCTAAACTTAAAATATCTTCCTATAGATCTGGGGCAGGATTACCGCACCTCATTTTCGGAATACAGTGATCTGGCGGTGCAACTGAGCGATGGGGCTGCGGAGTACAGTCACGCAAATATTCCCTATGTCTATTCAAACTTTCTGCTGGACAAGACGAGCATTCTTACAGGACTTTTCGGCAGCGAATTAATCAAGACTCCGTCGAGCCGCGGACTGTTTCTCGACACAAACTCAATTGCCCTTCTGTCGTCGAACAATCCCGCCGACACGATGCACACAATATTTACGCAAATGGACGAGTCGGGAATCGATTTGCCGTTTTCTGATAAGGAGACCCGAGAGGAGATGATTGAAATGGTTCGCAATCACCCTTATATCAACAACGATTTGCCTTCCAATGAAAAGTTTTTCTACTATATGCTGATGGTTGGCGTTCGGAAATACTTTAGGAAAGAAACGAAGATTCAAAGGTTTTGGAAGAATAACCTCCATCCGTTCTTTGATATTGAATTTATCGGTAAACTTCTCGAAACGCCATTTCCGTGGGTGTACAACTTCTCTCAGCAAAAAAGCCTGATCAAAAACATCAGTATTCATAAGCTTTATGGTTCAATTATACACGAAAATCCCCAATTGAGTGATATCGTAAGTACACACGGGTACCGCCCCCGACACCTGGTGCACCCGTTAGGTATTCCGATGATTGCTTTGGAGTATTTTATGAATAAGAAAAAGATCAGTGCAGCAAGTAGCCTGAGTTTTCAAAAGGATCTTGCCCTCAAAAAGGTGCATGAGAATAAGGCGCATTTATTCAGTGGTTCGCAACTTGATGTGGAGAAATTCATTTCTTCGCACCGGACGGACACAAAAAATATAATTAAGGTCGCTTCCGCGCAATCGTGGCTGCGATCGGTTGGTTTGAGTATGTAATAATGACGGAAATCAATGACCAGAAGAATGATTATAATAACGACTACTGTCGGGGGAGAATAACGTGGAGCATATGAACAAAGTCGTCCATTTGATGAGATGGTGTTTGCCGTCCACGGCATCATTTATACGAAATCAGATTATTTACAATAAACGTTACGCGCCGGCGGTGGTCTATACCCAACCAAAGGAGGGTGC
>JAEZEH010000164.1 GCA_023417785.1 Bacteroidota bacterium
TCCCTATGGAACAATGTCTATTGGTTAGAGATTTTCGATGGTATCAAGACAATTAAATCCGTAGCCAAATGCAACCGTGTGCAGTGGAACCATAATTTTAATATATTAACGGCGCCATCGATTTAAAGCTGAAACCTAATATCAATGTACTCTATTTCGCGACGGAATTTTATCGGGCAATCAATTGCGATGTTATCGCCACTCCTTGCTGGTCACGCAATTGCCGGGAGCCGTCAAAAAAAATTCAAGCTGGGCCTTCAGCTGTTCACGGTGAGGGAGCCGATGGAAAATGATTTGAAAGGTACGATTAAAACCATTCAGGAAATCGGCTACGAAGACCTTGAAACCTATGGATTCGATCCGGAGGCCGTGAGGTTCTACGGTATGAAGGCCCGGGACTTCAGGGGATTCCTGGAAGACCATCAACTAACGACTTCCAGCGGGCACTATGACCTCTTTCTGTTTCTCGACAAACCGTTGGACCAACTCAATCGTTATGTTGACCAATGTGTTGAAGGAGCATTCGGAGTTGGCCATCGCTACATAACCTGGCCGTGGCTTACGCCCGAATCGAGGACGCTGGAGAAATTCAAATTACTGGCTGAAAGACTGAATCACATCGGTGAACGGGTCACCAAAGCGGGGCTGGGTTTTGCCTATCACAACCACGACTTTGAATTTACGGATCACAACGGACAGACTGGATATGAAATTATTATGAATGAAACAGATCCGGGTCTTGTGAAACTTCAGATTGACCTTTACTGGATAATGCATTCGTCTAAGCTCACACCGGCGCGGTTGTTCGACCGGCAGCCGGGACGTTTTGTGATGTGGCATATCAAGGACATGGATAAAGTGTCGCGCGACTACACGGAATTGGGCAACGGGTCCATTGATTATGCGCCGATTATGCCGCTGTGGCAACGTGCAGGTATGGAGTTGTACTTTCTCGAGCAAGGCGGGAATTTCGCAGTCAACCCCATGCAAAGCGTGGCAGACAGTGCCCGGTTTTTCAAGGCAAATCTTGAGAAAATCCTTTAAGATCGGCTTCTTGCCATTCTAAACAATTTAGTACTTTGCAACCATGCAGGCAGTCTGGTTTTATCTACTTTATCCGTTTCTCTATCTGATTGCCTGTTTGCCCTTTCGGGCCCTGTACGCCTTCTCGGATGGGCTTTACTTTCTTATCCGCCTCAGCGGTTACCGTCGGAAAGTGGTTCTAACCAATCTTCGGAATTCCTTCCCCGAGAAGTCCGAGGCCGAGATCCAGAAAATCTGTAGTGAATATTACCGGTATCTCTGCGACCTCGTTCTGGAAACAATCAAGACGATGCGAATGAACGAACAGGAAACTCTTGATCGGGTGACCTTCCATAATCGTGCGTGGCTGGACCAATACTATTCTGAGAAACAAAGTATACTGATTGTCATGGGCCACTACGGCAACTGGGAGTGGACTGGTCCGGCGTTTACTTTGTGTACGAAGTTCGACCTTGTGGTAATATACCGACCGTTGGCCAATACCTATTTCAACGAAATGATGACAGGGATGCGTACCCGGTTTGGTACGCGGATCACGCCGGTCGATAAGACGCTTAGGGACATGGTTGCGAACCGCAATCAGATAACCGCTACCGCTTTCGTCGCAGATCAGACGGCACCCCGCCAGAAAGCGTACTGGACCACTTTTCTAAATCAGGAGACCGCCGTCTTTACCGGGCCGGAGAAACTTTCGAAAAAATTCAACTATCCGGTCGTTTACATCAATGTGTCCCGCGTACGCAGAGGTCATTATGAGGTCATCCCGGAGCTGCTTTTCGAAAACCCGGCAAATACAGGTGAAAACGAGATTTCTGAAGCGTTCACGCGGCGTCTTGAAATCGATATCCGACGTGATCCGGTGCCCTGGCTCTGGTCTCACAAGCGCTGGAAACACAAGCGGCCTCAGCCCTGAAAACGAATTTTTCTTGCTACATTGCGGTTTGAATACGTGAAGAAACCCCTGCCAATGAGAAGTCAGAAAGAGTTATTGCTGGCCAGCAAACCGTATATCCATGAAGACCGTATCCGCAGCTGGATTGAAACAGCTGTAACACTGACAGGCCTGATCACCTTTTTCATCATCACGTTGCTTGACATTCCAATCGTTGTACGTATTGTCGCCGCGTTGGTCCTTAGCCTTTTCTACGTGCGGATGTTTATCATTTATCACGATTATCAGCATCACGCCATTTTACAAAGTTCGCCACTGGCTACGTTTATTATGAAGGCGTTCGGTGTCTTTATTCTTGCCCCGCAAGGGATATGGAAGCGATCGCATGATCATCATCACACGCATAATTCAAAGCTCACTATTCATGGGATCGGTTCATATCCGACGATCTCGAAGAAACGTTTTCTTTCCCTCTCAAAAATGGATCAGCAGATTTATTTACTAAACCGGCATCCACTCACGATAATCTTCGGATACATTACGCTATTCATATACTGGCTCAACGTAAAATCATTCGTCGAAAGTCCGAAGAAACACATGGACTCCCTCGGCGCATTGATCTTTCATTTTGCCGCGGGGGCTGCCGTTGCCTATTGGTTTGGTGCAACGGCGTTGGTTATCACCTGGATATTGCCATTCTTTCTGGCTTTTGCCACTGGTTCGTATTTGTTTTATTGTCAGCATAATTTTCCGGGAGCCAAATTTTCTGAAAACGAAGACTGGGAATACACGAATGCAGCAATGGCGTCGACAAGTTTCATGGTGATGAACCCTGTGTTGCAGTGGTTCACCGGAAACATCGGTTACCACCATGTGCATCATCTCAATTCAAGAATTCCGTTTTATCGTTTGCCTGAAGCGATGGCGGGCATTCCGGAGTTGCAGTCCGTCACAAAGACATCGTGGAATCCCGTAGAAGTTTACCGGTGCATGCGCCTGAAGCTTTGGGATCCGGAGAAAGACCGGATGATCACCATGGCCGAAGCGCGGGACGTTTCAGATTTCAAATTTCAGGTTTCTGATTCCTAGTAGCACCTGGCTTCTTTAATTTTCCGATCCCGTATTGTTTCCTCCCGGTGTTATCGATAGGCGGTTAACCTTAGCGGTTCCGTTGCTCTGATACCCCTCAATCGTAAAAGAAACTTCATAAATGTTCCCGAGTTCCAGACCGTGCTTAGCCCATTCGTTGACGTGGTTGGCTAGTGTAATGGTTCCATCGGTACGTTTTTCTGTACGTACACTCCAGAACTGATAAAAGGTGGTTCTGCCACGGATCGACGGCTGATTCACGCGTTCTGTTTTATAAATATCATACGTTCCCCCGTCTGATGAGACTGTTCCAATTGGTTTAGCACCTGGTGGGCGCCACGAACCCCAGCTTTCCACGACATAGTATTCGATCAGCGGATCGGTTGTCCATCCGTAAAGACATAAATAGGAATTACCATCGGGCTTATAGTCCACCGAATATGAAACGGTTGACTTGAACGAACCTGGCCTGTGCCCTGTTCGAAACAATATATTGTTGATGCCATTCCACTCGCAGGTGAAAGTACCCTCTGGTCCGAGTGTCATCGTGCCGGTTCCGCCGGCATCCTTCCAGAATTCGTAAGTGAAGTCGCCATGCTTGCCAGTACCGTTTGAAGTGATGGTCTGGGCAAGAGTGCCGCCCCATGTCAGAATGAGACAAAAGATCAGGACAAACTGCATCTGCGTTACTAAGTTGAGTTTTGTTACTGTGATCATGTTCGCATGAATTTAGCGAAATCGCATCCAATTGTGAAAATGATTTGTGTGGGATTGTAACGGCTGAATTTAAGCTTCTCTTCCCCGGGCAAAGGAGCAGGGTTTTGACCAATTTAATACGAGATTTGTTTCATTTCGTTCGCGAATCGAATTAGTCCGGTATGGCTGGCGCCGGGCACACCGAACACATCGGGAGGGCACAAAGGAAATAGCCCGTTTGTCACAAACGTGCCTCTGCTGTCATTGGGTGGTGGCACCTTTGGTAAAGCAATCCTTATGATGATCAGGTTTATCACAATCCTGTTGTGTGTCGCTCTGTCAGCAACGGCTCACGCCCAGCAAAAAAAGAACTTCAATGTTATCGCCTATTATTCCCATGGACCGGAGATGGTTGATAGCCTCCCGGCGGAGAAGCTTACACACATCATTTTCAGCTTTTGTCACCTGAAGGGAAACCGCCTTGCCGTAGATAATTCACGTGATTCTGTTACGATTGAAAAACTTGTAGATCTGAAACAGCGAAATAATAATCTGAAAGTATTGCTTTCCCTCGGTGGCTGGGGTGGTTGTAAAACCTGTTCCGATGTTTTCTCCTCAAAGGAAGCGATCCGTGAGTTTTCCCAATCGGTTCTCGCGTTGAACAAGCACTTCAAAGCAGATGGCATCGATCTCGACTGGGAGTATCCCGCAATCTCAGGCTATCCGGGTCACCCGTTCAAACCGGAAGACAAACAGAATTTCACCACATTGGTACGCGACCTCCGCGAAACGCTTGGCCCACAGTACGAAATCAGTTTTGCCGCGGGTGGATTTCAAACGTTTCTCGAGGAATCGATAGAGTGGGAGGTGGTTATGCAGCACGTAGACCGTGTGAACCTGATGTCGTATGATCTGGTACACGGCTTTTCAACTGAGACGGGACATCATACCGCTTTGTTCTCAACCTCCCGACAAAAGGAATCGGCTCACAATGCAATTCAGTATCTGAAACGGATCGGTGTGCCGGGAGAAAAGATTGTTATTGGCGCGGCGTTTTATGCGCGGATTTGGGAGAACGTTTCCCGGGAGAACAATGGATTATATCAGTCCGGAAAATTCAAGTCTGGTGTTAACTTCAAAGACTTCGACGCCGTGCTGTCGGAGCGAAAAGGGTACACCCATTATTGGGATGAAACCGCGCAGGCGCCTTACGCCTACAACGCGTCAAAGAAGTTGTTCGCGACGTTCGACAACAAGCGGTCAATCGCCAGAAAGACCCGGTATGTGATGGAAGAAGGTTTGGATGGTATCATGTTCTGGGAGTTACCTCATGATACGTTTGATGGAGGACTCGTTGACACGATCTATACGTTGAAAGTTGGCGCGATGGACAAGTGACGTTTCGTGTTGTGGTGTTTTATGATAAAAATTCGCAAGCTTGCGGGTGTCGGTCAGATTGCTGATATTCCAGATGGCAAGATGCCAGGATTCTGATAATAAAATGTAAAACAAGGTCAAATGATGCTAACCATTCTGATCGTCCTCATTGCAGTTGAACATCTGTACTTCCTGTATTTCGAAATGTTCGCATGGGAAACCATTGGCAGGAAAACATTCAGGTTACTGCCTGCGGAAATATTCAAGCCCACCAAATCCCTGGCCGCGAATCAGGGTTTGTACAATGGATTCCTTGCGGCAGGGTTGATCTGGTCAAGGCTGATAAGTGACGTGGACTGGTCAGGAAACGTTGCCTTATTTTTTCTGATTTGTGTGGCTGTCGCGGGAATCTATGGCGGCATTACCGCCAGCCGGAAGATTTTTTACGTACAGGCAGTGCCTGCATTAGTGGCAATTGCTGTACTGTTGATGAAGTGGTAGTGTACCCGGCAGGAGCTAATAACTGAGCCGGAAGATATTACGAAAAACTACTTTATTATCCTTAGCTGAATCCTTGATAATTGTTTTCCGGAATTATCAGGGAACAGAGAAAACGACATCGCGCTCTGGCCCAAATGCCAGGTGTACGACTTGTGATGAAGGCCTTCGGCGGCGTCATTATCCGTCGTCACTGCATCACCTTGTATCGTCAGCGCCAGATCCGGTGCGCCGTTGTATTTGACAAGCTCGTTGTACATCTTCGCGCCATTCGCTGCGTCATCGATAATCAACACTGCTGATTTCACCCTGTCATCAATTCCGAGGGCGAAGAATGAGATGGCGTGTTGAAGGAATGAGAACTTTTCAGCTTCAGGCACGCAGTGCGTTTCATTCATCAAGCCATATTTTGATTTTTCTTCATCGGTCAAAACGATCAGGTTGTCGAATTCAATTTCGTGGAATGGTTGAATGTCTTCAAAGTAAGCCGGGATATCGTTATTCATTACCAGGGCATTTCGAGAATGTAAATTAGCAATTTGCGGACTCATCTGAATGGCGTGCCATGTTTTTGGTTTCCTGGTTGGAATGAGTCTGCGAAATAGAACATTAGTACGTCTAATAATACACGTCGTTGGACAATTCCATAACTTTTGACATATTTCAGAACCGTTTGCCAGTATCCATTGCGTTTACAGTATGATGTTCCAGACCAGGCTTTGCCGATGCCGGCCAGAATCACAAAACCTTTTATTATTATGAAGTTCGCACAAGCAGTCGTTGTGGTGTCAATCCTTACTTCGCTCTTGTTCTTTGCGGGTTGCGATAAGGATAACCCGGAGCCGGTTTCCGGGAATAACAACGTATTGAACTGGTCACAAACGAATGGACCGAATGGTGGAACCATAACCGCCCTGGTTTCGACAGGCGATGAGGTTCTCGCGGGAACGTTCCATGGCATTTTCGCTTCGGATGACAAGGGACAGAATTGGAGAAAGATAAGGCCATGGTCGGTGTTATGCATGATTGTTGCCGGAGATATAATTTATGCTGGGACATCTGACGGTTTCCTGAAGTCATCTGACGGAGGAAGTAACTGGACACGATTGAATTTTGTGAGTGACCTGACGGTAAACGCGCTGGCGGTGGAGGGATCAACTATTTTTGCAGGCACCTTTCTGGGAGTTTTCACTTCCGTGGATGGGGGACAGAACTGGAAGGAGTCAAACACGGGCCTGACGTCCGTGAATATCAAAAGATTTGCCGTAGGCGTGGAGGGTATCATTCTGGTCGCAACTGACGCCGGAGGGGTATTTCGTTCTGACGATGACGCGGCCACGTGGACCGTAGCCAATTCGGGCTTGTCCAACTTCAAGGTTATTTCTTTTGCGGTCAGCGGAACGACGATCTACGCAGGTACGCAAGGCGGAGGTGTGTTCGTTTCGTCTGATGAGGGTACAAGCTGGCAGCCTACATCGTTAAGCAATCTGATCGTTTTCAGTCTGGAAACGAAGGGCGACCGTATTCTGGCTGGCACAAATGGCGGTGTCTTTCGGTCATTGAACGACGGTGCCGAATGGACAAATCTGAAGGAGGGCATGAGCAATATTATAATTAATGCGCTGCTTACCATAGACGATGTGATGTTCGCTGGAACGCAGGGTGGCGTGTTCGTTTCCAACAATGCGGGAGTGCTTTGGAATGAAGTCAACAATGGGTTATGTATTCACAGCGTTATCTCGGTGGCTATAGGTGACGACAGACTGTTTGCCGGCACCTATGGCAATGTTTTCACATCGGATGACGATGGCGGAAACTGGGCTGTGTCGAACAAAAGTCCGATGAGTCAGTTTATCATGGCGTTGGCGGTGAATGGGAATACGGTATTCGAAGGCACAGATGGATCGGCCTTTATTTCTCGCGACCGCGGTGGCAACTGGTCATCGATAGCCGGACTTGCAGGCAAAGCCGTATCGTCGTTTACGGTAGCCGGAGATAAGGTATTCGCCACAGCAGGTCCAAACGGCGTGTTCTTGTCGGGTGATGATGGTACTAACTGGACAGAACTCGACGCAGGTCTGACCGGCTTGTATGTTACTTGCCTTGCAGTTGATGGGAGCGACGTTTTTGCCGGAATCTATGGAGGTGGTGTTTTCCGGTCGGTAAACGGTGGCGAAGGTTTTGAGGCTGTGAATGCGGGACTGGACAACGGACAGTATGTCAATGGACTGGCTGTCCTCGAGGGCGACGTTTTCGCTGCGACGACGGGTGGGATCTACAGATCGTCAGACCACGGTGAGACCTGGACAGCTGCTAATCTGGGCCTGGGCCAGAATACGTACGTCAATTGCATTGTGGTTGATGGAGAGACCCTTTTCGCCGGGACCTATGGCGGAGTTTTCCAATCGAAAGACAATGGTGCAACATGGGCGGCCATGAACAAGGGATTGACGAATCTCAGTATTCGATCACTCGCAGCAGGAAACGGCAAAATTGTCGCAGGTACTGAGGGTGGAGGGGCATTTATCAGCCCGTTGTGAGCGGGAGGCAAACGGCGGCTTCCTGTCCATCACGATAATCGGCCTCATATCATGGCATTTTTCTTTCTGACTCGTCGGACTTGCAATGGTTAGCCGGGAGGGTGTAAATTGAAAACAAAAACTCCATGAAAAACTTATTGGTCGCTATATTCTTCATTTCGGCAGTCAGTATTCAGGCACAGCCCGCTCTTGAGAAACTCTGGGAAAGTGATACCACGTTGGCAGTGCCCGAGTCGGTGCTTCCTTTTGAAGGCGGGCTTTATGTATCGCTGATCGACGGTCAGCCGTGGGAAGACGATGGTAATGGTGGCATCGGCATCCTCGACAAGAATGGAAAGCTCGTTAATGCGAGCTGGGTAACAGGACTGAGCGCTCCTAAGGGAATGGGCGTCTTCGATAAAAAATTATATGTGGCCGACATAACGAGGGTGGTCGTGATCAATACATCGGACGGAAAAGTTGAATCAAAGATCAATGTAGAAGGTGCAGCCAATTTAAATGATATTACTATCGACGACAAAGGGGTGGTTTATGTATCGGATTCCAAATTGGGAAAGGTTCACAAAATCGTAAAAGGAAAACCGGAGCTTTATATCAGCGACCTGAAAAACGTCAACGGACTGAAGGCAGTTGGGAGTGACCTTTATCTGCTTACCGCGAATGATGTGTTGAAGGCAGATCGCAACAAGAAAATGACTACTGTGGCAACCACCGAGATCGGCGGCGACGGAATTGAACCTGTTGGAAACGGAGACTATATCATTTCATGCTGGCCGGGGTTGATGTACTACATGGATAAAAACGGGAAGTTGACGACGTTGCTCGATACCCGTGATCAGAAGAGAAATACTGCGGATATTGGCTATGATGCCGCACAACGGATCGTCTATGTTCCAACGTTCTTCAGGAAGTCGGTAGTGGCGTATCGGTTGAAGTGATGTTGGGTGAACCGCTAAAGGATCCAGTCTTTTGTTAGATTGTTAAAGAGGTCTTCGCGCCCATGGGCGACGGTCACGATCTGCACGTCCTGATCAGGGGTAAGCCTATAAATTATGCGATAACCCTGATAAATAACTTCTCGGAGATTAACAGTAGTAGCCTCGAATTCCGGGACCAGGCGCCCCGGCCATTGGAAATGCTTCAAGTTTCGCAGTTGCATTAACAACAGATTAATAAACCGGTTGGCATATGTCGGAGAGTCTTCTGCAATGTAAGCATGGATAGCTTTTAGGTGGACGGATGCTTTGTCTGTCCAGGTTATTTTGCGCACGAGTCGATTCTTTTCAAAAGTTCGTCGGTTGAAATTGTTTTTCCTTCATCGGCATCCTTGATTCCTTCAACAACCAGGGCTGCCAGATTAATTTTATACATGATCTCTTCAAGCGAAGCAGCAGGCGATATGTTTTTAAGAACTTCCAGAGTGACATCTTTAAGAGTGAGCATGTGGTATATCTATTGGTTTCGAGATAATACAACTTTTCTGATGAGGTACCGTGAAGTTGTCTTAACGGGGCTATTGATGCAAAGGGCAGGTTTTGGATATTCGCAAATTTGGGAACAAATCACGACCTTTAGGGCCGTTGTCAACCTCGCAAGTACAATCCTTCATACTCCGCTTCAACCCTTCCGAAGGTTATCTTTCCAAGGGCCGCGTTTCTGGTTTTTTTAGCGCGGATCGGGCGGACGACGGCAAGTACCCCGTTGGACGATGGGGAATTCACAAAAACTTCGTACGCGCTTCATGAGGACTTTATGGGGACCTTATAAGGACCTTATAGGGAACTTATTTCCCTGGCTATTTCAAAGCATTATTGAAGCAATACCAAAGCAGAGATACCCCAGTCTGGGAAGTCCTGACTGGGGTATCTCTGCTTTATCACTGCTTTAATACTGGGATGACTCAATTGTAATCATAAGCTGACTACAAGGTCCTTACAAGGTTCTTTTAAAGGCCTTACAAGATTCTGATGAACTTCATCGAACGCCATCTCCAAACTGGCACCAGGCATGCCGGTTCTCTTGTGGCGCCAATGGCCTCGACGGGTGACGATCCGGACGCATTGGTGAACCGGCCTCATCAAACGGTCGGCATATAAGAACACCAAAAAAAAGCTACATCAAGGTTACTACGAGAGTACGTACGAGGTCCTGATATAGTGCCTAAGTGTCCGCGCTGGCGTTAGGGCGAATCTACATTCGCTGATCCAGAGTCGCCTTCTTTCCTTGCGATTTCCAACGCCCGGGTGGTAATATAATATTTCGTAATCATATTAGGAACTTCCCATTCAGGCATTTTATTATCCCTTATGAACTCCAGGTACTTTTCAGTCACTTCGGCGAAGTGCGCTTCGTGACCGTTGCGATAGGTCTCAGGAATCACAACTTCGTATCCGTTGGCAGCCTTTTTAAGGGCAATCCCCGGATACTCAGCTTCAACACCAGCGAAGGCTTTTTCCAATGTTGTATCAAATCCCGTCGGTTGACCAACCAGTTCGATGAATAAAGCAGGTTTGAACCCGGTGTCCTTGTTTTGCCGGATCACCAGGTTTGCACGTGTTCCCCGCATAATGGAATAGTGGGAATCACCCGCGCCCTCGGGCGCTTTATAATCCCACAGGACCGACACCTTTGCGTGAACCCCCTTAAGCTTGTAGTTGATCTCCCCGTTACTGTATACATCCAGCGCGTTTCCTTTGATATCCTTTTGCAAATAGTCAGGGAACGCGTCTTCCTTTGTTACCTCGCGAAACTGATCCAGCGTAAGCGTGGTAGCCCACCGTCGCGCCGAAACCATTTCCACATCTTTGGTATAGTCGAGGATTTGTTCGGGGAAACATGCCCATTGAATGAGATCCACCAGGTGCGTGGTGACATCTACGATACCTTCACCTTCCTGGGCCACGTCGAAAAACCACGGTGGCCGGGTGAGGGGAGTACCTGAAACGTATTTGAAGAAGTAATGCACGCTTTCCTTGGTTATCGCCGGATCTTCGGGAGTTCCTTTTTCCAATGAACCGAAAACGCTTTCGATTTGAGATAATCGCTTTTGAAGCATGCTGGTGATCTCGTAGCGTTCGGTCATGATGTCGTAAAGCAGTACACCGTTTTCCTTTGCGATCTCAAAACTGGACCGAAGCAATTCAAAGTCAGGGGGATCGATAGCCATTGGTTTATCCGCCAGCACGTGGAATCCGTTCTTCACGGAGGTATTGATGTAGTTCCCTTTGTATCGGTTGTTGCCCGCGATTACGACTACATTTCCTTTTTTGTCGCGGATCATCTTTTCGAGAAAATCCTGTCCGGTGTAGACCACCTCGTTCCAGGCGGTAGGGTTTTCAGTACGCGTATTGAAATTCTTTATCCGTTCAAGATGCAGCCTGAGATCATTCCCGTCAGGCGCGTAAACATGCACTGTGCTATCAACCTCATCGTACATGGATTTCTGAACAAGCGCTGCGTGAAAATGCCCCGGATCAATCGTGATCAGTTTTACAGTACGGGACTGTTGACTTTCATTACTGGATTCCATGGGCTTTCCTGCGCATGACAAAAATAAAAAAGATATTATCAAGAAGCGGCAAATGGTGTTGAGCATGGATCATTCAAATTGAAAAGCGAAATAAATACACGGACTTGTTCCGATATTCTGGATGGCGTGCGGAACATTCGAGGCCAGGAAATAAATATCACCTGCGCCGCCGCGGAAAAACGAGTTGCCTATCTGCATCTCGGTTTTGTTGTCGAGGATGAGCACGATCTCTTCGGCGCGATGGGTGTGGGGCTCGTGACTTTTAATGCCTTCTTTCAGGGTGGTTACGTGCATTTCAAATCGCTTCGCCATCGCGGTCGGCCTCTCGCAATAGTTTCTGATACCCCCGCGATTGTGAGGGTAAAAAGGAATTTTTTTCCAGTCTCTTACGAAGGAGCCCCCATGATCCTGTCCGCGCTTCAGGTCGGTTCCGTACCTGGAACGATACTTCATTACCTGAAACGAGCACGAGTCGGCGGACTGATTCTGTAACACGTACCGCGTTTCCGGCAGCAGCAGCGCGATACTACCTTTCCCTATTGACCACGTTGAGTCATTGAAGCTGATGGTAAGCACGCCATCCTTCAAAAGGATAAGATGTTCTTCATCCGAAGGAACGAGACGAGAAACAGGAGGGATGTTGCCAGCCATTGTATTCGCACTCATTTGGAGGAATTCAAAATCATGCGCCGATCCTTCGAACAAGACCGATGAAAAAAGACCTGGAGCGATCTCGTTGTCGGGCTTTTGCCAGGAATACATCGCCGGGGAAACACGGGATTGTGCCAACAAAATTACGGGCACAAATATCACGAATAGCAATACGTTTATTTTCATGCGCTATTTGATCACGTAGGGATGACGTTGCGGACGCGATAGCATCTTGTTTGCTTCGTCGTCGTTGATGAATTTTTCTTTATCCGGATCCCACTTCAGTTTTCGGTCAAATTTCATGGCGATATGATGCAACAGGCACGCAGAACAGGCACGGTGCGCAACCTCAACGGGAGCGATGGGCTCTTTTTTGTCGCGGATACTCTCGAGCCAGTTTTCATGGTGATCGTCGCTCTTATACAAATTGATCTCATTAGGGCCAATCTTCGATTGAATGATTTTCGGATCACTTGC
>JAEZEH010000037.1 GCA_023417785.1 Bacteroidota bacterium
CTCATGGTGTTTCCATCACCACGGTTTTTTCATTGAGGTCGACGGTAATAATATAGTCACCGGTTGCACCCGTGAATTTCAAGTTTGAATCGCCGTCATTGGCATTTTCAAAAAGCGGATCCACACTACCATCAGCAAAGTATGGATAATTAATCGTGCCAGCGCTCCAGTCAGGCTTTGTGAAAAACCGGAAGGTTTCCCCTGAGGTGAACGATGTTGTCGCCATGAATACACCATCTTTGATGCGTTCCATTTCAACTGCCTGACCAAGATCCCACCCCTTGAGAGCAGCCCCGATCATGTACAGCGCCGGTCTTTCGACGGGCTCCATTACAATGGACTTACTTTTAACATCTGCCGTGATCTTGTACCACCCAGTAGTTCCGTTGAACAGGAAGTTACCGTCGTTATCCGCACCATCAGCGAGTCGCGAATCTATCGTCCCGCCGGTGAATGTACCCCAGTTGTATTGTTCCGCATCCCATGATGGAGTAAGAAAGAACCTGAATTTCCCACCGCTGGTAAACTCCGCGGTAGTCTCGTAAACACTTGGAGCAATACTTTTTGTTTCAACCGCAAGTCCAGGATCCCATCCTCCAGTCGCATCACCGATCATGTATATCGGTGGAAAGATTGTGGCGTATGGAATAACTGTTATTGTTCGGATTGTCGAGTAGACTACTGGTACGTTATCGGAAACCCGCGACCGAACCCTAAGTTCGATGTCGGAAGGTGTTTCAGGATCCAGGTCCATCGACAGCAGCTTCTGGTTCATTTGTCCGACTGTAATGGAGCCACCAAGTGAAGTTGAAGTCGCTATCTCGATTGGGATGCTGAAATTATTTCCGGCGCGATCCATTTCCAACGTGTATGTTACTACCGCGGGAAAACCGAAGTCGGTAGCGGTCCATCGAAATTGTTCAAAAATTTCATTCTCACTATCACGCGAAAGCACGAAATCATTTACCGACAAACTTTCTATTTCATTGGGAGACACATCGCTCTTCAGTTTCAGGATCTCACCATTTTCATCGCAAGCCATCAGCATCGCAAAAAGAAGAAACATCCCTGATATTCTCTTAATCATAGTGGTCATTTTTTTAATAGCCTGTGTTTTGTTCCAGTGTCGGGTTCGCTGTTCTGTCCGCGGCTGGTATCGGGAATACGTCGCGATAAGCTGCTGTTGCGATACCATTCAGTTCGCGTCCTTTCCAGGGCCACAGGTAGTCGCCGCCGGTAAACAATCCAAACCTTACAAGATCTGTTCTGCGGTGGCCTTCCCAATACAGCTCACGTGCTCTTTCGTCAATAAGAAAATCCAGCGTTAAATCAGAAGCCTCAATATTTCCAGATGTATCGCCATAGGCGCGTTCACGAACAGAGTTGACATACTGTAACGCTTCTGCGGCTGAACTTCCGCTTCCACCACGCAAAACTGCTTCGGCCAGCATAAGATATGCATCTGCGAGTCGGAACATGGGCCAATCAACATCCACGAAATCATTGTGGTGATTTGTTGCCGGAGAACCATCGAGTTTAAGGTTGCGGAATTTGGTGATCCCATAACCCTCAGAGAATTGTCCGATGTCGTTGATCTCGAGACTCTGACCATCGGTCCAGAATAAGGCGCGCTGATCAGTCTCGCCGGAGGTATCTTCAAACTTCCCGACGAAGGCCGATGTAGTACGAACGCCGCCCCATCCGCCGCCTGTACCGAACATCTCCGAGGGCATCGATCCACCAATTGGCGCTTTCAATACATACACCATCCCGCCATACGTTTGTGTATTGACACCATCAAAGGTGATCGGAAAAATCATCTCGGGGCTGGTATGATTATCAGCAACGAAATTATGGCGATAATTTTCTGAAAGGGAATACGGACCTGCGATCACTTTCTTAAGTTGAGTAATAGCTTCCGTGTGCCGTGCCGCGCCAATGTAAACTTCCGCATTCAGGTAAAGCTTTGACAGGAGCATCCACACTGCTGCTTTATCAGCACGGCCGTACATGAATTTTGGATCGCCCATCTGCGGTTCGATTTCCATCAATTCAGTCTCGATGTAATTGAATAAATCCTGTGGATTGGTTTGTGACGGGAAATAAGATCCCGGAAGATCCGTTTCGGTCACAAACGGAGGTTTCCGAAAGAAATCCAGCGCATGATAATAAGCCAGGGCGCGCAGGAATCTTGCCTCGGCGTGGTACAGTTGCAATTCCACATCCTCCTGAGTCTGAGTTGCCCGAATATACTCGTTACACAGCGCGACGGTATAGAGCATTCGTGAGTAGACAGCGGAAATAAAAACATCAGTTGGTGTCCACGTCTGCCAATGAAAGTCTTTGACGGTAGCATCGTTCCACGAGATAACGGCTTCGTCGGTTGTCAACTCCTGGGCATTCCAGTATTGGCGAAGATAATTACCAAAACCTTCGTCGATTCCGGCAATATCGGGTTGACCCGCAGGGCCTTGCTGACCACTCAATGCGAACGTGGCGTAAAGTTTAGCGAGGCCTTTTTTATAGGCTTCCGGGCTGTCGTACACGTCGACCGAAGTAACCAGATTAGGATCGCGAGGCGCAACATCCAGATCATTTACGCAGGCTGTTGTCAGGAATATTCCCGTACACCAGATAAAAAGTAATCTATATTGCTTCATTATTATTCTCATTAATAAGTTAGGTTAACACCAAGAACGAAAGTCCGTGGACGTGGATAAATGTTATTATCAATTCCGTTGGAAACCTCCGGATCAAGACCGCTGTACTTCGTCACGATGAATGCATTCTGTACGGTAAAACTGATTCGGGCTTTCAGCTTTTCAGACAGTAAAGAATTGGCGTTGTAGCCAAGAGTCATATTGTCCATCTTGAAAAAAGAGCCATTCTCGACGTAGTAGTCGGACCAATACTGCGGATTGACAAACCGCGTGTCGTAAATCGAGCGCCGGACGTTGCCGAAGAACCCGGACTGACCATAGACGGATGAATATGTTGTTCCGGAAGCCACATTGTTGTAAACGTAGTTGCTGAAACTAAAACGGCCGGTGAAAGAGAAATCAAAATCCTTATAGGTAACCGTCGAATTCAAACCCATAAGAAGCTCAGGTACCGGGCTATTATAGTGATACTTGTTGCTGTTATCGCTGGCCACCGCGCCAGTTCCGCCGCTCCGGTTCGCATAAAGCCCTTCAATCGGATTGCCTTCCGCATCATAAATCTGTTGAAAGACATAAAAGGAATTTGCGGGATAGCCTACACGGTGATTTTGAATAAAGTTACCGACACCGCCACCAATTGCGCCTACGTCCACTCCGGGATCATCAGGATCATTGGTTTTAGTCAGACGAGTGATTTCATTCAGGTTACGGGTGAAGTTGAAACCCAGGTCCCAGGTCATATCTGCCTTTTGAATCAGCCTGCCCCGAAGTGTTAGTTCAATACCTTTGTTCGTGAGATTGCCTACGTTGGTGGTCAGAAAATTAGAGAAGTTGCTTCCGGCCGCAATGGGTATAAAATTGATGAGATCTTTAGTGTCACGTTGATAGACGTCGATGGTGCCGGTAAACCGATCCTCGGCGAATCCAAAATCCAGACCAGCGTTGTACGTTGTTGTTTCTTCCCATTTTATATTGGCGTCGTATGGATCTGGGCGGAGCGTTGGCACGTACTCGTTTCCAAATTGGTATGATGCTCCGCCAATGCTTTCGCGGTATATCGCAAGCGCCGGATATTGATTATTAGCTATATCCTGCTGGCCTGTTACGCCGTATCCGATACGGAGCTTCAAGGTACTCAGCCTGGGTGTGGTCTGAAGGAAATTCTCCTCACTGATATTCCACGCGGCGGCCACTGCGGGGAACAAACCCCATCGGTTCTCTTCCGCGAAACGAGAGGAACCGTCATTACGCAACGTGGCAGTGAGAACATAGCGACTGTCGTATGAATATTGAAGTCGCCCAAAGAATGAAACCAGGAAATTCTCATTCAGGTATTGAGAGTTTTCCATAATCTGAGAAGCGTCGCCATTCCGGTTGAACGTCGATCCTTCCCGTTCAAAATGTTGCCACGAATAGCCTGCGGTTGCGTCTACCTTACCTGATCCGATCTCCTTTACATAATTCAGGTAAAAGTCGAGCAGGCGGTTCGTATTGTCATTCGTATAGTCAATGAGTTGGCCGTTTCCGGAGTCGAAATTCCTATATGTCCAGGATGCCTGGGGCGCGGCGTTATTGATGCCGTCACTGCTGGATCTGTCCATCCCGAGGTTAAGATTGACCCGCAGATCTGGGAGGAAATGCAATCTGTAATCGAACTGGACTGATCCGATAAAACGGGTAACGTCTGAGGTATTTGTCGTAAGATCAAGCAATGCTACGGGGTTATTTATACTGAACGTATTCGCGTCGCCATTGGGATCCATCGATCCATCGGGAAGCGTTTCAGATAGATTCACCCAAGTGAAGTAGCCTCCATACCTTGAGTTACCGTTGCGCACAGGTTGGGTCGGATCGAATGACACAGCGGCGCCTATGGCACCCGTATTGCCGAAGTTCGTTTTGCTGAGCATCGACTTGGCGCTGGCGTTAATCCGCAGGTGGTCATCAAAAAAACTTGGATTGAGGGTAACGTTGATTGTGTGCCGCTTCATATCCGTAGTCTTGAGAATACCTTCCTGATCGGTATACCCATAAGATACGCGGTAAGGAATCTGTTTTGCCGTTCCGCCAATGCTGATATTATGATCATGAGAGAATGCATTCTGGTAAACCTCCTTTTGCCAATCGGTGTTTTCCGTTCCTAGTCGTTGCAGCGCGGCATCATTCAATCCGACGGAGCCGCTTTCACGGAGTTGCTGTGCCAGTGTTCTGAATTCGTCCCCGGATAGTACGTCAACGTACTTGATAGGCGACGACACGGAAACATTTCCATTATAGCTTAACTGCGGGCGCCCTTCATTTCCTTTTTTGGTCGTGATTATGATAACGCCGTTGGACGCCCGTGCACCATATATAGCGGTTGCCGAAGCGTCCTTCAACACGGTAAATGTTTCGATATCATTTGGATTCAGCGTTGAAAGCGGGTTAGCAAGTCCGGCAATTTCCGTGTTGTCAACAGGAAATCCGTCAATCACAATTAGCGGATCGTTGCTGGCACTCAGCGAGGAGCCGCCCCTGATGCGAATTGTCGAGCCACTTCCGGGTGCTCCGCCACCGGAAGTGATTTGTACACCGGCAAGTTTTCCGAGCAGGAGATCCTGTGGTGATCCAATGACTCCCTTGTTAAAATCTTCAGAAGAAATGGCCACAACCGATCCGGTGATGTCCTTTCGTTCCTGCTGGCCGTAGCCGACCACGACGATCTCGTCCAATGATCGGACGTCCACCTGCAAAACGACATCAATTGACGACCTGCCCTCGATGGGGACCTCCTGAGAGGCGTAGCCTACGAACGAGAAGACAAGCGTTCCATCGGTGGCAGCGTTCAGCGAATACTCGCCCTGCGCATTTGTAACGGTCCCGTTTGTGGTCCCTTTTTCCAGGATACTAACACCTGGCAAATTGGTGCCGTCATCGGCAGCCGTGACCCGGCCTGATATCCGGGTTTGTTGTCCTGAAGCCCAATGGGCCGCAAACAAAAGCGTGATTAATAAGAGTAGTTTTTGGTTCATAGATTTGGGTTTACAACCGTTTGCAAATTCGTATCAAACGTTTGCAAAGGCTGTAAAAAATCGTACAGGAAGTGTTCCTTATCTTACCACACAACGATGAAAATCACCCTTTTAATGATCTCATTATTCGTGAGTAAGCGCAAAAAGCCCCCGTACGTTCAGTAAACCGAGGTTTTGCTGTTCTTCGCCAATCTTTGCACAGTTCATGGGTCTGAAACGCCGGGAAGGGCGCCTCAGGAAAAAAATTGTAACTTCCTCGACTCAATATTTATGCGGTATCTGATCGGGACCTGGTTGATCTTTTTGGGGGTATGGACCGGAGTGGTGGGTCAACCCAACGATATTCTTTTTTCAAATCTTTCCACGCGCGACGGATTACCCGCCAATCTGGTCAGTTCGGTGGCGCAGGACAGCCGGGACTTTATCTGGATCGGGACGAGTAACGGGTTGTGCCGTTACGATGGCTACCATTTCCGGGTTTTTAAACGAGGTGAAAGCGAGAACACCATTATCGACAACGAAATCAGTGCCCTTCTGGTAGACGATGATTTTCTTTGGATAGGGACCTGGCGCGGGCTAAGCCGGATTAATACACTGACTTTTGAAATAGAACGGATCAACTTTGTTGAGAAAAACGCAATTCGTGCGCTGCACAAAGACAAACAGGGCATGATCTGGATTGGGACAGCCAACGGGCTATTCCGATACCGGAATGAAGACCAATCGTTTGTCCTTTATAATAAAGAGCAAAACGGTCTTAGTCATAATATGATCCGATACATTTATGATGACGCAGCCGGAAATCTCTGGATAGGCACATACGACAAACTCAACAAGCTTCGGTCCGGTAATAGTGAAGTAGAAGTCGTCGATCTCAAAGGTCGTTACAAACCGGCGTTGGAAAACAACTTGATTGTTGATATTAAACCAGTCGCCGGAGTCGATTCGATGATCTGGGTTGGGACTGAAACGGGTTTATATAAATTGAACATCTTCACCCACCGATACGAACACTTCAATAATCAGAACACCGCGTTAAGTAATGAAGTCATTAAACATATTTATTCGGATCCTGAAGGTAACGTGTGGCTGGGGACTGACTTCGGGCTGAATATTCTGGACGTAAACGCAGGTACGGTTAAAAGTCATTTCCACAATCCGCAGATTGCACATTCGCTGGCCAACAATGTGATATGGCAAATCTTTGAAGACAGGGGCGGCGTGATCTGGTTTGCGACATCCAACGGACTGAGCCGCATCAATAAGCACCGTAGCTATTATCAGTATCAGGAGATCATTCATCAAATCCACGGCCAGACTATTGGCAATCAACTCAAATCAGTTCTCACTTCCTCGGATGGAATGCTTTGGATGGCGACGCTACACGGGGTAATCAGACTTGATCCACGTACGGGTGCGAAACGTGTATTCGACATCGACTCACCACCGGATGAGCGTTTGTTGCTTAATAATGTGTCGGTCCTTTTTGAAGACGAGTTGGGCAGGATATGGATTGGTACCGCAGGAGGAATAAATCTCTGGGTACCAGAGACGCAAAAGATGCATGCCATTACCGCGAACGCAAGCAACGGACTGACCTCAAACTACATTTCCAAATTTACTACCTCAGCGGACGGGTCCTATTGGGTCAGCGCGTGGGAGGGTGGCCTGTTCAAGGTCGTAAAAGGTTTCGATAATCCGGAGCAAATGCATTTTGAATTTATCGGCGATTTCGCGTCGCCACTCCACACCTACGCACTCAACGCATTATGGGCTGTCCACAATAACGAACTGCACCGCATTGACATTCAAACTTACAACACAAAAAATACTCCATCGTTTTCCCAGGCCGCGAAAGGAAGGGACATCTATGCTCTATATTACATGCCAGGCCAGAGTATTTGGGCTGGTACAACCAACGGACTTATCGAATACAATGTGCAGGGCGATTCAGCCGTGTTCCATGCGATCATCACCGGAAATGATTTCGAATTTAATAATCTGATCGGCGACCGGAATGGAAATATCTGGTCTGCGTCAAATAACAGAATCATCAAATTTAACTCAGCAACCCGGCAGGTTGAAATCTTTCCACTTAATCGGGACTTGCCTGTCAAGTCATTTTCATCCAATTGCGTAACACTCGATGACTCCGGGCGAATCATCTTTGGCGGAGATAATGGCTTCATTACTGTGGATCCGGCGGCACGGCCCAATCTCTACCGGCCCGAGGTCTTTATTACATCACTTTCCTTAAACAACAAGCCGGTGCTACCGTTTCAACAAGTTGGTGAAGAAGTCATTCTCGCAAGAGATATCTCATTTACCCGGCGGATCGATCTGGCATACGCGCAGCGATCTATCGCGTTTGAGTTCGCATCGCTGCACTATTGGCAGCCGGAGAACAATGTTTATGCTTTCAAACTGGATGGCTTCGATGCCGACTGGAGTTATGCATCGGGGCTGAAGAACTTTGCCGTATACAGTAATCTGGCGCCGGGTTCGTATACCCTTCGGGTTAAGGGTTCAAATAATTTTGGTGTTTGGACCGGAAAGGAAACGCAACTCGTCATCGTTGTAAGGCCACCGTTGTTTTTAAGCCCGCCGTTCCTGGTTGGATATGCAGCTTTGATAGTGATGTTGATATTTCTCGGGATCCGCATCTATGTTATCCGGCTGAAGTATCGCACACAATTAAAATTGGTTCGTCTGGAACGGGAACATGCTGAAGAGATCATCCAGACGAAGCAGCAATTCTTTACGAATATTTCGCATGAACTCCGCACACCATTAAGTCTGATCATTCCACCTATCCAGCAGATTGCCAGAAAAGACAACCTCGACGAAGAGTCGCGCAGTCTGATTTCGATCGCTGAAAAAAACTCGCAGCGGTTATTGCGGCTCATCAATCAGATCCTCGATTTTCGAAAACTGGAACACGAAAACAAGACGCTGACAATAAGCTTGTTTGACCTGGTCGGTTTTGCCCGCGAACTCTATGCGCTTTTTGCCGACAAGGCCGCACGGAAGGAAATTCAGTTCACTTTTCATACCGATATTGATCAGGCCATGCTCTGGGCCGATAAAGAAAAAATCGAGATCATTTTGTTCAACCTTCTTTCCAATGCCTTTAAGTTTACACCAAAAAACGGACGCATCGGTGTGTCTATTGCTAATGTAAGTCACGCAAATTTCCCGCAAGGCGCGTTCGAAATTTCGGTATGTGATACAGGTATCGGTATTGCTCGGGAAGAACAGTCAAGAATATTCGAACAGTTCTATCAAAGCCGGGAAGCGAAACGATTCGAAGACGGCTCGGGCATAGGGCTTACGCTAGTAGCCGAATACACGCGGCTACACAAAGGTGACATCAAAGTAGAAAGTGTAAAAGGCAATGGTACCCAATTCTCGATTCTTCTTCCGCTTGGCGATTCCCATTTCCCGGTGAAAGACGTGGCCTCTGAAAAAGAAATCGATATCGTTGCCACCCAGTCGCCGGAAAAAGACTATAAATACGATTTGCGAACAACCAGGCCAGTGATCCTTCTTGTTGAGGATAACGGTGACATGGTCACGTTCATTAAAGTCAGCCTCCAAAGTAAATTCACATTCGTTGTCGCTGAAAACGGAAAAGAAGCGTTGGCCAAGTCTCACTCCCTGGTGCCTGACCTCATCATCAGCGACATAATGATGCCCGAGATGGATGGATTAACTTTTTGCCGGCATATCAAGCAAGACAACAAGACGAGCCACATCCCGATTATTCTGCTTACGGCGCGTAGTCTCACTTCACAGGTTATCGAGGGGATCAAGGTCGGCGCTGATATATACATGACCAAGCCGTTCGACATCGCCCTGCTTGAAGTCCATATAGATCACCTGCTGGATCGTCAGCGCGAACTTGCAGAGTATTTCAAACACGAACTCATGACCGAACCCCTTGTGTCCAGTCATAAGGAAAATGAAGATGACCGTTTTTTGAAAAAGGTAATGAATACGATTGAAGCCAATATTGCCAATCCGGACTTTGGCGTGGAGATGTTAAGTGATGAGCTTGGAATGAGTTCGACGCATTTGTACCGGAAGCTAAAGTCGCTGACCCGGATCTCCGCCAGCGAAATCATCAAGCGCTACCGGATAAAAAAAGCGTCGTTGTTGCTCCGAAACAAGGAAGGAAATATTTCGGAAATCATGTACGAGGTCGGCTTTTCCAACCTGTCGTACTTTATCAAGTGCTTCAAATCAGAATTTGGAATCACCCCAAAGGAATTTCAACAGAAAGAAAGTAAACCAAGCTTTACCATTGAGGACAAACTTGGTTGAACGGAAGTGAGATTAATTCATAAGCTCAACACCGTCGACAAAACGAATTGCGGCTGTGTTAACCCAAATCACGTGCGGACTTGTTCAGCCGTGACCGCTGGAGCCGGTAAAGGAGAAGTCCTGCGACAAAGACAAAGGCAGTCATTAACAATGTCAACGGGCGCTGGACACAAAGGACGATAAAAGGTGTTCCCGCTTCAACGAGACAACGGCGAATTGCCTGGCGCGGGCGAACTTACCGCAGAACAGCTTCATTCAATTGCAGTGAAGTCATGTCAAGTCATAAAGGAACTTAACGCAGAGCTCCAATGGATCGAGAGTTACGTTACGGACAATAAAATCTATTGCGTCTATCTTTTACCAAACGAGTCAATACTGAGACAACATGCGGAGAAGGGAGGATTTCCTGCCAACTCCATACAGCAGGTCCGGGAAATTATCAGCCCACAGACCGCAGAGTCGCCGCGGGGCTAAAAAAAAAGGATCTGATTACCAAAACCAGATCCCTCTTCATGTATCCATACCACGGTACATCTATTGCACTACAGCATCATGCTCAAGCCTGTTTACATGTAGAACAAATTTCTTATCCATGGATATTTCATAAGATTCGTTTTCAATCAACTCAGATCCTTTGGGTGAAGACTGAAGAACCGTTAGAAGATCTTTTGCATTAACAGAGTCTTTGATCTTGTTCACCGGTTTGCCATTCGCAACCTGCAGCGTAAAGTTATAACCACCCTTTTGACGCGCATTGAGTGCACGAAATTCGTGAGGATATAACTGATATTGTTGCGGCTCTTCCAAAGCATCGACCATCAACTTAAGGATCGCAGGACGATACTTGTGCCAAACGGGGACATAAACTTTTTCTGCCATAATTTCTCAATTTATAGTTGTACAATTAATTTTATTCAGACATCCCCAAATGTAAAAAGACAAGATGCTCAGCAAGTATTGTGTGCTGCATCTTGTTATACGATTCCTTTTGATGTCGGAAGGGGACGGGTAATGAAACTAAGATTACCGCTTGAACGAAGTCTAAAGATACGACTTTTCTCTCAATTTCCCTAGCTATTCGGGTGTTTACAATACGTCCAGTAGTCCAGAATCAGCTTAAGCATAGCGGCCATTTCTTTCATGCTATTGCCTTTGACAAAGAAGCCTTGTACGGAATACTGGTATGCCTTGTCGACGCTCACTTTTTCAGCGGAGGTCGAATAAAATACAAAAGGAATACTTTTCTGACGAAGAACGGGCGTGTTATCAATCCGTTGCTTGAACTCTATGCCGCTTGTATGCGGTAGATTTATATCGCTCAGGATTATGAACGGCTGCACGTGCAGATTCCCCATAAGGTACTCGAAGGCGTCCTCACATGAGTTAAACGTGATCACTTCATTGGTTCGACCAATCGAAGCAATTACCTCATTTGTGAGTTCCTGATCATCCAGGTCATCCTCCACTAATATAATTGGACCATTTTTAGCTTTCCCTGACATGAATTTTGGAAGCAAAAAATTGAGGCCAGACCGCCCGGCGACAATAGCCCTTCATATTAAATGATCGCGTGATGCATTTTATACGCCAATCGGGGCTTCGGTACATTTTTTCAACTTCGTCAAACCGCGCCATCTTTTTTGACATACTGATTGGCCCGTACATTCTTCGCAGCTTGCTGAACAGTTTCCAAAATCCGCTTCTCTCTGGTCTCCGGTTTTTTAGCACTGTATATCCATCCCAGAATTATCTTTTTCGCTGATTTCGGGAAGGCTTCAAAATTCCGGTGCGCTTCGGGTAATTCCTTCAACGCCACGGCCAGATCGTCGGGGACAATCAGCTTTTCAGCATTGTCGAGCGCCTTCCACGTTCCGTTGCGCCTGGCGAGTTTAACAACGTGAATTCCTGCTGGATGCATCATCTTCTGCTTCATCAGTTTTGAAACGCGGCTCTTATTCAAACTACTCCACCCGCTCTTTGGACGTCGTTGCGAAAAATACTGAAGCGTAGTCGACTCATCGAGTTTGACAGGCTTGCTGTCAATCCATCCGAAGCAAAGGGCCTCCTCGACTGCTTCAACATAGGTGATATTGCGTTTTCCACCCTGCCCTTTTTTATACACGAGCCAGACGGAGCGCTCAGACTCGTGATGTTTTTCAAGCCATATTCGCCACGCACCGCGGTTCCGGGGTGTATGCATGCCAATACCATCAGTATGTCGTTTCATTGACGTCTTATTTGGAGATGAGCAAATGATTTCACTGACGCCCGCGGAACCTTATTTGGAACCGTTTTTTAACGCGCTGTTTTGAACCCAATTTAATACACTGATGTCGAAAACAAATGTCGAGCGCAGAGAACATGTTCCGGATCCACCATCTGGCTGGGAAACATTGAAATGGTATGGCCCCGGACTCGTGTGGATGGTATCCGCTGTTGGGTCTGGCTCAGTTCTATTTACACCGCGTATCGGCGCAAAATATGGCTATGAATTCGTTTGGATGGCCATGATCTTTTTCTTCCTCATGTTCGTGATGATTCGCGAAGTGGGTCGATATACTGTCGTGACTGGCAAAACTATCTTTGAAGGCTACAGCGACATCTCGGGAAAGTCCAACTGGGCGCTTTACTTTATTCTGATTCCCGCTATGGTGGCAGCAGTGGTTACCATCGGTGGAATTGCTGCCCTCACATCGAGTGCGTTGATGATTGCTTACCCGTGGGTCTATGAAGGTTACGCCGTCGTTCTCGTGGTTGGCTCTCTTATTCTCGTAATCACCGGGCGTTACCAGATATTCGAACGGATTCTTTCAGCCCTTGCCGGTGTACTCGTGACGATAATTATCATTGCGTCAATCAAAGTTTTTGAATCGCCGCAAGACTTTGTGGAAGGGCTTGTGCCAGGTATTCCCGCCGATACCGACTTCAATTTCGTACTTCCATGGGTAGGTTTTATTCTGGCCGGAGCCTCCGGTATTATGTGGTTCTCGTATTGGGTGTCCGCGCGCGAATACGGCGGTAAGCTGACCTCAACCGATGAGATGAAAGTAATCAGTCAGGACGACAAGAAGGCTGAACCGGATCAGAATGAAAAAGCCTATAATAGAATTGACAAATGGATAAAAACCATGTCGGGTGCTGCAGCCATAGGAGTTGTAGGGGGCGGACTTGTTTTACTTGGATTTCTGGTTCTGGGGACGGAGTTGTTAAAACCCCAGGGAATAATGCCTGAAGGCATTGACGTTGCCAAAGATCTTACGAAACTACTTTCCGACGTTTGGGGCGAAGCTGGCAAATGGATGCTAATCACCGGAATGTGTATCGCACTACTGGGAACAATTCTTTCCAACCAGGATGGTTATGGGCGCATGTTCGCAGACGGAACAGAAATTCTGGCGATACCTTTTTTCAGAAAGAAGAAGTGGATTGATGGCGACTCGCCGGATGATCCGCAGAAGGTTAGCATTGCCGATGCCAAGGTCAGTGATCGGAAGCGGAAGGTAATCAAGTTCATATTAAACCAGCCTTTGCTCCGAAAAATATATGCGGTGTTATTGGGAGCTGTTTGCCCGCTGATTGTATTCTTCATCGTTAAGAATCCGGTAGATATTCTATCGGTGGCGGGCACCATTGCTGCTGTTCACACGCCGGTAGTCGTGTATCTGACATTGCATCTCAACAGAACACGTCTTCCGGAAAGAGTCCGACCGGGAGCCTTCTTTACCGTAGCGATGTGGCTTGCGGGTATCGCGTATGGCGCATTCGCTGTTTTTCTCTTTGTCTCGCCGGAGGCGCAGTAGGAATTAAGGAATAAGTCCGCGCTTATATGCCTCGTTCACCAGCCCGGCCGTGTTGCGAACACCGAGCTTCTGGTTGAGGTTTATGCGATGTGAATGAACCGTTCTCAGACTGATAAAAAGCTTGTCGGCTATTTCCTGATTCGTGTACTCTTGCGCAACGAGACCTAGTATTTCCAATTCACGTTTCGTAAGGGTTACGCCCGCCGACGATTTTTTCTGTCCGCTGATGGTTTCACTGATGAGCTTGTCTTTCATGTCGGGCTGGATAAACGTTTCGCCCCGCATTACGGCTTCGATGGCTTCGTTAAGAGTTAACGGATCCACATTCTTCAACAGGTAACCTGATGCGCCCCTTCGCATCATGTTCTTCACATAGTGCACTTCATCGAAATTGGTAAGCGCAATGATTTTTATGTCCGGAAATTCCTTTTGTATTCGTGCGCACAGATCGAGCCCATTTCCATCAGGCATTTGTATATCCAACAGCAGCACGTCCGGAATGGATGCAGTAAGATGCTGAAATAATTCCGCAGTCGAGGTCGCTTTGAAAATCAATGTGAGCTTCGGAAATACGCGAAGCATGGTGTCCAATCCATTCACCACGAGCAGGTGATCGTCGACGATAGCGACCTTAGTTGGGTGGTTACTCATTAACTTCTTCAGACTGGTATTCCGCGACTTTAAGTTCGATATTAACAACGGTGCCCTTACCCGGTGAAGAATCGATGGTTAGCGTTCCATCCAATTCATTAATCCGCGATCTAAGGTTTAGTATCCCTATACCCGCGTCGCGGCTGGCATCATAGCCTACACCGTTATCTTCAACAGAGACCAAAACCAGTTCGTCGTGAACGCTGACCTGTACCAATGCATGATTCGCCCGGGCGTGTTTCACAACATTGTTCACGAGCTCCTGGACCATTCGATAAACAGTGAGTGTTAGACGCGCATCAAGAATTGCCGGATTACCAAGAACGAAGCATTCGATCTGAAGATTGCTATTGCTCAGGCGGTCGCAGAATTGCCGGATCGCCAAGTCCAGCCCTTGCGAAACAACAATATCGGGGGACAGGTTGTGGGCAATATTTCGGATTTCGCGCGACGCCTGATCCAGCATGGACAAAACTCTTTCCCGCTCAGTCTCGGATTGCTCTTCAGTTTCTCTTGTCACATTAAATGAACTGGCATGCATACGCGTTGCCGATAAAAGTCCGCCTACGCCATCGTGCAACTCGCGAGCCAATCGGGTGCGTTCCTTTTCCTCACCTTCCATGCGGGCGGTGAGTTCCTGAATATGATGCTGCTTTTCCATCAACTTCATTTCTTCCGCAAGCTTTCGCTGACGATTCCTGAAGTAAATCACACCCAACAGCGTAGCTGAAAGCAAAGCAATTCCAATTGACGTTGATAAGAAAAGCCATTTATCCTTCGACTCGATACGAAGATTGCTTTCGGCAAGAGCAAGCTTTTGTTCTGCGATCTGCTTTTCCTTAAGGGAAGTCTGGTGCTGGATTTCAAGCGTATGGATCGTCTGCCGGGTTTCCGCATTGATAAGCGAATCATTGAGCGCTTCATACAGCTTACGATATTGAAGAGCCGAAGTATAGTCGCCGGTCTTTTCATCAATTTCCGAACCGAGAAGATAAAGTTTACGCAATTCCTGAAGCCCACTTAAAAGTTTGGCCAGTTCAATACTTTTTTCAAGATAGGTTTTTGCCTTATCAAAACGCGCCAGTTGAAAGCTATTACTGGCGAGGCCCCATTGCACATATAATTCATAGTCTTCGGAAGGATAACTTCGGAGAACTTCTGCCGCTGTATTGTAGTGCGTCAATGCCTTTGAGTAGTTCTTTTTTTGATTTTCAAGGTCGCCGAGATTGATGTAGGCATCAAGCACATAGCTATCGTCGTTCAATCCCTTTCCAAATTCCATGACCTCCCGCAAATGGGCTTCTGCGTCGTCGAACTTTTTATTCATTATCTCGCTCAGCGCAAAGTTGACAAGGCTGCTTGCGATCCCGACTGAGTCGCCGTTCTGGCGCGCCAGTTTGAGACTCTTATCAGCGTAATAGTATGCCTTTTCTTTGTCCTCAAGCTGCAGAAAAACCGATGCAAGGTTGTTGGTATACCGCTGTTTAATAAATGTATTATCGCGTTCAGAAAAAATTATGGCATTCAGATAGTGCGTTGCGGCCGGTTTCAATTGACCCATGTACTGGTACTCGTTCCCGGCATTGTTATAGGCTGCCGCCAACCTGGAGGAATCGTCCATCCGTTTGCAGACTTCTATTGCTTCCAATGTAAGCTCAAGTGCGTCCGCATATTTACCCTGACGGTTAAGTATGTGAATGTAGTGGCTGACAAAGTCAGTGAATCCCAGATCGTAATTCGCCTTTCTGGCCAGATTGCCCGCCTTGAGGCAATAGTACGCAGCCGAATCAAGATGCCCGTTATGGTAATGAACGTCGGACAAGATAAGGAGCTCCGCCACTCTGGCCGTGTCCTGAGATGTCTGAGCAACTGACGGAGTCGGTATCAGCAAGGCTAGAAGAATAATTACACATGCCATTGGTGGCCTGATGAGCAGGTTTTTTAACAGGAAACAGGGCATCAGTTCAGGTAAAGTTTGATAAACAATATACCGCAACCAGGAGCCGGATACAAACGAACAGGGTCTTTTTTGGGGATCAAACTAGGTAGAAATACCTAAAAATAAAGTCCGGTATTTCTGCGCATGAACCCCGGATTCCCCTCCCGTAGCTTTACTCAAAAAATAACATGTCTATGAAAACCAGGAATTTACTGATTGCTTTTGCGCTGACGATGGTAGTTAACGCTTCATATGCGCAGTATGAGAAAGGGGACCTTGCCGTAAATGCGGGTATTTCGTTTGGGCTGATCGGGTACGGGTATGGATACTACAGCGATGGCAGAGGCATGCCTCCGTTGAGTGTAAATGTGGAATACAGCACCAATAATATGCTGGCATTTGGCCCCTATCTCGGAATCTATACACGTTCTTACGGCGGTGGGGATTTCCGTTTCACGGCCATGTCTTTCGGCGCGCGGGGTACATTCCACGCCAGCGAATTTTTGAATGACAAGGCTGGAATGAATATCAATGCCGAGAAACTCGACCTGTATGGAACAGTTCTCCTTGGCTTCGAGCGGTACACATGGAAATATGCAGACCACATCGCTGACGGCTATTATTCGAGTGGCTCGCGTGTGATTTTCGGTCCGGTGCTCGGGATCAAATACTACTTCTCACCCGCGTTCGGGGTTTATTTTGAAGGCGGTCGCGGGGCGTTTGGCTACGGAACGCTTGGGGTTAGTGTAAAGCTGTAACTGAAAATAATAATGAGCATGTCTATTACTAAAAATTCAGGACGATATCTCGCTTTTCTGGTGTTCTCGCTACTGGTCATCGTTCCCGGATGTAACCGGGATGATGATATGGGCAAGCGCCAAAAATCCACCGATCTGCTTGCGCCCTTGCCAGCGGTGACTACCACTATTTCCGGTATCGTTATTAACGAAAGCGGCCAGCCCGTTGAGGGCGCCCGGGTCGAAGTACAAGGATCAGTTCAGGTCACCGGATTTGACGGGACCTTCATTTTCGATGAGATTGACGTTCCCGGTAACCGGTGCGTTGTTTCGGCGAATAAGGATGGCTATTTCGCAGGCATACGTGGACTCGTACCTAATAGGGATGCAAAAACTGACACCCGGATTGTTCTCATGGAAAAGGAACTCACTCATAATTTTTCGGCTGCCAGTGGTATCGATGCCACACTTCCGGACGGGTCAGCCGTTAAGATCCAGCCTGCTTCGCTTATGTTGGCCTCGGGTGCGGCGTATAACGGAAACGTTAACCTTTCGGCCCGATACCTCGATCCGACCGCAGGGAATTTCGGGTATCTTGTTCCCGGCGGGGATATGATCGCGCGCCGAGAAGATCAAAGTTCCAGCATCCTGTACAGCTATGGCATTCTGCGTGTGGAAATGTGGACCGACTCAGGAGAAGAACTTCAGGTGATACCGGGCAAACTGGCCACACTGACGATGAATATTCCTGAGGAACAACGTCACAGCGCGCCTGCGACTATCCCGTTGTGGTATTTTGATGAAGAGGAAGGCTTCTGGCAGGAAGAAGGTTTCGCCACGCGAAGCGGAAATGTATATACGGGTACCGTTGGACATTTCACAGATTGGAATTGCGACACGCCGGAAGAAAGCGCGACTGTGATCGGCAGGCTCGTGGATTGTAACGGAAACCCGGCGTGGGGCACCGTCGAGTTCGGACAAATCACTTCCGATCCACAAGTTACAAGCGAAACAGGCGAATACGATGGCCGGTTCCGGCAGCGCGTACCCGCAGGCATTCAGACCACCGTTGTTCTTACTGATCCGCTTATGATAACCCCGCTCACAAAAGATGGAAGAGGAAAAATAATTATCATCGTCCCGCCTTTGGCGCCGGAGCAGGTATATGATGTCGGTGACATCAAAGTTTTCCCCTGCCCGGTCGACGTTACCGGCACAATCCAGACAAATTCGGGAGACCAGGTTTATAGCATTGAATATTCCACACAAATTGGCAGCCGCGTACAACACAAGCCTGGCCCAAATCTCAGGGCCACTCTGCCACCGGGTGCAGTGATCAAGTTAGGTATCATGACATTTCAGGGCGTGTATGTTGAAAAGACGATAACTACCGTTGGCGAAGGTGGTGAAATGGATCTTGGAATAATTGATGCAACGAGAAATTTCGTTGAATCGGAAGCTGTCATTCACGGACAAACGCTTTGTCACGGGATCCCGGAAACCCAGGGTCAGGTCAGTATCCATTGGGAAACCGAAAGTGGAACTTCCTCCAACTATACAATGCCTTCGGACGACGGAACATTTGTGATTAATGCTCCGAATGGAATTCCGGTTACCGTTAGATCGGTCACTCCCGGTGGCACATGGGAACGGGCGTTTACCACCCCGCAGAACCCTGGTGAGGTGCACCAGGTGGGAACAATAGAAATATGTGACCACGCTGCCGTAGGAGAAACCAGTTTTATTGTAAATGGTGATGGATTGACGGATTCACTTTTCCAGTTCGTCTCAAATCAAAATGAACAGGGGTTCAATTCAGCCAAGTATTATCCCAGCCAGGGCCTGACACATATAAGCATCTACAGCTTGTCTCCAAATATGTATCTCAACCTTACATTTCCAGGACAGGCAACGGGCGTACCGGCTCCTGCGAACACATTCGCAATTATAGAACGCGAAGTTCCTTCAGGATCCAAGGTCTATATCGGCGGTCAGATCTACGAAACGCAAATCAGTGTTACGATAACGAAATACGACGAAGTTGGTGGTGCCGTAGAGGGTACGTTTTCGGGTACTTTTAAAGTTGGCGACATACTGAGTACGGAAACTGTTACAATCACAGATGGAGAATTCTCCGCCTTGCGCTATGAGGACGGATACTAGGAATGCAAAGGCACCATGGACATTACTGGGCCTGAATCAAATCGCACTTACGGTATCCATGAAGGAATCTAGGAGGGAACCCGACGGTACGTAAAAGGAAGGTCTCTATAAGGTCTGTATAATGTCTGTATATGGTCTCTATAAGGTCTGTATATGGTCTGTAGACGTATGGTCGAAATTGTCATCAATGGCAGACGTTTACAGCGTCTGCCTTTTCTTTAGTAACCCTTCGCCACGATCTTTGCACGGCGTGCAGCAAGTATTCTCACTTTTTATGCTTCTGCCGTTCTTGAAAAATATCTTGAATATCAAAAAATAAAAATACATCTACAACCCGATTCATCGAATGACGTCGGTATCAACAGGAACGTATCCCAGATGCCGGCTCATGGAAAGGACCTGACCCTTATGATGATACTCGTGGGTTATTACGTGTGTGAAAAGCTTGAATGGTGTTTCACTGGTCGCCAATCCGTCTCTTTCGAATGATATTGGTTTCATCGGCGAGTCGCCGAACGATGATGCAAAAGCCCCGATCAGCCGATCAATCTTGTCATATAACAAAACCATTTGATCCATATCGGTCACAGCATCTAATGGTGTATACTCCTGATTCAGTTTTAACGCCTTGCTTCCAATCCAAAACTCGTATACATTGGCGACATGGACCAGCAGATTACGAATACTGCCCCGCCCAAAGTGAGCATGCTCCTGGACAAAGTGATCAGCAGACAGTGTTCGGCAAAAGTCTAATAAGACCAGGCGCGATGATTTAACAAGGTCATATTGATAAAGAAAGTCTGCCATTAAATTGATTTGTTGTTCAGTAATTATAGAAACTTTTTCCCGCGAATAGAAGATCAGGCTAAAAAAACAAAGTACAAGAAATGGGGTAGACCATAGATATACGGTGTGAGGTTGTCCCTTCCCAAGGGTATGTTTGCCATCGTCGCTGACAACAGTCAGTTACCGGGAAGCGAAATTGTGAAGACAGTACCGGAACCATGTGTACTTGACACGCGCAGATACCCCCCATGTGATTGAACAATCTGCTTCGAAAGAGCAAGCCCGATACCCGACCCCCTCGTTTTGGTGGTAAAGAACGGAATAAAGATCTTGTCGACAATGTCCATAGGTATACCCGCACCGTTGTCGGCGATCTCGAGGAACACACTTTCTTTTTGTCTGTGAACGGTGATCGATATCCGCGGATCGATGCGTTCATGCAATGCATCGATCGCGTTCTTTGCAAGATTTATCAGAACGTGTTCCATCAACTCGGGGTCTATATTTACGGCAATGGACTCGCCTGTTATCAAAAGCCTAATCCCACGGTTCTCAAGGTCAGGCTTTATCAGCGCAGCCACTCTGTTCACAACCTCAAGAAAAATGACTTTTTGAAAGTTTGGCTGCGGCGGCCGTGTAAGCTTACGATACGTCTCCGTAAAACCATACAGGCCTTCACTTCGGATTTTGATGGCATGTAGTCCTTGTTCCAGGGGGCGGTATAAACCCTCGTTCATGCCCCCGTGATCTTGCAACACAAGTTTATGAAGGGTAGAGCTAAGAGAACTTATCGGTGCAATGGAATTCATAATTTCATGTGTGAGTACCCGAATCAGCTTCTGCCATGATTCTACTTCGCGTGCGTCGAGTTCGCTACGGATATCCTGAAGTGAGATCAGCTTGTAGTATGTGGTATCCAATCGAAACTCCGACGCATGAATTGAAAGGTTCAGGGTTTCGCGTTCTACCGTCACATTCAAGAGTCGCGTTTCACCACTTCGAATCTCGCGAAGCATAGATAGTAAACGCGAGTCAATAGACTCGATCGCTTTGAGGTTTCCCAATACCTTTCGACCCAACATTTGTTTGGCGGCGCTATTTGCAAGGTGAACGTTCTCGTCGTTCGTAAAACTCAAAATCCCTACTCGGACATGCTCTACAAGCATCTCCAGGTAGCGATGCTGAATTTCCTTCTGCGAACTGATGTCGTGAAACAATCTGGTTATGTGATTGAGCGCCTGATGAACTTCATTGAAGCTGTGGCCCTTTCCTTTATCAGGAAACACGGCCGTAAAATCGTGTTGACTAAGTGAAAGCAGAAACGTTTTTACTTCATGGTTGATCCTGTCCACATAACGGATGAACTCGATGATCAGAATAACAACAGCAAATCCAACATAGGCGCTTCGCAGATAATAACCTTCAAAAAGACACCATATCAATACGGCCAATGCAAGGGCAAGCACCAGCACGCGCGCGACGACCTGAAATCTGAAGTTCCTAAATACCATATTTCTCGATCCTCCGGTAGATAGCTCCACGTGATATTCCGAGTTCATCCGCGGCATGGCTGATGTTACCGTGGTGCTTGGCTATCGCCTTCTTAACCGCCCACGCTTCTATTTTTTCGAGATTCAGATGATCAAATACAAATCCGGTTTCATCCGATTTCCTAAGATCCGTAAAATCACTTACATCCAAAACATCCTTGTCAGACATTATCACGGCACGCTCCACGGCATGCTGGAGTTCACGAATGTTCCCCGGCCAACGATATTTCTGCAACTCAGCATAGACATCTGCATCGAACGTGTGGCGTTTGTGATATTTGGTGTTGAACTTCTCCAGGAAATAATTAGCGAGTTCGGGAACATCATCGAGTCGTTCCTGCAGCGGCGGAACTCTTATCTCCACTGTATTTATTCGGTAAAGCAAGTCTTCGCGAAAAGTACCTTCGGCAACCATCTTGCGGACGTCGGTATTGGTCGCACAAATGATTCGCACGTCGACCGGGATCGGCTCATTGGTCCCGAGCCTTACAATGCTTTTTTGTTGGAGCACAGTAAGTAGTTTCGCTTGCAGATGCAGAGGAACGTTACCTATTTCGTCAAGAAGCAACGTGCCCCCGGCAGCAGCCTCGAATCTACCGATCCGATCTTCCCGCGCGTCGGTAAATGCACCCTTACGATGGCCGAATAATTCACTTTCAAATAATGAGTCGCTCAGTGAACCCAGGTCGACAGACATAAATACTTCGTCGAACCTGTTGGACTGTCGGTGAATCTCCCGTGCGATGACTTCTTTGCCGGTACCATTTTCGCCCAGGATCAATATGGCGGCATCCGTTGGTGCAACCTTCGAAATAGTTTTCCGGATTTCCCGGATCGATTCCGCGTTGCCCCGAAGCGGTTCATATTGTTTATCAAACGCCGCGAGAATTCCTTTGCGTTGCGACCTCAGTTGGCGGACCTTACGTTTCTCCTGATTTACCACGGCAGCGGTTCTCACCGTGGTAAGAAGCTTTTCATTCTGCCACGGTTTCACTATGAAATCGAGGGCGCCCTCCTTCAATGCATCGATGGCTACCTGAATGTCAGCGTACGCAGTCATCAATACAACCTGGACGTCAGGGGCATCATGCAATACTTTCCTAAGCCAGAAGAGTCCTTCGGCACCTGACGTTTCTCCGGGACGAAAATTCATATCAAGCAACAAGACGTCCACCGACTCGCTTCGAAGCATCGCCGGTATTCTTTCCGGGGTGCCGGATGTGACCACTTTCTGAAAATGAGGTTCAAGGAGGAGCTTGATTGACAGCGATACGAGATCGTCGTCGTCAACAATCAGGATATTAGATGGTGCCTTGGTCATCTGCCTCATGGAGTAATTTCAAATCTAAAAAGAGTAACTTCAATTTCAGCAACGAGTGCCCACTAATGGACAGTAAAATTTCTATAGATGGGCACCGTTAATTACGAAACGAAAGACGAAACTCATTTTTTGCTCTGAATAAGCCATTTAGAAGGTGGCACGGCGTATGACACTTCCAAACCACAATGACCCACACCATTTACATTCACTAAACTTTCAACATAATCCGTGAAGCCATGTTCCGCCATCATTTGATTCTTCTTTACCGAAATATTGCCAGGTTCAAGGCAACATTCCTGATCAATATGATCGGCCTTTCGACGGCGATCACCGGTGTGTTGCTAATATTTCTTTGGGTGGCCGACGAATTAAATAAAGACCGGTTTCATAAAAAAGATGAACAACTTTATCAGGTATTCGAAATTCAGAACTACCAAAACTCGCGTAACGCTACAAATTCAACGCCATGGTTGTTGGCGGAGACTCTGAAAGCGGAGATGCCAGAGGTTGAGTTTGCTGTTACGGAATCGCTGTCCGAATGGTTCGAACCGTTCACGCTTACTGCCAACGACAAAAATATCAAAGCACGGGGCCGTTATGTCGGTGGTGATTTCTTTGAGATGTTTTCATATCCGCTCGTGGCAGGTCAGCCACATCAGGTTCTTCAAAACAATGTTTCGATCGTTATTTCAGACGAAGTGGCCACCAACCTCTTCGGAACCGGCGTCGATCCTATGGGCAAAACAATCAGTTTTCAGCATAATAAAGAATTTACCGTTTCGGGTGTATTTCGAAATGTGCCTGAGTCATCCAATCAGTTTGATTTTGTGCTTTCATATAAGATCCTTATTGAGGAACATCCCCAGGTTACGGAATGGAAGAACGCAGGACCGTCGACGTACGTAGTTCTCAAAAACGGAACAGATCTGGATGCCTTCAACGCTAAAATAAAAAACCTCATTGCAACCAAAAGCGACATCACGCATCGTGAATTATTTGCCACGCGATATTCGGATCTTTACCTGAACGGCCGTTTTGAAAACGGTGTCCAGGCCGGGGGTAGAATCGAGTATGTGATCCTCTTCTCCTCTATCGCAGCTTTCATTCTGCTGATCGCGTGCATCAATTTCATGAACCTGTCAACGGCCCGGGCAAGCCGCAGAGTAAAAGAAGTCGGTATCAAGAAGACCGTCGGGGCAGGGCGCGGCAATCTTGTTATTCAATTCCTTACCGAATCGATGGCTATCACGAGTCTTTCGCTCCTGTTGGCAATCCTGCTGGTTGATCTGATGCTGCCTACATTCAATACCATCACGGGTAAGAATCTGACCCTTGAATTCAACCGCAGCTCCATCGTATCCGCTACCAGTCTTCTGGCAATTACAGGTCTGCTTGCGGGGAGTTATCCGGCGTTATACCTCTCGCGTTTCAAACCCGCGGCAATACTTAAAGGCATGCTGGTAAACACCACAGGGGAGCTGTGGATCAGAAGAGGTCTCGTGGTATTCCAATTCACGTTATCGATAATTCTTATTGGTGTCGTCCTCGTTATACAAAACCAGATTCAGTTTGTTATCAACAAGAATCTCGGCTACGAAAAGGATAATCTCCTGTACTTTGAAATGGAAGGCGAACTGATGAAACGGCGCGAAACCTTCCTTATTGAATTACGCAAGATCCCCGGCGTTGAACAGGCTTCTGCTATGGCGCAAAGCATGGTTGGCGGAGGAAATACCACAAGCATCGAGTGGGAGGGCAAAGACCCTAACACCATCATATCATTCGCCATTCGCCCCGTTGATTATGGTGCCGTAGATATGCTTGGCCTAAGTTTTATCGAAGGGCGTTCCTTTTCCGAAAAACATGCCGATAGTCTTGGCGTTATACTGAATAAAGCGGCTATCGAAATTATGGGAATTGAAGATCCCGTTGAAAAAACAATCAGTCTTGGACCATTCGATTCACGCATAATCGGCGTAGTTGAAGACTTCAATTTCGAGTCGTTGCATTCGGGGGTGGGACCGATGTTCTTCATGCTCGCGCCTCAGCACACCAGCAAAATCGTCGTACGCATCCATCCTGACAATCCTGTTGGTACGATTGACATGATCGAGAAATTGTATAGCAGTTTCAATCCGGGATTTATTTTCAGCTACCGTTTCATGGACCAGGATTATGAAAATCAATATCGCTCCGAGACGCGCGTCGCGACGCTATCCAGGTACTTCGCCGGAATTGCTATCCTTATTTCATGTCTGGGTCTATTCGGTCTGGCCGCGTTCACCGCGGAACGGCGCCAGAAGGAAATCGGTATCCGCAAGGCACTCGGTGCAAGTGAAATAAACATTGTAATGCTTATCTCCGGCGACTTTACAAGACTTGTGTTGATCGCCGTTCTGCTCGCCGTCCCTTTCGGCTATTACGCTGCAACGACATGGCTCAATAACTTCACATATAAGATAGAATTGAGCTGGTTTTACTTCTTTGGTGCAGGAATAATCGCTTTAGCCATCGCATGGGCAACGATCAGTTCTCATGCACTCCGTTCGGCCCGAATTAATCCGGCGAAATGCCTGAAATCTGAATAAACTCCATAGAAACTCAACGACAGATACATGTTAAACAGCTACCTCTTAAGTGCCACCCGGAATATTTGGAGAAATAAGGCGTTTTTCTTTATCAACCTGACCGGACTCGCAATTGGAATCGCGGCCTTTCTGATTATTCTGGCTTATGTAAATTGGGAATACAGCTTCGACAGCTTTCACAAAGATGCACACCGGCTATATCGCGTATCGCTGGATGTCTACAAGGATGGCACGTTTGAAGTTTCTGACGCGGAGTGTTACAACCTTGCGGGGCAAACCATGAAAGACGAATTTGAAGAGATAGAAAACTTCGTGAACATCCGGGGATTATATACGTTCTCGCTCAGCCGTGAAGACCAGCATTTCAAAGAGGATCGGGTCTTGTATGCTGAATCTGAATTCCTCAAGTACTTCAACTTCCAGTTAATCCACGGCAAGTCAGCCGATGCGTTGGCTCATCCGTATTCGATAGTCCTGACGGAATCATTGGCAAACAAAATTTTTTCCGGCAACGCTGGCCAGGCACTTGGACAAACGCTAATCCTTAATGGAAAACATACCGCAACGGTTACCGGTGTAATTCAGGATCCGCCGGCGAATACGCACCTTCGTTTCAATTGTTTGCTTTCATACAACACGGGCCGCGCGATTTATCCCGGTTCAAACTGGGAACCAAACTGGAATGGCAACAACGGATATACTTATGTCCTGTTGAAGGATGGCGCCGCGGCAAGTGTTCTTCAGGAAAAACTTGTTGGATTTAGCAAGCGATATTTAACGAACCGCGAAGAGCAATTAGTTATCCAACCGGTTCGTGATATCCATTTATACTCACGAAAAACATTTGAGATTTCGCCAAATAGAAACGGTGACGCTATAAAACTGCTGTTTTTGACGGGGGTCCTGATTCTGGTCATCGCCTGGATAAACTACATCAACCTGACTACCTCCCGATCAATGGAGCGGGCCAGAGAAGTAGGTATACGAAAAACGTTGGGATCTCAAAAGATTGATATCATCAAACAATTCATGCTCGAATCGTTGATTATTAATTCTGCAGCGATTCTCCTGGCGGTCCTGCTGATTGATGTAATGTCTCCCATTGTGCTTCAATTTTTGGGTACTTCGGAATTGTCATGGAGTTTTGAGCGCGTGTTCCTGATCACCGGAATATTGATCTTCCTTTCCGGAACACTCCTTAGTGGTTTTTATCCCGCGTGGGTGATCTCGAAGTATAGGCCCGCAATTATCCTGAAGGGGAATTATCAGACATCCGCGAAAGGCCTCTGGCTCCGAAAAGGGCTGGTGGTAACGCAGTTTGTTGCTTCGTTCATGCTGATATGTGGCACACTGGCAATCCACCTTCAGTTACGTTACATGCAGGAAAGAGATATGGGAATGAACATTGACCGGGTCGTAGCTATTCCCGCTCCGGGGAATATCCCGGATTCTTTGGCGCGTGAACGACTTCAAACATTCCGGGCTAAAGTTGTCGCATTGCCGCAGGTTGTACAGATGGGCGTTTCCGAGACACTGCCGGGCTTGGGAACTTCAGATCTGAACTCGAATTCCGGAAACATAAACCGGTTTGACCCCGATAAACGAAATGCCCCGGTGTATTATAACTTTCGCGTGAACGAAACATTTTTTGAAACCTTGCAAATTGAAATGCTCGCAGGTAAGAATTTCCAGACAACCGCTGAACTCAACCGCGACCGAATTATCATCAACGAAGAAGCATTACGTCTTCTGGGATTTGATTCCGCTCAACAGGCTATCGACGAAAAACTATACTGGGGCTCTTACCGACCGCAAATAATCGGCGTTATCAAAAACTATCATCACCTTTCGCTTGATAGTCATCATATTCCGATCATCTTCTTTTATGAAGACACAAGAGGAAGTTATTACACAGTGAGACTTGACGCAATGGCAGATTTCACGAAATCACTTGACGATATTCAAACTATTTGGATTGAATCCTTTGGAGAAAGTCCCTTTGAATATTTCTTTTTGGATGAACGGTTCAACGACCAATATGAGGCCGACAAACAGTTTTCATACCTCTTTTCGAGCTTTTCCTTTCTGGCGGTTTTCATTGCCTGCCTTGGTCTCCTGGGCTTGTCCGCCTACTCTGTCGTAACGCGAACGAAGGAAATCGGCATTCGGAAAACGCTGGGCGCAAGCGTCTCCAACCTGGTGATTGTGCTTTCATTTGACTTTCTTAAGCTCATAGCAGTCGCGGTCATTTTTTCAGCAATCGCAAGCCATCAGGTGATAAAAATGTGGCTGAATACTTACGCGTTCCGTACCGAGTTGTCGTGGTGGACCTTTGTTTTGCCAGCGGTGATGCTCTTATCCCTCGCATTGCTCACGGTAGGGTTTCACACCGTGCGCGCAGCGCGGGCGAATCCCATTGATTCACTACGGAGCGAATAGCTATTTCTTAAAAGCAAACCGAAACAACTCAGGTCCGGGCTTTGCACTTTCGCGCTCAAAGACGAGCACCAAGGACGAAGCTGCGACCGATTCCACGATATACGTTTCTGTGCCGTCGGGGGCGTTAAGCAGGATGACACTTCCGTTGTTGCCAACGCTCCACGTGCCGGTTTCATTTTCCCCGTTGGCAAAAGTGCGCTGGTAGTTCCCGGCTTGTGAATCCGAACCTGGCTTTTTCAAGTCGAGCCGGTACGATGACAAGTTTTCGTTCACGGGACTGCCATCGGCGGATAATTGGTTAAGAATCCACACACCCACAAACGGACAATACGCTTCCGTACAATTGGTGGGGACTGCATCCTCTTCTTCGTTTCCACCTCCGCAGGAAAAACATAAAAATGTAATAGCTAACAATTTGACGAAAGACTTCATATACGAAAGTTTTAAAGATGTTAAAATCCATGCGCCGTCGCTTTCCTGCATCCCAGTATTCAGCAGGTTTGAACAGATTGATTTGATCGAAATTTCATAAAAAGTCGTTCACGCCGGTATCACATGATGGGGTGAGTCCATCCAAAAAAAATGCCTCGCTATCCGCAAGGCACTTTATTCGTTTTTTAGAAGTTGTTTCTTATCCGCCAAACATCTTACCTAATGCTCCTCCTATTCCACCCTTGCCGGATGAACCGGTCATGCCGCTGATAAGATCGCCAATGTTGGTGTTCCCATCACCTCCGAGCTTGCTCATTACATCCTGCAAATCAAAGTCGTTATCGTTGGGATCTTTGGTCTTGTTAACAAACTGGCCCAACACCTTCGGCAGAATTCCTGCTGCGATCGACGTTGCGACTTGTGGGGAAACTCCTAACTTCGATGCCAGGCCACCAGCTACTTTGCTGATAAGTTGAGATACGACAGGGTTACTGCCGGATGTGGCGCCACCGTTGAACATCGCCATCATCTCCTGGATATTGCCCCCGCTGAGCTGATCTTTCAACCCCCCAAGAATGTTCTGACCTACTTCCTGGACCGCCTCATCGTTCTTTTCATCGGGGATCGCAGGGTTGTTGATAATCTCATCGCCCGCGTTGTCGCGAACGAGCTTCATTAGTTGGTCTATCATGACATAAGTTGTTAAATGTAGTGTAAGGTAACCCTGGCTAACCATTCTATAAACAGTCGACCACGGAAACCTTTGCTTTACCGAGAGATCAGCCCTTTCCTGTCTGGAAACCGATCTTTGGCTTTTGCCGGGTACCGTCTTTTATTTCAAATTCCGCCGTATCTTCGAGGATAATCGCTCCCATGACCTCGGATGTCCTTTCTTCTTTCTTCATTGCCGCTAATCGCAGATGCTGGTTTTTAATGACTTCATTAACGACCTGGCGCACTGTCCGGGCATTTCCAAAATATTGATCGCGATTTGCGTGGATAAACGTGAAGTAGTTGAACAGATGAGAACGCGCCGCATCATTCAAGTTCACTTCTTCTTTGGCAAACATGCCTTCCGCTATTGTAAACATTTCATTGGGTGCATAGTCTGGGAATTCAAAATACTTATCGAACCTTGACTGCAGCCCCGGATTTGAATTGATGAACTCCTGCATGTTCTCCGTATATCCGGCCACGATCACACCGAACCTGCCGCGAAAATCTTCCATTCGTTTCAGTATAATCTGAATTGCTTCAGCACCAAAATCATGGGGCGATCCTTTTGCACTCGCCAGCGAATAGGCTTCGTCAATGAAAAGTATCCCTCCCATCGCTTCGGATACTTTTTCCGCGGTTTTGATCGCTGTTTGTCCGACGTATCCTGCCACAAGTCCTTCGCGATCGACTTCCACGAGATGTCCCTTTTCCAGAATGCCCAAGCCCCTGTAAATCCTCGACAGAATTCGCGCAACGGTAGTCTTACCCGTTCCGGGATTTCCGGTGAACACAGTGTGCAGGCTAAACCGGCTCAGCACATCCTTACCCGTTTCCTGATAAAACCGAACCAGTTGAACCATTTCGTTCACTTCCCTTTTTATGGTGGTCAGCCCGGTTAACGAATTCAACTCTTCCAGAGCGGCTTGCACAAGCTCCTCCCTGTCTTTCGTAACAACATTCACTGATACCGCCGCAGATGACCGCAACAATTCATCGGGATTCGTAATAAGTGGCACGGCACCTTCATTCCAGTCATCGCCAACCTCGAACGGGACTGTGGCGAGAAGCGCATCAAGAAAAACAATTTCCATGGTGTAATTGTCCTTACTCCACCTGCCCGGGGTGTTGCCACCCCAGCCAGGATACAACGTGAACGATTGTCCCTGCGAGTTGGCCGGAATGTATTGCAGATACGCGTTCGTGCCTTTGAGCTGACGCGCGTCATTGTAAAAATTGAAAAACACCTCTATATAGTGCGCCCCGGGATTCTTGTTTTTTATTTTGAATTCACACCAAACGTTGCGCGTCTCCCCCTGTTTGTATGTGGTCAGATACTTCTTATCCTGATTAAGATATGCCTTTCCATCGCCTTCGAACATGCTGACTGACTCGATATCAAAAAAGCGATTCTCATTATTGACCGGTGGCCCCATATCCTCGACGTAAAACCGGGACTCGCCAACCTTTACACCGTCGACATATCCCTCCCACGTATAGTCGCCGCGAAACCAGTAAGCACCCGGAGTTGCGTTGCCCCAGGACTGTCGGATGTAGATGATGTTTTCCTCTTTACCAATCTTTCGTTTCTGTTCCAGGCTACAAAGTTCGGTCTTGTTGCTGCCGTTCATAAAAAAGCATTTTACCTGAAACGACGCCTCCCAATCTGTTTCATCGAAAAGTTTATTGAATAAAGAAAATTCAACCCACATGTAAGTGGTTTCGTACCGGTCGAAAACCCTGCGATACTTTTTGGTAGCATCAACCATCCATTCGTCAGACGAATGAACCTTGATATCACGGTACTTAAAATTTTGCGGAAGCGATTTCTCCGTTGATGAGCGTTCCTGATCGTCTGTCTGTTCCATAAAAAAAGGATAAGGGAAGCGTAATTTACGACAACAATGGATTCTTCCCATATCAAAATTAACGAAGATATTACTCGATAGTTGAAGAAACCAAAGTTTCCTGCAACAGGTCATCAATCTTCATTCAAAAAAACTATTTCTTGACCAGGCGAAAAGGCGGAAATTGTTTGGTACGGATGAAATACACCCCGGCGCTGAGATCGCCGACGTCGACGGAGCCATTTTTCACCACCGCGAACTCCTTGACAATTTGCTTATTCACATTGATAATCTGAAGACCGTCCAACTTTCGATTATCAGGCGTCTCAATATAAAGAACGTCTGATACGGGATTGGGATAGATTTTCACATTTAAGGCTGACTCCGCTCCGACCACAGTGAAGGGCATACAATCCGACTCGACAACACATTCATCTTTCTTTATGATCACGGAATACTTTCCGCTGATTGTCGGCATGAATGTTTTACCACTAGCATTTTCCACCAGCTTGTCGGAATCGCAATTCTTCCACTGATACGTTGCATCATCCTCTTCAGCCAGTAGTTCGTTGCCTTGCTGGACGATACCGTTGTTTATCGGAACAAATACCAACGTGACCTTTACCAGTGAATCGCAACCTGACTGAGTGATAAACGTTTCCTCATAAGTACCTTCATCAGACACCACCTGCGACCCCAACGTATATGTTTCACCCTGGCAAAGGCGAACCTCACCGGCATCGTGTTCAATTGTTTCGCATGGTGATTCAAACAAACAAAGCGAGAAAGGGCCGCCATCTTTACTGTTGAATTTGTATATCCGGATAAAAATTGTTTTACCCGCCAGGTCACTGTTCGAGATCTCTACAACATTCTGATTATTTACGCAGCGGATTTCCTGAAAGTCGCCACACTTTCCCGTATAAACCGTAATCGAAGGCGGAACCGAACTGAATGGTGTTTCACCCCGAATACTGAGTTTCCCGGAAACAGGAACTACGGCCCTGAACCATACATCACCACCCTGATACAATCCGCATGTCGGGTTGTCGGCGACATCCGGCGTTTCGTCCGTAGCCATGGCGTTGGAGTATGGTGAGAGAACGCACGACTCGCCCACCGTCAACATCGTAGCATCGGCGCAATTATCGTTCACCGGCGCATCATCGTCGAAAAGACACAATGAAAACCTGGCTCCTTCTTCGTTGTTGTATGAATAAATTCGAAGATAAACCTCTTCACCCGCATATTGGGGAAGTTCAACTTTGACAAGAGGATCATTCGAACTACAAAGAATCTCCGTGAGAGAACCACATTGGCCGGAGTAAATAGCCATGGCTGGATGAGTTGCTCCGCCAATCCTGTTTTTTGACACCCACATAATGCCTGCTTCAGGAAGCTCTATTTTAAACCAAATATCACCGCCCTTGTAATATCCACAGGAAGCCGGGGCAACCAAGCCGGGTTCTTCTGTGGCGAATGCATTCGAGTATTCCGAGAGTTCACAACTTTCGTTTACCGATAACTTGATTGCCGCATCACAATTATTGTTATCCGGGACCGCGGGTTCATACACGCAGATCGTTGAAGGTCCGGGTGATATTCCATAGTAACTGTATACCCGTACAAAGATCGTCTCACCCGCGTGCTCAGGAACTGTGATTGTCCTCCGAGCATCGTTGTGGACGCATACGATTTCCTGAAAATTTTCACAGCTTCCTGAGTACACCGTAAACGCAGGATTAATTCCACTGTGAAGTCTGTCCACTTCGATGCGCAGGGCACCCGATGCGGGAACAACAATTTTGAACCAAACATCGTCGTTAGTGTACGATCCGCATGACGGATCAGCGGCCACCGTAATCGGTTCCGATGTAGCGGTGGTGTTGTCAAATTCGACGAGAGCACACGCTGTGCCCGGCACAATGAGTATGGCCCCGTCACAATTGTCATTTTCCTGACCAAAGCCTTCTACAGCAAGTGTGACCAACGTGCAAAGGATAAAAGCCAATCTTAGCCATCGGAACTTTCCCCTAAGCATATCGGGCACGGAACATGGAATGGGATTCATAATATTAGTCCGGTACTTGGATTGGTCGCACACTTTCCTGAATAACGTTGACGACAGAAGGCAGACTCTATCGATCAAGTACTGCGATACCTGTGCTATCCTGACATTTCCACCAGGGGATTTCGAAGCACTCGTCCTGTGAATCGCGTCGAAAGAACTTCATCCATCTTGCTTTTGATGTGGTAGTCAAGTTTTGAATCAACCGTAGTGATGTAATTTCTCGAGGGATCAAAAATGTAATGTTTAGTCCATTGCGAATGTGACTGCGCTAATTCGGCGACACTATCACCAATGAATATTGCCTCTGCATCGGTCATTACGGGATGCAGTGAAATGCGTATCCACCCCGGCTTACGGGAAGCATCGCGTCGTTCGATCGCATTTGCGATGGATTCAGATTCCTCCTGATTAATGCCGAGTAAATGATGTCCATACGTGCCGGCACAGGAGCATCCACCGCGACATTGAATTCCGAACTGATCGTTCAACATTCGGGTAGCAAGATTGTGATGGAGCCCATCAACACAAAATGATATAATGCCCAACCTTTCAGTCTGGTCTGGTTGTAGAAGACGGATTCCCGGAATGCGCCGCAACCTGTTCCAGACTATTTTGAAAAGCTGACGTTCTCTTGCAAGTATATTGTTTACTCCCATTTCGTCCTTCAGGCGAATACACAATGCAGATTTGACTGTCTGCAAGAACGCCGGGGTCCCGCCATCCTCCCGGCTTTCGATATCCTGCATATACAAAACTTTTCCCCAGGGATTCGTCCAGTCAACGCAGCCTCCACCAGGATGATCGGGAACATTTTGTTTGTAAAGGCACCTATTGAACACGAGTACCGCACTGGAACCCGGACCACCCAGAAACTTATGAGGCGAAAAGAACACTGCGTCGAGGCGTTCATCTTCACGTGCCGGATGCATATCAATCAGTACATACGGAGCAGAGCAGGCGAAGTCAACGAAACAATATGCGTCATGTTCGTGCATCAGTGCCGCTATTTCGTGGTATGGCGTGACAATACCCGTAACGTTTGAGCAAGCCGTAACGGAAGCAAACTTCACTTTGTGATCTTCGTACTTCGTCAATAACTCACGCAGATGTTCAAGGTCAACCTGTCCACCAGGGGTGGGTCGAATAATTTCAAGAATTGCAGTTGTTTCAAGCCAGCTGATATGGTTTGAATGATGTTCCATATGACTGATAAAAACAACGGGCCGATCTTTAGTGCTGATTCTTCCATGATCCTTGTGACGGATTCCCAGCAAGCGCTGAAATTTATTGATCACGCGTGTCATTCCTGAGCCCGCGGTGATCAATACGTCATCACTATTTGCGTTAACGTGTCTCCTTATCACCTGCTGTGCATGATGATAGATGTAAGTCATCGCCGAACCGGTGGTGCTCATCTCGCTATGGGTATTGGCGACATACGGCATCACGTCCTGCTGAATGCGTCGCTCGATAGGTTCGTAATTTCTCCCGCTGGCAGTCCAGTCGGCGTACACGATCCGCCTCCACCCGTTGTGAGGAGTTAAGATTTCGGTCTCTAATCCGATCACTCCATTCCGAAAAGCGTCAAAGTAACTTTCCATAGCAGCTGAATTATGCTATAAAACTATTCGGAAAATGGGATCGGTAGCGTGAGAATGTATATCTGGCAGGAGCCGATGTATAGGTGGGCCAAATTAAACCCGGTCGAGAAGACGCATAAACTCGTCCTTCTTCCGACGTGAGATTTCTACCTGATGACCGTTTGTCATCACTACATGGCCGCCTTCGCCCCGGATATATTTTTGAACGTGTCCGAGGTTTATCAGGAAGGAATGATGTACGCGGCAGAACCCGGAATCAAGCAGGATATTTTCAAAGTCTTTTAGATTCTTTGATGCCAGTTTAATTGATTTATCAATGAGATACACGTGCGTATAATTTCCATCGGCCTTACAAAATATGATCTCGTCAGTTTTGAAAAAATCAATTCCCTCGAATGTCGGAACGGCGAGTCGATCAATCTTCCCGCCCTTGTGTTGTACGTTGTTCCACGCCGACTGAAATTGAAAAGGACTGCGTTGGTGATCGTTGTCAACCTTGTTTACGGCCGCAATGAGTTCGTCTATATCGACCGGTTTCAGGAGGTAATCCAGCGCGCTGAATTTAATCGCCTTGATCGCATACTTATCAAAGGCCGACACGAAAATTACCTTGAAAGTAAAGGGCGATACTTCTTTCAAAACATCAAACCCGGACTTTTGCGGCATCTGTACATCCA
>JAEZEH010000059.1 GCA_023417785.1 Bacteroidota bacterium
GAACTACTTTCGATATTACCCTGCCCAATTTGCAGCGTAGTAGCGAAAGAGATGGCACCCGATTGCCATGATGGATTTCCAAATATGATCAGAGGCGATCAAAATGCCGATCCAGGCATTTTCACCCGCACAACATTTCGAATATAGGCCCATATCTTCAGTTGTCCTGTCTTTATGGTCTCAGAAAAATAAGGAATGAATTTCAGACACTTAATGAAAGTGACGAGGCGAATTCTCCGCGGAAACTATAAGCTATAGCGGTGAAAATCCCTGGGAGCAGGACAACTTTCAAAATATTATCCTAAATGAACGCGCAGTGTAACAACTAGGGTTCAATTCACCTTACGAAGCGGTCAATCAGGAGATCTTTTTTCATGCTTTCGACGATTATTTGAGATGTCGTTTCATTGGAATTGTCAAAGACTATAATCACGAAGCGATTAAAACAGAAGTATACCCTACTATCCTGTTTAATAACTTCGGGACATTCCAGCAGGTATACTTTTCAATCCGGCTAGACAAAGACACCGGGCCGGAGAAAGCATTATCCACCTTAGAGCGAATATGGAAGGAGAATTTCCCTGATCGGTCATTTGAATACTTTTTTCTAGACGAATATTATGATCGACAATTTAAATCAGAAATTAAATTTTATACGATCTTCAAATTCTTTGCAACCGTCGCGATGCTGATTGCATGCCTTGGTGTTCTTGGCGTTACTATATTCGAAGCAAACTCTCGGCTTGGAGAGATCAGCATTAGAAAAGCACTTGGCGCGACGGTCTTTCATATCATCATTCTTCTTTCACAGAGGAACATAAAAGTGATCTTGATTTCCACGCTGATTGCTGCACCGATCCTTTGGATTACATCGAATAAGTGGCTTGAGTCGTATCCATCCAGAATTAATTTTTCCGCTTTCTTCGTCCTGACACCACTAGTTGTTATTCTGTTTGTCGTTTCAATTATTTCGACCGTGCACACATTAAAGGCGGCCCTTGCCAACCCGGCAGAATATCTGAAGGAAAGTTGATCAGGTTCGATAGGTTCGGGTACCGGGCCTCGATTGGAGCCTGCATATCAGCGCATCATATTTGCAACCAGAAAATCCCCTCCATTCTTTGTCCGACGATTGCTTCATTGCGGGGTCCGAGTTTATTATCGTGGATCCTGCTGGGAAATCAACTATCCGTCCGCCCGAATTCCGGCCTCAGAAAAAAATTTACCACCTCTTGAGCCAGTTTCCATTAAAAGGGTGTGTGTAGTGACAGAAGAAAATGAAAACATATGAAAACACACTCAAAAAACCGTATTAGTGCAATCTTTTTTGCCCTACTCATCGCATTCACCTCCTGTAAGGACGATGAACCTACCCCGGAAAATAATGCGCCTAACTTGCAAGTTGGGGACGATATTATCGGTCGTACAGGTATGGAAAGCAACATTACCATCACTGCCACCGACCCGGATAATGATCCGCTTGACATCACCTGGACCATTATTGAGTCTCCGGCGGGATCAGCACCTATCCTGGACAACTCAAGTCCTACTAATGCCGTCTTCACCACGAATATTGCCGGATTCTATCGCATTGAGATTGTCGTTAAAGACTCTCGCGACGCAATGGTCTCAGGTATCAAAGAGCTTTACATAGGAGGAGTGCTTCCCACTTCTATCAACTCCAACACCACCTATCCAGATCTTTTTGACGACGAGTCTATACCGGACTACTATGCTCCATCATCGATACAGGTTACAGCAGGTGTTACACTTGGCGAAGGTGTCGTTGTTGAATTCGGAGCAGATGTACGCGTCTGGGTCAATGGAAATGCCGCATATCTCAATGCCACGGGAACATCATCCCGGAAAATTATTCTGCGCGGCAGCGATGAGGTTAAAGGAAGATGGCGTGGACTTTCGTTCGGTTCCAACAATGCAGACAATAAACTGATTCATGTGAATGTCCTGCACGCAGGGAGCTCCGAAATGGGAGGCAGGAAAACCGCGGTGCACATTCAAAGCAATGTCCAGGCACGAGTCACCATCCAACAAACATCTATTACGCAAACAGCAGGGTACGGTATTTTTATTGATGGCAATGAGGGCCAAATCCCGGATTACAGCACCAATACGATCAGTAGCAATGATGCTGCCCCGGTTCGGCTGGGCGCCGCGGGAATTCTTTCTTTGGATAAAAATTCAACCTACGAAAACAACGGAACACAAGCCATTGAAGTCGCTGCGGCAGGAAATACAAACGTACGCCTTCAAAACGACGGCACTATTCCAGCTCTCACTGTTCCGTATCACTGGCACAGCAGCGCTGAGTTGAGAGGTGATATAACTTTTGAAGCCGGTTCCACTTCTTTGTTCAACTCAGGACTGCGTCTATGGGTTACGTCTGATGGTGCTTTGATCGCTGAAGGCACAGCCTCGAATAAGATCACGTTCAGTGGCCTGACTCAGATGCCCGGATTATGGCAAGGCATCGAAATCAATTCGCCTTCCAACTTGAATAAGATCCATGAGGGCATCGTTTCCTATGGGGGAAACCCATCCGGACGAGGCGCAAACATTTACATGGTTGGTTCCGGAGCCGGATCACAGCTAACCCTTACCAATACCACCATATCAAACAGCCAAACCTACGGAATATTGACGGCTCCCGGCAACGTTCAGCTTACAGAAAACGGAAACACGTTCAGCAACAATGCATCAGGCAATGTTCAGCAGAACTAGCATGAGTTCAAATTCAAGGAAAGAACGTATGGCGGGAATAGATACAGATAAAGAATTATTGGTTGAGTAGCTTGGTTTTCTTCTGCCAGCAGGCTGCGGAATGCAGCCTGCTTTTTTTAAAAGTCAGGTGTCGCAGACTTCAATGAATCGACCTTCCGTATCCTCTCATTCAAGTAAGTAATGCGGGGATCGGATTCACGCATCGTTTCCTCACTCAACGCCAAGGAGTGCCGATAGTAAAACAGTGCCGAATCATATTGATTGCGTTTTTCAAAAATATCACCTGCAATCCGGTAAGTAATTATCCGTTGGCGGTCCTGTATGAATTCAGAGCGACTCAGTGCCAATCCCTTTTCCAGGTATAGATCCGCTGAATCTAGTTGTCCCCTTGATCGAAAAAGGTTGATAAGGTTATTCAGTGATATCATGGTATGGACATGTGGCTTTTCCGAAAAAACCTTCCTTCTTATCTGATATGCCCTCGAGAGGTACTTATACGCGCTGTCATATTCATCAAGATCCAGCAACAATTTTCCCAGATTATCCATAGTCGTGGCCGTTTCCCCATGTCTTTCACCAAAAATCTTTACAGCGATGGCCGGGGTGCGCAGCGCGTATCGCAGTGCCTGATCGTTTTGACCTGCCTGATTATGAAGCGTAGCCAACAAATTAAGATTGGCCAGTGTACCCGGATAATATTCTCCCATTGCCGTTTGACATATGGCTAACGATCTGGAAATTTGTGAAATCGCCTCCTCGTACTCCCTTCGATCTTTGTATATCGTACCAAGAATATAGTAACTCTCGGCCAGCTTAAGATTATCGGCTTCAGGCCAGATGCCTTCTTCCAGCGCAATTACCTGCCTTATCAATTTAATGGCACTGTCCGGTTCGTTCTTAAGTTTTACTACAAACGCGAAGTATTTCAAAGCAGTAGTATAAACACTATCATTCTTTGGATAGTGAATCTCATCGTATAAATGAAGTACACGGTTTAATAGCGCCAGTGCCGAGTCATAGTTTCCCACGTCGCGTTGATAAAGTGCCAGCTGCTCCATAGCCTGTATGTAAGAAACAGAAACCGGGAGCTTTGTTCTGCGGGCAAAAATTAACGCGCTGTCCAGCGCCGCACTTGACTTCTGATAATTGCCTAACGAACGATAAAGCTTGGCAAGTGTCGTCAACATATCGAGCTTTATCTCGGGTGATCCATCATAGGCTGATAAATGCTCGTAGCCCATATCCAGAAACTGGAAAACCGTGAGGGTATCTCCCCTCGATTTACTGGGATGTGCAGCCATGAATAAATCAATAAGAAAATTCTTGGTTGCCACTGACACGTTTTCGTTACGGATAGCCAGATCGCGTTGTTCGCGTGCCAGATGGGCTTGCCAAAAACTCACCACCGTTCCAACTATCAATGATGCAGCCACCAGCGTGATACTCGCCACGGCTGCGAAATTTCGCTTTATAAAACGATGCATCCGATACATTCTCCCACCATTAACCGCAGCCACCGGTTGGTGAAGCATATAATTCCTTATATCGTCAGCCAAGTCGTCCACATTGGCATATCGATCCGAAGCATTCTTTTGCAGGCATCGGTCAATGATTGCACGGAGTTCAAACTGAATGTTCTCTGAAACCCTTCGTTCCCGCTCAATCCATGTGGATAAATCCGTTCGTGTTATTCCTTTGGCAGATTCATCCGGCTGACCAGGTAATTTTCCGGTTAACAGTTTGTGCAATAATAAGCCTAACTGATACACATCCGTTGCCAGGGTAAGCGGAGCATTGCTTAGTTGCTCGGGTGCCGCAATCTGAGGTGTCCCCAGGAAAAAGTCGTTCTGAGCCGCTTCTTCCTGCATCACTGTGCTAATCCCGAAATCGAGCAACTTAACCTGACCAGTTTTTGTGACCAGAATATTTGAATCCTTCAAATCAAGATGGAGAATAAGATGCCGATGTGCATACGATACCGCCGCGGTGACCTGAAGAAACAGATCAAGCCTGGCCCGGGCCGGTAATTTTTTTTTATCAGTGAAATAATCTATGGGTTCCCCATCAATGTACTCCATGACAAAATAAGAGATCCCATCTTCCGTTCCAGCGTCATATAACGCGGCAATGCCGGGGTGCTGGAGCTTGGCAAGTAATCGCTGTTCCGCTTTGTCTACTGCGATATGCTTCTGACTCCGGGGCAAACACTTCACGGCGACCAACTGCTCAAATTCTCCATCCGATCGTTCGGCCAGATATACGTGGCTCATGCCACCCCGACCGATTAACTTCTGGATGGTGTACTTACCCACCTGGCAGCCCGATTCCAGCTCCAAACTGGCGGATGCAAGCATAGAACCCACAATGGTTTTCTGAAAGAGAGCAAAAAAATCCTCCGCGCTTTCATCGGCGTTTAACATACGGATAAGTGTATGCGCCAATTCAGGATTATTGGAACAAGATTCCGAGATAAATGTCAAGCGCTCCCCTTCCGGTTTGTCAAGGCAATCAAGGTAAAGTCTTTCGAGCAGTTCAAACGAGTACTTCATCAACGATTGGTCAGGAAAGTTGAATGTAAAGCCAGTTTCTCGCTAGCTGCCATTTGCGCTTTACTGTTGCCGGGGAAACGCTAAGTGCTTCGGCAGTATCATCAATGCTCATCCCGGCAAAAAATCGACATTCCACTATCCGTACATACAGTGCGTCCTGCCGTTCCAGTTGCTGAAGGATTTCTTCGAAGCCGATTAGTTTCTCCGAAGTTTCCGGAGAGAGTGCAATGAAATCCTCAAGTTCTTCCAATGAGGCATGTTGCTGAACTCCGCCACGCTTATCCGTTTGCCTTGCCCGCGCGGCATTTAACAGAACCTGGCGCATTGCTTTGGCTGCCACGCAAAAAAAATGGGCACTACTTTGCCATCGGTTACTATGATTGGACAATTTCAGGTATGCCTCATGGATAATGGCCGTTGTATTTAACGTGTCGATACCATGAAACTGAAACCGCACACCCCGGGCTACGCGACGCAATTCCTCGTAAATGGAAGGGAATGCCAACCGCGAAGCTTCCGCATCACCTTCTCCAATACGGATCAGATATTGTGTCAGTTCATCGGATACCGAAGTACTTTCCATGTTGCTTTGGATATATTCCAAGTATACAAAATAGTACGCTATAAATCATATTGTTTTCGGCGCAGCCGGATCAACTTTTATAGTTGTCATGCACTGCAGGAGGTGAAATGTTTAAAAAAACGGCCTTAACGCTAGACGAGAAGGTGGTGATTTGATCGCAGCAAAAAAGTGAACATACTCACTACCGGTAGTATCGGGGTTGGGAAAAGTTACATCACCACCGTTGTAGGAGATCAGCATGATCTTCCGACTCCAGGTTCTTATCAATGTTTCCCGCGAAGTAACCGGAGAACAGACCGTCGCAGAGACATCCCTTACCGGGCTAACTTTGATAAACAGAGACTCGGCCAGAGATTCAATCCGGAAATAAGGTTAGGATGATTCCGCCGATCGCGGTCACGAAGGGAAATCATTATCGCTATGAAGCGTGGTGGAGAACCACTCGCCTCTATCACGTGGTAGTGTCTTCAGAATATTCATTTGACAAAACATTGGACACGTGGAAATTTCCTGGCAGCTTGTATCCAAACACTTGGAAACTACTTTGTCAGAGAAGTCGTATACAAAACTTTTCCCTCGAAATCGATTATCTGAATGACAGCCTTCTCAGGGCTAACTGAAAATAGCATGAATCCGTATTGGGAAGCGGCAAACTTTGTTCCCGGTATTTCTTTGACCGGCGTAATTTCCGAAGCTGCTCCGGAAACAAAATGCTGAACCCCATTTCCCGGATCCAGATGTTGAAGGCTGTGTTCGTGGCCGCCGAGGTATGCGTCGACCTTGTATTTCGTCAGCAATGGCTCAAGCACGCTGATCCTCACCGTTCCGGCCCCAGTCGCCCATTACAATGAAATTCACCGCCTGGGAATTTGTAGTTAGTCCATCAATATTCTCCGTTTGAGCAAAAGGGTGCTGTATGAATACAACAGAATTGAAACGAAGAGTAATCGTTTCATTCAATAATTTGAGTTTGTGACTGGAAGACCGGTCATTCGGGGATTTTATATCTGTTATACCTCTTCTCAATTTTAGGCATCCGTTGTGCGCGATCACGAAGGATGTTAACGCCTGCATTCCCGCCTTTGTTCCTCTATGAGTACCATCCTGGCTTTGCTCCGGCCCGCATAACATTTTACAGATAGCTGGGAATGAAACCGCATCGGGATTCAGAGTCAATACAACGTTGTCACTTCTGGGACCTGGTCGCCGGATATCGACCAATAAGCCCATCTGCTGTGCTCGGTATCCAGTACGGGATTTGTATGATTATCATCGTTGAACACGTCGAAGTATTCACTTGACAATGAATGTGGACCTGCGATAACATCACTCGTATACTGAATAACTTTGTCCATATCCTCTTTCGTGAAAGCAGGTGTGCCATAGGGATCCCGGTAGACTGCGGCATTGAGGTATAAACGAGCCAATAACGCACGTGCCGCGTCTTTGCTGAATCTTCCGGGGCCCACGTCATTACTCATAACATCCACCACCTACAACAGTCTGCTCTCAATGTATTCAATCGCATCCTGCTTTCTTAGAATTTGAGAGGTCTGGTCCGAACGCTCCTTTTTAAACACAAGTCCCCAATTTGTCCAGTGCCAGCATAGTAACGTTCGATCCGAAGAAAATAAGGGAACTACTTTCGATATTACCCTGCCCAATTTGCGAGGCGGTCATGATAAAATGATGGTGTTCAGCTGATCTCGGGGGTAATTCTTTCTGGGATGGACCATCCTATTACTATCTTCCCTGAACGTTGTCTTCATGATAGGTACGGACTGAACAATTATCATTCGGTTGTTATCTTAATTCTTCGTGATTCGTCTGGGGAAATAACTCAAAATTCACATCCATAGAGCAATTACCGGGATCAACTCGGGCCTCATGGCGTTGCCATCAACTCCCGGACCAGCTTTTTCGTAAGTCTAATCTTCATCATACACTTGGAGAATTGAGTCAATTGCTTATTTTTGAATACGCGATTCGATGGGAATTATATTGTGTGAACTGAGTGTTGTGCCACCCGTCAACCTGAAGCCGCGACATCCTGAGTATGTGTTAGCGCCCGAATGTGATTCAGGCGATATGTATTTGATGCCTGAGTTTTTTATTCGAAACCCCGCGCATAATGCTTCGTTGCTTCATTGTATGCTTTTTATGCATTTTGATGACTGGGTCTTTGTCCGGTCAGGACATTGAAGATGTATTGAATGCCAAGCCGGTAACCTATTTCGGAAACATTGATGTTAATACGATCTATTACCGTAGCAAGGGAATTCAGCCACGGTATCTCCCATTCAATTACATCATCAGCGGATCTCCTGTTGTGTCGCTCTACGGCATCGACGTGCCCATCACCTTTGTCGTTGGCAAGCAGCATTCAAGTCTGATGCAGCCATTCAACCAGTTCGGATTGAGTCCCCGCTATAAGAATGTAACCGTACACGCCGGCTATCGAAATATTTCCTGGTCACCATTCACTCTCGGCGGTCATACGTTCCTGGGCGGCGGTGTTGAAATAAACACAGGTAACCTTCGTTTCGGCGCGATCTATGGCCAGTTTAATAAAGCAACTGCACTTGACACGGCACGGAGTCTTTACTTTTCAAACTTTGCCTACCGGCGCACCGGCATCGCGGTGAAGGTCGGCTACGGAACAGAGCAGGATTTTTTCGACTTCATTGTCGTTAAGGCCAGGGATCATGAGGGAAGTTTGAGGGAAGGCAATCAGTTTGCCGACAGTTTGGGCATTACGCCAGCAGCCAATTCAGTTTTCGGATACAACACACGCCTGAGCCTTTGGAAAGGGCGCCTCACCTTCGAGAGTGATGCCGCGGTGAGCATCTACACCAGCGACATTGGTGCGCCGGATGTAAACGACTCCACCTACGAGAAGAGCGTACGGCGCCTGGGGAGATTATCTGATATCAATGTGAGCAGTGAAGCGTATGGCGCGATCCAGGCGGCGTTACGATACAAAGTCCGGAATCTGTCCGTCCGTATGATCTACCGCTATATCGATCCCGGCTTTCGGTCGATGGGCGCCTACTGGTTGAATAACGATCTGGAGAATTATACGATCGCGCCATCCCTGACCCTCTGGAACAATAAAATTCGCTTTAGCGGAAGCCTTGGTATCCAGCGGGACGATCTGTCGAATAAAAAAAGGGCGAAGGCAAAAAGAGTGATTGGCTCGGCGAACCTTAACGCCGACCTGACGGACCGCGCATCTCTCGACCTGAGTTTTAGCAACTATTCCATCAGTCAGATAGTGAAAACTATTCGTTTCGCAGACTCGCTGAAAGTCGTACAAACCAGTACTCAGCTATCCATCATGCCTCGCTATGTTATTCCCGGATTAGACAAATCCCACGTATTTTCACTCGTCGTGAATTTGAGTCAGGCCCGCGAGCTGAACCTGGCAAGAAAAGACAGTCTTTCAAACGACATCACAACAGAGAACATGGTGTTTAACTATCAGCTTTCGCTGATTCCTCAACAGGGATCAGCGTTCATTTCACTAAATCATACCCGAATGCAAAGCGACCTCTTGCGTGACGCGAACCGCGGGCTAACCATTGGAGGTTCAAAGGCATGGCTCGAAAACAAAATTCACCTGAGCGCGGGCCTGGGTTATCTTTTTAACAAACGAAATGATGAAAAAGGAAGGATTCTGACGGGATCACTCAATGGTCGATATAATTTTCGAAGGCAACAGGCTTTCCGTCTAAGTATATACTACACCGACAATGCACCACAACTTCCTTCCGAACTTTACCCCAAGTTTTTCGAAATGCGTGGAGAGGTCGGTTATACACTTACACTGTAACTGACTGGACGAAATGATGACAACATGTAGGTAATGAATACTGAAATATGTCAAGAACGATAAAAATTCTACCTGCCATACTATTAGTGATCCTGTTCACTTCCGTGACAGCGCTTTTTGCACAGCAGGAAGTTACCATCCGGGTACAAGTGAACCGCACTGCATACGGCACGTATCCTACAAAACTTCACCAGTTTCAATCTACGCCAGGCTTGGTAACGGTGACAATCACCAATAGAACGAACAACCCGTATTCAGTATACCTTAACGGAGCACTGACCGGCGACAACGGTGTTCGTGTTACAACTGCTCAGCAATATCAACCGGGCACAATTGCACTGCAACCCTTTGAAACAAAAATCCTGAATTCGGCGGAGGCCGGAAGTCTGTTCGATCCTAATCGTCTGGTTTATTCATCCGGTAACACTAGTATAAGATCGACGGTTTTTGGAGAACAGGGATTGCCTGAAGGGACATATCAGGTCTGCGTCAGAGCCTTTAATGCAGCCAATCGACAACCATTGTCTGAGGAGGATCCCCTGGGCTGCAGCAATATTTTTTCTATAACAACCCTCGAGCCACCGGTGATTCTCAATCCATTCGATGACTCGAAGGTTAAAGCGGACCCGGTGCAGAACATACCTATTCGATGGACCACACCACCGGGTGCACCTGTCTCTACAGAGTATAGGGTGCGCATTGTCGAATTGTTTACCAATCGAAACCCGAATGATGCCATCCTCTCAACAGCGTCGCCGTTTTTCGAAACCACCGTGCGCGGAACACCAATGCTTTTTTACAGCATGCAATACCCACTTTTGCAGGTTGGTCGCAAATACGCGCTTATCGTGATAGCCTCAGATCCTTCAGGCTTTGCAACATTTCGGAATTCAGGCAGAAGCGAGGTCGTCCAGTTTATTTACGGGGCTTCGCCGACGGATGATGCTTCAGGGGATGGAGTCCAGGCTGTTGAAACCGATCACGCCACGAATAAACTCCGTGGCCGTCTTGTATGGACATTCAAGAAAACCGAAAAGCCCAGCCATAGTCTCCATCTTCCAACATTACTAAGCGTGGCAACGACTCCGGCACCAAACGTTGTAGATGCGTATGCCGGGAATAATTTTTCCCTGCAGACTGCAGCCACGCCACTTGTAAAATTCAATCCCCTATCTGCCATCTCCACAGATAATACACTCCAACAGGTGAGCGGATCATCGAACAATTTCATGAAGGTCACCCTCAAACCGGACTTTACGACCGCCACAGTTTTGCCTGTGGACATTGTTTCCGCATCACATTCGTCTTCAACGGAGTGCACATACGACGATATCGTTGTGGATTCCGCGCCTGAACGATATGGACTATCAAGTGTTAAATTTACACTGCGTGCAGTCCGGTCGTTACCCGGTGCAACGTCTTCGTCTTCTCTTCTTGCCACCGGACAAACAGACAAGGAAGGGTCTTTCGAGCTTGAATTTCTTCACCCTTCGTACAATTCGATCTCCGGAGTAACCCACCTCCTGCTTTCTGTTCAAACCAATGACTTCGAAAACACTTCATTCAAGATACCGTCAGATGTGATTAACAAGGCCACTACGGCCGACATCGGTGACCTGCTGCTATTGGCAAAGACGTATCGTTTCTTCGCCAAAGCCTCCTTTCCTAAAACTGATGATGAGAGCGCCGGCGGTTATGAGTACCGCATTTATCGCGATGCAGCTGATGTCGAGGAGCGGCCCTGGCTAATGCATGAAGGTCGCGCGAAGGGGGCTCGCGCAAGTGTGGAGATTGTGGATGGTCGAAAAGTTATTGAAGTTGCAACTCAAGAGATCACTGCGAGACGAAATACAGGAAACGATTTAATTGTCTCCATACCCGTCGATGCCCACGGAGTTGGCAGGATATTCCTGGGCGGTAAATTATACGTGAAGATCATTCCTGCGAGTAGTAGTTTTTACAATGTATTATCAACGGTCAGCACCTATAATGTCTCCTTGCCTTCGGGCCGGATACTTCAGGCGAAAGCCACCTACAAGTTGTCGACGAAGCCGTCGCATATTGCCGGAAAAATAACGCTTGTGATGGATGGACAAGGGAGCATTCCCGTGGCTGGCGCGACCGTTAGAGTACTATATAAGAAGGAAGACGTTGTACCGGGTAATACCTCGACAATACTCTCCTCCCCAAATGAACTGCTGAAGGCGAATACAAACCAATACCTTAAATCCTGGACTGACTACAATACCAGCGATCCAGGTTCTAATCCACTGGAGCTGGTGTCCTACGGCCTGACGGATCTCGTGTCTGCTCCGCCCGTTCTGGTCGAACAAAAACCGGGAAGTAACAAGTTGAACGCACAACTCGTAGTATCAAACATCAGCCTGGAGAGTTTGGTTAATCCCGTGCCTGCCGACTCCCGGGCTGTGACAGGTACTACTGATGAAGTCGGGAACTATTATATCGGCAACCTTCCACTCCTGAAACCTGGTAAGAATTTCCTTGTACAAGTCATCTCTGTCCCGAACGAGTTCAGAACATTTGTTGTCCGGCCCCAGGCCGGGGGGCCGCATCCTGTTCCGATAACTCTGGGTAAAGGTGTTTCCAGGGTTGTTAACTTTGCCGTTGATGCTGATGTTGCCGACGTAGTAGGGCGAGTCGTTGACGCGGAAGGAAAGCCCCTCATAAATTGCCGCGTCGCCCTCAGGGGAAATATTTTGTCGCAAACCGGACCCGATGGAATATTTCAGTTTAAGCTCTATCCCGGAGATCATACGCTGTCTCTTGAGAAAGAAGGTTATGCAACTGGAAAAGCACGGGTTTCGATTCCGCAATTGACGGGAAACAATGACGATGAAACCAGTCATCGTACGGAATGGGCAAGCATGACAGCCGTACAAAAGCAGACTGCGACCCTTATCCGTATATCGCAATCTCCGACTGTACAAGCTTCCGTTTCACGTGGCAATCAATTTAACCCGATCATGTTCGGAATTGCTGCCGATAACAAGACGGGATTCAGCACTGCAGCGACTGAGTTCAATGCAAGCCTGGCCGTAGCATTCGGCCTGGCCGTTGATCCCCAGACTCCGCAATATGAGATGCCCAGAAAATTTGCTGTTGACGTAAAAGATATCGGCTACCTCAAAACACTAACCGGGAAAATCCGATTTCGGTTGCTCAGTGAGCAATCCGGAGAACGCGTGACGGGAGCGACAATTCAACTGTTCGACACCGCAAATGTTTCAGATGGCAATGGCGAATGGTACTATGAAGGCTTTGGAGGGTCAACAACGGTAACCGTGATACCACCCGCAGGAACTACGTTTGTCGCCGTTAAGAAATTGCTCAACATCCCCGAAAACGGCACAGAGCAGACTATCACCATATCATTAAAAACCGGTGTGAGGGTAACTGGTACTGTACGGTCTGAAGGACAAGTCGTGCCAGGTGCTTTGATCTGGGTAGATGAAAATGATTTTACCAAAGCAACTAGCGACAACGATGGAAATTATAGCATCGTAACCACTCCCGAAGAACATGTTATCAGTGCCCGCAAGCAGGGCTACGTCGGACAGGATCTAACGCGGACAACAACGTCTCCCGGCACTATCGTCGACTTCGACCTCAAAGGTAGTCAGGGAAAAAATTACAACAGGTTACTTGGTTTTGATATTGAACTTTCTTCCGTGGAAAAGGTCGGCAACCAGGAAAAGTGGAGTGGTAGCTTCGTACATCTTAAATCGGTCGATAACAATACGTTTCAGATTGACTCAGAATTGCGCGTCGATTTCTCCGCGGTCCTCGTAACTTTTGATGCACAAGGGAACGCTATCCCTGCCAATAACATCGTAAAGACTGATGTCACGAGCATTCCGGTGAAACTATTTGGGTACCTGCCCGGCAGGATAGAGACCAATGACGCTATTACGTTTACGAGGTCGTCTACCGGTCTTGGTCAGCTCAGCGGCACGATACGCGCGGACTTCAATGCAATACAGGGCTATCGCGGATGGAGTATAAGCGAAGTCGTCCCTCTTTTTCTCGCGAAGTTAAACGGTACAGCCCCTGACAAACTCATCGTCTTTTCTAGTGCAGGACCGGCCCCGGTTGCAGACGCGAAATACAAGCTTATTCCGACGAGCACTTCAAAACCCGCCGGAAAGCTTTACGGGTTTGCAATTTCGATCAACAACGAAACCGTCATCGATAAGGATGGAATTGAATTATCAGGCACAATTGCTACACCGGTATCCGGCCCGATTAAAGCGGCCCAGTTTAATATTGATCGTTTGGCTTTCAATCGTTCACTCGCCGTGAGCGGCGTGCAGATCAGGAACACCGATCTGCCTGCCCTGGAGATTGCGGGATGGAAAGCCGGTATCAGCACACTGATCTTTCATGAAGATGGGTTTAAACTGGGCGGAACAGTCTCGTTGCAGATACCACGATCACGCGAGGCAAAAATTGATTTCAGCGATTTATCCATTGCGCCAACAGGAATCTTCGGAGGAAGTTTCGTTATTCCTGAATCAGGTGTCGATATTATTTCTGTTGCCAACCTTAACACAAATGGTACGGCGCTGACATTTGGACGCGTAGGTAACAGCAGCGTCTACCGCATTGGCGGACGTGCAAGTTTGAAAGTCAACGTCGACATCACTGACAAGCCGTTTAACGTACCCTTGTTCGAGGTCATGACGAATGGAGATTTCACGGTACAGGTACCCGCAAATTATTCCACCACCATAGGGCCCTTTGGGTTTTCAATCGGCAACATTTACATCAACACAAAAGACAATACACCTTTTATCGGTATCCAGGGTGGATTCAAAGCCGACTTTCATTTTCTGAAGTTTGAAATGGCTGATATAAAAGTGAGGTCGTCATCCGGAGGTCCGACTTACGCGCTGGAAAAACTTGGTGTTAAGCTGGATGTTCCGGTTGTCACGACGCAGGCATTTGTCACGTTGAAGAAAGACGGATTTGAAGGAACCGGATCGCTGAATATTCCGGGGACCCCAATCGGTGCAGATGCTAATTTCAAATATTTCAAAAGAGCCGGGGGAATCGAACTTGGTGCGAATTTTTTCACCAACCTACCTCCCCTTCCTATCGGCGTGCTTGTTACCCTTGACGGCATCGGCGGCGGATTCGAATATAAATCCGGCGGAGCAAATGGTGGGTTTGCTGTAGACGTACGTGGTAAGCTCTCTTTTGTTGGAACAGGACCTGTTGTAGCGGTAAATCCCCTGGGGCTAACCGTTAGCAGTGCCGGCATTCTGCATGGGTATGGGGATGTGGTAGTGGGGACTTACCTGAACACAGGCAAGGCAAACGTGGTTTTCAATGGGCCTGACCGAACTTTTTCCATTCAAATAGAAGCCAAAATGGAGCCCCTGGAAGGTCTCGTGTCGCAATCAGTTAACGGCGCGCTAATAATCAGTGCGAAGCCGAATGATGAGTTCGCTTTTCTTGGGTGTGCCGTAAATGTGCAGCTACTCGGCCTGATAGACAATCATGGTGAAATGGCCGTTGGCATTCGCGTCAAAAACCCAAAGACGCGCGGCGACCTTATCTCATATTATTTTAGTTACGCGCCGGAGGACTACATGCAGCAGCGCTTCTCAGGCGTTTACATCAACGTCAGCGCGCAGTTGGGAATACCGAAAAATAAGCCACTGGAATTCGATCTGTATGTTGCCAGCGCAAAGATATGGTGTAGCACTGCATTTCATGCAAGCCTGCTGCTCAACCTGGAAGAGATGGCGTACCGAATGCGTTTCGGGGGCAAGTTTGATGCAGGCATTGAAGGCTGCGTAGTCGACATCGCGTGCCTGGGTGTCTCAGCAGGGTTGTGCTACACGGTAGAAGGCAGTCGCAATGCGTCGCAGGGTTGGTTCTTTGGAGCAACGGCAACAGGCAATGCAAGCTTTATGGCTGGCCTGGGCGCAGGTAACTGTAAGCCGGGATGCAACGAAATCAGAACCCTTTACCACGGTTGCGCTGGTGGGGCATTCCGGGTATGCGGAGCGGCATCGCTTGACTTTAGCTTTTCACAAAATAAGGGTTTGGCATTTAAGGCCCGCGCAGGAAGTGGTGGAGAGGCATGCTTTTGACGCAAGCATAAACTGAGTTTGATAATACTAAAATGTGTTAATGAGAGTCTCTTTGTTCTGGGAAATTGTCCTTTTCATGGTCACCATTCCTTTGTGCACCGTTGTTGCGCAGGAGAATCACACCGGTGTCTTCAACCAGCCTGTTATGCCCGGCCCAGACGGTGTGTGGATCTTCGTATATGATTCATCTGCTCAGGTGCCATCTGCCCGGGCCAGTACCCAATACGTTATTTCACGCGACGACCAGCGAGGCCGCGGATTCAAAAAGCTAACTTCGTTGACCTTCCCCTCTTCCGCCGGGGAGCTGGAGCAGAGGCTTGGAAACACATTGACACAGGAGATTCTCCGTGAGAACAACATGAGGTCAACTGCCGACCTTTTCGCATCCGTACAATCCGGGCAGACCGGAGTATTTGGATCAAGATTACTTTCTCCGGTTGTGCTTCGGGCGTTGGGAATGCTGTATGTCGATACTGAGATCAAAAAGCGTGGTGCAAAGGCTGGCTATCGGATAGAACGGGTCCAGAATGGTAATCAGGAAACGTTTTTTGAAACTCAACTTAATGAGATAGGATATGAACCATTCCCGCGATTCAGGTCGCAACTCAAGCTAATTACGGACAGCACAGTTATGGTTACATGGTTCGCCCTGTCAGGGCAGACTGCGTTTGCTGACGTGATCGACGTTATTGGAAAAGACGGAAAGTCCCCCACCGATCGGATTTGGGTCTACCACAGGAATGATACCTTATTCGCAACGTATAGCAAAGTTACGCGGCCCGGCGAGCACATCTCTTTGTGCATCCGCCCTGTTGACCTTGCCGGGAATAAAGGTGAAATGTCCGACACCGTCAATCTAATCGCCGCATCGTTCGGAGATCGGTTAATGGTGAACAACCTGAAAGCGTCGGATACCCTGGGGGGCATTCTGCTTACCTGGGACCGGTTACCTTCAAAAGCGTGGTTTACCGGGATTCGCATTTTGAAATCGCGGTCGGCAACAGATAACTTTATCCTGACAGACACCGTGTCTATCGCGACTACACAATGGCTTGACAGAAAAATTATCACTGGTGTACAGTACTACTATATCGTCGAGCCTCTTGCATTTAATCTGCCTCAGTCACTTGCAACGACTCCGGCGCACGCGACAATGCATGCACGCACCAGAAACCAGTCCGTCATGACACCACAGGGAGTTTCACTGAACATGACGCCGGAACGAAACGTCAGAATTAGCTGGATGCCAAACAGCGAATTGAACGTATTTGCCTATTATGTAATGCGAGGCACCTCCAGAGAAAATCTTGCTGTAATCTCCGAAGGTATTCGCGATACTGTTTACGTCGATTCACTACGCCACCTCCATGGCGGCGTTTCCTATCAGTATGCAGTTATTGCAACAGACATGGACTTAAATAGCAGTGACACTTCTGCGCTGGTAAGCCTTATCCCACCGAAAGCCCGGAGTGTACCATCAGTAGCCGGGCTTTCCGCACGATATTCTGAACGAGGAGTAAGGCTGTCCTGGAACAATGTCGGCAGGACTGACGCATCCGTCGTTGGTTATGTAGTTTACATTCGAAAGAAGGGCGATGAGTATTTTACGCCCGTTGCGGATTCCATCATTCAGGGCACATTTTTCATCGACCCGGTGATCCGCGAACCTGGCGTATATGAATACGGTTGTACAGCGGTTGACGCCTGGAGTAATCAAAGCATCTTGTCGACACTTGCCGAAGTCACCATCACAGGCATTAGCCATCTTTACCCTCCTGCAGATTTTGACCTGCGAAACACCACAAAGGGTATCGAAATCCGTATACCGGGGGTCGCCGGCGAAGAGAATGCCGTGGGAAACCGGTCTTATGTCATTTACCGGCGTCTCGCGGACGGGAAATCGCGCTGGCAGCGAATCGGTGAGACTACCCTGGAGGTAAGTCTCTTCGTGGACCAAAAGGTGGTGCGGGACCAGTTGTACGTGTACGCCATAAGCGTTATCCAGCCGGGAAGTGAAAGTGTAAAAAGTGCAGAAAAGAGCATCCGAAGAAAATGAGCGCATACAAAAACATTTGTAGCCTGCATGGGGGACTGGCCCGCAGACCCGGCATCCCTCACGTATGTCTCATCCCCTTGATTCTTATTGTATTTTGTTTGCTAATATCCTGCGCCCGGGAAAACGTATTTGATGAACCACCGGATTATCCAGTCATAGATAGCATTAGTCCGGGCATGGGCACGCTTGGCACGCAATTCCGATTGTACGGAACAGGATTTTCGTCCACGCCCGAGGAGAATATTGTATCGATCAACGGCAGGGCTGTACGCGTGGATTCACCTTCGTCAAGTACTGTTTTGCTTGTAACCATTGTTGAAAGCACAGGCAGTGGGCCTGTAGTGATTTCGGTAAACGACAAAAGTTCCGAAGGGCCTGTTTTCACTTATCTGGGTGATGGGGATGGGCCGGTGATCACGGCGGTGAATCAGGGATGGAATGATGGTTCCGGCTATTCCATCTCCGTCTCAGCGGTTCCGCCAAGTGATAGCGATATCACCCTGTTTATAAACGGTGTACTCACATCCTTTGACTACGCCACGCGACCCGGCCATCCGTATTACTCGCCGGATGCAGGCCCGCAATTACGTATAATGGATGAAACAATATTTGAGGAGCACATTCCATCAAATTATGCGGATGTGCACGTGGTCGTACGGGGAATGGCAAGCAACACCTGGCGTTATTTCCTGCGACCTGAAATCTCTCACATTCAATCAAGAGCTGGAGAATGGCTAATAACCGGTAACGACATGTTAACAATCACCGGGCGCTTCTTCGGGGACATGACTTCATCCGCGAGCGTCGCGTTCGTAGGATTGGGGGGTGCTCTTAACCCACCTGAGGTTGTGTCCTGGCAAAATTCGGAAATCATTCTGAGAACGCATGACTATGATGTCATCCCCGGAAATGCAATCGCTGCAACTGTCATCGTTGGCACAAATGAAAGTTATGCAGCTTATTGTACGTACGCCGGCATAATTTCAGCGACCGCGATATTGGTCGCCGGGGGTCAACAAGGTGACGAGGACGGCTCCGGCGCAAATGCAAGATTTAACGGGCCCTTCGGTATTACGGTGGATGCTCACGGATTCATTTATGTCTCTGAAGAGTACAACCATCGTATCCGGAGAATCACACAAGATGGTGAGGTTAGCACTTATGCCGGAAGCTCTGCCGGATTCCTTAACGGCACTCGTTTACAAGCACAATTCAACAGACCATTGGGAATATCGTCGGATCCTTATGGAAATCTGTATGTCGCAGATGCGGGCAATAACCTTATTCGTGGAATCTCGTCTGCCGGAGCCGTCACCACAATTATGGGTTCCGGAAGCACGTCCGACCTATGGAATCCTGCCGCTGTCGCCTTTAGTATGAACCAAAGAATTTTCATCGCAGATTTTAGCAATCATCGAATCCGGGAATGGAGTGTCACGGGTAGTGTAAACACCGTCGCAGGAGGACCAACTTCCGGTTTCGTTGATGGCCCTGCCGCTACTGCACGATTCAATCAACCTTATGGCATCGCGATAAATCAACCCAACCCACTCGTCGGTTTTTT
>JAEZEH010000064.1 GCA_023417785.1 Bacteroidota bacterium
AAAAACATGAAATCACCGGCCCGGCAATTATTTCGATGGGCCCGGGGCAGATACGTCAATATATTGAGATCGAGGAGCCAGAGATTTTTAGTATCTCGTTCACGCGCGATTTTCTCATGGCGGAAATTCAGGGATGGATCGCATGCTGGGAATGTTCTTTCGGACATCTGGTTATGGAGATAAGTAATGACGATCTCCTTGAGTTGCAGCCCTATGTTGCGCTTATGATGCGCGAGTTTTCGCTGAACAAAGCAAGGAAAGAAGTAATACTCCGCAATATTCTGCAGGCATTCATAATCAGTGTTGCCCGACTAAAGAGCAAGCATATTCCTGTTATGCAGATTGATAATCAGCAGAGTAAGCTTGTTTATCAATTTAAACTTCATGTTGATGAACATTTTCGCACGAGGACACAGGTCTCACAATATGCGGAACTGCAGTTTATAACTCCGGGACACTTAAACGACGTAATCAAGGCAATCGTTGGTAAGACGGCAAAACAAGTGATCAATGACAAAAGGATCACGGAAGCAAAACGGTTGCTGTTTTTCGGAGATCATTCAATTAAAGAAATTTCCGGGTTGCTAAACTTCGACGACGACGCCTACTTCAACAGGTTCTTCAAAAAGCACACGGGCCATACGCCCTCCGAGTTTCAGCGCATGATCCGGGAAAAGTACAATTAATCCCGGAATTCTTGAAAGAGTACGTAATCAGCTAGTGCTTACCTTTGGCGCTCATTTGTATGTTGATGGATGCGCCGTATCAGATTCTTAGCGTATTAACATTTCATTGACGAATGATGAGAAACGTTTAATCACGTTAAAATGAAAAAATCATATGTTAAAGTGTAAAACTTTTTGTTGTTGAGGCTCGTGTTAATGCAGTCAAACATTTTTACCGTGATGCATACCACGATGATCGCCATTCGAAAATACAGCCCCTGCTGTTAGACCAAACCGGTAGTCAGCTGACGCACCCGTTTGAAAAGTATTTCTTACTATCATTTTCTTTTGTTTCAAAAAAGCTTCTCATGAAAAATCTATTTGCTCAATATGTTATTTATGGATTTACGGCAATTGCTGCTACGACACTTCTTGTGCGTTGCACGCCTTCGGTCGGAAACACCGGCGCGCAGGAGCAGTTACCAGCGATACCTGTGCTTGCCTTAAGTCCTGTGGCGGTTACCACGTACCGTGATTTTCCGGCCACGATTGAAGGTAGGCGCAATATCGAGATCCGGCCGCAGGTCGACGGTTATCTTGAGGCGATTACCGTGGATGAGGGTGATTATGTGAAAGCAGGCCAGGTCCTCTTCCGCATTAATGATCGTCCTTATAAAGAACAACTACTCAACGCCCGCGCAGCACTTTTGTCGGCGGAAGCGAGCCTTGAGAAGGCACAACTTGAGATTGACCGGCTCCGTCCCCTTGTGGTCAATAACATTGTCTCCGACGTTCAGATGAGGTCCGCTGAAGCTGATCATGCCCGGTCAAAGGCGAGCGTATCACAGGCTGAAGCAATGGTTAGCAATGCAGAGATCAACCTTGGGTACACGGTGATTAAGGCACCGGTTGAAGGATTCATTGGACGAATACCAATGAAGGTTGGAAGCCTTGTTGGCAGGGGTGAACCGCAACCGCTCACGGTGCTGTCGGATATCAGCGAAGTCTATGCATATTTTTCCATGAGTGAAGTGGATTTCATAGAATTCCAGCAGGGTGCGAGAGGGAATACGCTTCGCGAAAAACTTGACAATGTTCCGCCCGTTGAGCTTGTGCTTCCCGATGGCAGTTCCTATTCCGAAAAAGGCAGGATTGAAACCGTCGAAGGACAGTTCAACAGAACAACGGGGTCCATCAGTATCAGAGCAAGCTTTCCAAATAGAACGGGTGTGCTTCGCTCTGGTACCTCGGGTCAGATAAGGATACCATCTACTCATGATGATGTGCTCGCAATACCGCAGAAATCCACTTTTGAACTTCAGGATAAGGTCCTGGTATTCGTAGTGAACGATAGCAACAAAGTCGCGAGCAGGCCAATTCAAATCGAAGAACGCAATGATGAATATTACTTTGTTCGTAATGGCGTAAGGTCTGGCGATCGCATTGTTTTCTCCGGCCTGGCCCGGCTGCGCGATGGTAATTCGATCAATCCTCAACCCATAAAGGCTGACACATTGCAGGTGCTGAGTATGGAGTAGCCGGAGCTGATCCATTCAGAATTCGCAAAAGTAATCTGGAAATTAAACGCGGGTCGCCGGAAACGGCCTCCCTGAAACCCTATTGATTATGTTAAAGACATTTATAGAACGACCAGTACTGGCCACGGTGATTTCCGTGATACTCGTACTGCTCGGAATTCTTTCACTGATGAGACTTCCGGTAACTCAGTTTCCCGACATCGCGCCTCCCAGTATCCAGGTGCAGGCAACCTATCCGGGTGCCAATGCTGAAGTTGTGGCGAGGTCTGTTGCTACTCCGATAGAAGAGGCGGTAAACGGCGTGGAAAATATGACCTATATGACATCTACATCAAATAACGATGGGTCTATGGTGTTGACGGTATATTTCAAACTTGGCACTGATCCGGACCTCGCGGCCGTCAATGTTCAAAACCGGGTATCAAAAGCAATCAGCCTCCTTCCTGCAGAAGTTGTTCAGGCTGGTGTATCGACACAGAAGCAGCAGAACAGTATGATCATGGTTGTGAATCTGGTCGGGGAAGAGGATATGTATGACGAAACATTTCTTCAGAACTTCGCCAAGATTAACATTATTCCGGAAATTCAACGCGTACCCGGAGTTGGTCAGGCGATGGTCTTTGGCGCAAAGGATTATTCCATGCGGATCTGGCTCAGACCTGACAGGCTTGCATCTTACGGTTTATCCGTTCAGGATGTGCTTGCCGCAATACGGGAGCAAAATATTGAGGCTGCGCCCGGAAGGATGGGAGAGGGTACACGCGAAGCGTTCGAATACGTGATCAAATACAGTGGGAAATTGAATGAAGGGAGACAATATGAAGACATCATTTTGAAAGCAAATCCCGATGGGTCAATCCTGCAATTGAAAGATGTTGCACGGGTTGAACTTGGTTCTTTCTCCTACAACCAAAACACCACGGTAAACGGTAAACACGGTATCGGCATTGCAATATTTCAGACTGCCGGATCGAATGCCAATGATATTCAGGTTGCCATAAATGATGTTGTGCAGAACGCATCAAAGGATTTTCCCCGGGGTGTATCCACATTCAATATATATAGCACAAAGGAATACCTGGATGAATCCATCGATCAGGTGGTGGAAACGTTGGTGGAGGCTTTCATTCTGGTTTTTATCGTAGTTTTTATCTTCCTGCAGGATTTCCGGTCGACGCTCATTCCCGCGATCGCGGTTCCGGTGGCGATCATTGGTACCTTCTTCTTTATGCAG
>JAEZEH010000134.1 GCA_023417785.1 Bacteroidota bacterium
AAGAAGCCGGGCCTATGGCGATCACGTTCGGGCAAAAAGGGGCACATATAAAGAAGCTAAGGTTAATGATGCCTTCAAAAGTGAAAGTAAGCAACTGGTTGGTGCGAACGTACCTGCAAAAATATTCAAGGACGCTATTGATCCTTACCGGACCGATATCGCGGAAGGCCAGCTATGGCAGCGGCTGGTTTCCATTTTCCGGAGACAGTTAAATGATCATGGACAATATGATTTTGGCAGGTTGCCACAGTTCGAGCTCCATTCAAAACATACCCTTGGGCGACTTCTGCGTATCTCAACTACTACATCATTCGACAAAGATGATTCGCTTTTGCAGGTAACTATCAACTATGATTTACATCCGAAGTTTACGAAAGCAAGAAACGTTGACGGATATGTTCTATCAATCATCGGCGTATTCCCGGACTCAAAGCGAAAAACCGCTGCGGCCAGGTTGGTGACTTCGGAAACGATCGGTTTAAAAAAGAGTCCGAACCTGTTCGATTTCAGCTGGAAGTGCCGAAGCGCACAAAGTGTTATGTGGTGTGCGTAAAGATCGAAGGCTGCGTGAATGGCGTCCCAAGCGGGTTTGTATCCACGATGGGGATGAAAGTAGTTGAAAGCGGTTGGTTGTAAACTCGGTGGCGCGCAAACGCAAGCTGCACGGGTGCGTCAGTTATGCATCCAAGCCGGCGAATCGGCGGCGGTCAAATCTATCAATAATCTTCAACCTGTCTGTGACCTGAGAATACGAGCCGTTACCAACAACTGCCCGACATGTCTTTGAACATGCTCCGCAGCGTGAAATAACAATCCAATAACAGTCGAGGGAATTTGCTTCCGGCCCACGCCACGCGGATGGGTAAGCGTATCCGGGACCGTAGTCTTCAGTTGTAATATGGCCCGCTGCACCTGCCCCCGAACATCGCTCACCAATAATTCAATCGTGTCTGTTTCGCTTGCAGTTGATTCATTCTTGAGTGCGCGCAGTTGTTCCTCATTTAGCATCTCTCCTCTTGCATAAGTAGTAAGTCTGTCGATTACCCCCCGTATATGTTTGAGATGGAAACCCACGGACGCGACATTACCCGGCCTGCTCCAGAGTAGCGCCGGCGGAAAGTTCGTCATTTCTTTTTCAATGTCTTCGGCAGCCTGCAGCATCGCGTGTGCAACGGGCTGCAAAAGCGCCGGCACCCCTTCGATGGGCCCGCGCTGCCAGACTTCAAGTTCCGTATGTTTATCTGTCATCATGTTGATTAGTACGTTTACGTAGATGCCGACTTTTGCCTTGGTTAATACCTGGAATCACACCATATAAAAATTATTTCTGGTACTCAATCTTGACTATCCGCCATGCAAACTCACCGGCGCCGGTTTTAACGACTACTTCATCCCCTACCTCCTTCTTCATCAACGCACGTGCCATCGGCGAGTCGATGGAGATGTAGTTTTTCGTGTTAAAGATCTCGTCATAGCCGACTATCCGGAAACGAATTTGGTGGCCCTTGTTATTTATTATTTCAACCCACGCGCCAAACAGTACCTGGCCTTCCTGGAAAGGTGAATAATTCACGACTTTCAAGTCATCAATACATTTGCGTAAGTAAAGTACGCGCCGGTCAATTTCACGGAGGCGTTTCTTATTGTAATGGTAATCTGCGTTTTCGGAACGGTCACCAAGGCTGGCAGCCCACGACACCTTTTGAGTCGTCTCGGGTCTTTCGACACGCCATAAATGGTCGAGTTCTGATTTTAATTTCTCTAAACCTTCAGGAGTGATCAAGCGTGTTTTCATATAGTACCCGGAGGATTGTAGTATGCTTTGTAGCAAGCTTCGTCACATTAGCGCTGCTCCGACGGAATTGCATAGCTATTTAATTTCCAGATGTAATAAAAATGAATTTGATTCTTAGTAGCAATTCTACATACAGGGCGGTCATCAACAGGGTTGATTCCCCTCGTTTACCAACGCATACAAGTCGGGTGTTGTCATAGATAACAAGTCGGTGCCTGCGACGAAGCATCCAGCCGCGTACCGGACCAGCTAGCCCTTACTGTTACGTTTTCCAAAACCCGCTTTGCGAGCTCAGGATGCAATTTTTAAGATAATTACGACATTTGTCGTAATTCTTCTTGCAACTACGACAAGTGTCGTTATATATTTGATCCGTCAACCAAATAAATGCGCATGGAAGCAGAAATCCCAAAACCGTCAGACGCCGAAATAGAGATCCTTTGTATTCTCTGGGACCATCAGCCCGCCACGGTTCGTTTTGTTCATGAAGAACTGTGCAAAAAAAAGCAGGTAGGCTATACCACTACGCTTAAGCAGATGCAGCGCATGCAGGAAAAGAAAATGATCCGGCGTGTCGGTACGGATGATAAGACACACGAATATGAAGCGATTCTTCAGCGCGACGCCACACGTAATTCGTTATTCGACCGTCTGATTGAAACGGCTTTTCAAGGTTCGGCGATGGACATGGTGCTTCATGCAATAGGAAGATCGACAACCACGCCTGAAGAGCTTCAGGCACTGAAACAATGGCTGGACAAAATGGAGGGCAAAAAATCATGAGCGTATTTGCAAGCCGCATACCCGAAATAATTGGCCTCACGATGTTACATTCATTGTGGCAGATCACTTTGCTGTGGATTGTTCTCGTCAGTATATTCAGGCTTTGGCCGAAAGCACCTTCAGCGATACGCTACGCAATGGCGCTGGCCACATTGACGCTGGCCGTTCTTGTCACCGGGGCCACTGCTTTTTACCAATGGGATTCATACGCAATCACCGAAGAAATTTCGCTCATCACCATTGGCCACACACAGGATACGGCTGCTGCCGATGTAAACGTCAGCGAGGCATTTTTATCGAGGATAGCGCGTATGTTGAATACGTCTCTTCCCATACTTGCGTGGTTGTGGTGCGCCGGCCTCGTGGTGATGGGCACACGATTCGCCGGAAGCTTGTATTACGTGCGAATGTTGCGCGCACAGGTAAATACCGAACCTATATCGCCTGAGTGGAAACGGCAGCTGAAGCGTCTTTCGGAAGAGCTGCGTTTGAAGTCGAAAGTCGCTCTTGCCACCTCAGCGCGCATCTCGTCACCCGTTACTCTCGGGACCGTCTCACCTATCATCCTTCTGCCCGCCGGACTTCTGTCCGGATTGTCTACGGCACAGATTGAAGCCATCCTTGTTCACGAGCTCTATCATATCAAGCGCTGTGACTACGTCATCAACGTTGGGCAGGCACTGATTGAAGTGCTGCTGTTTTACCATCCTGCAATATGGCATATCAATGCTATCATACGAGAGGAACGCGAAAACATATGCGACGATCAAACCGTTGCGTTCTGCGGCGATCCCGTTGCATATGCACGCGTCCTGACACTCATACAAGAAATCAATACATTCACCAAACCCACGCTAGCCATGTCAGCCACAGGACCTAACCCGGGAAAATTTACCACGCGTATCAAAAGACTATTTCACATCTACCCTGACGCGATACAGAGCAGGTCTAAAGGCATCTTTGCCATTGGCTTTCTTATCGTTTACCTGGGCATCGTCTTAGTCAGTGCACAGGTTTCAACAGCGCAGCCGCCGGAACCGGAGATCTCGTTTTCAACTTCCCGCCCGAACGTCGATTTGAACAACATTTCCAGGGACTCCATACCCAATGGGGATCGCGAAGCGCCGGCTCCAAAAGAGGCGACACGCGAACCGGTGCCATCGCTGGCCTACAACCTGCAGCTCCGCACAACCGATACCGCGCCATCAGACACGGCGTTACAGGAACGAAGTCTGGACGAATGCATCGATCAGGTGAGCATAATGCTAAGCAATGTTCATTTTGGTAACCCGGCTGTGAACGATTCTCTCCGGATTGCCGCATCGAAAGATTATACAAACATCAAGCTCAGACCACAGGCCGCCTCATTTTCCGGATCGGAGTTCCAGTCGACCCGTGTTCGACTGAGGTCCGTCGATTATTCGGCGGCCGAGACTCCCGGTAAACCTTCAATGCCTTCTTTCCAGGAGCCCACGCCATTGATCATCGTCAACGGCGTATTGATTGAGCGTACACAGAACAACGCCATGTTGGGAAAGATTGATCCGACGACAATCGAATCGATTAGCGTCTATAAGAACCAGGATGCTATTGCCCGTTACGGGGAACAGGGCAAAGATGGCGTGATCGACATTACACTGAAGGCGGGAACATCTATGGAAGAATTCAGGAGGAATGCAAATGTGCAGGTCTACCCGAACTCCGCCAAGGATCGTGTTAATATTCGTTTCACCCCCACTCATGACAACACCCGTGTGCGGATGGTCCTGGTGAATTCTTTTGGTGAGGCGGTAAAGGAAATAACGGATTCGATATACGACGCCAACCCGACCGAGTTGCAACTCGACGTAAGCGGTTTTGAGCAAGGTATTTACATTCTTCAGACCGACATAGAAGGTGCAAAATCCCAGCAACGGATTGTTGTGGAGTAGAACGCCGGCTTGTGAGAGGTCTCCTTCGTTATAATTTCACGCCTCTTTGTACTAAGGGCGCATCCGTTACTGATTACGGTTTGCGTGCTTAGCGGGAAAGGGATAGTCGCGGTACTTGTCACCGACGGCCACTTTGATACACCTTTACAGCAAGTCCATCTCCCTTGCGAGATACGGAGACGTCTTTCCCTTCATTGATCGCGCCATTTCTGCCGGTGTTCCCTCGAAAACAATTTTGCCGCCCTCCCCACCAGCACCAGGGCCGATATCAATAACCCAGTCGCTGGACGCCACTACATGCATGTCGTGCTCCACAACGATAACGGTATTGCCCGCGTCGACGAGTCCGTTAAGTTGTTTCAATAATTTTCGAACATCGGCTGGGTGCAAACCCGTTGTCGGTTCGTCGAGGATGTACAGTGTTTCGCCCCGTTGAATCCGTTGAAGTTCGGTGGCCAGTTTGATACGCTGCGCCTCCCCGCCGGAGAGTTCGGTCGCCGATTGACCCAAACGTAAATATCCGAGTCCGACTTCGCGAACGACACCGAGGGCCCTGTGAATAGTATCTTCTTCATCGAAAAACGCCCACGCTTCGTCCACGGTCATCGATAGCACCTCGGCGATACTCTTACCTTTATATTTAACCTCGAGTGTCTTTGCGTTATAGCGCGCACCGTGACAAACAGGGCACGGCGCGTATACGCTGGGCAGGAATAGTAACTCGACCATAACAAATCCCTCACCCTCGCAGTTTTCACATCTTCCCTTAACCACATTGAATGAAAATCGTCCGGCATCGTATTTTCTTTCGCGCGCCATCTTCGTAGCTGCAAACAGTTTACGAACGTTGTCGAACAGACCTGTGTATGTCGCAAGATTCGATCGCGGCGTTCGGCCTATTGGTTTCTGGTCAACAACTACCATGCGCGTGATTTTTTCAATTCCGCCAACAATTTCTCCTCCAATCGGCTCGCCTGTATTTTCCTCAAGCGGGTTATCTTGAAAAGGATCGGGAATGACAACATGCCGGCCAACATGTGCTCCTGCCAATTCGACAAGAACCTGGCTCACCAGACTCGATTTTCCCGATCCGGAGATGCCGGTGACGCTGGTGAAAACACCTAATGGGAAATTCACGTCGAGGTTCGAAAGATTATTTCGGGTAACGCCTTTCAGCCTAAGCCATCCGGACGCCTTTCTGTTTTCGACCGGAAGGGCCTCCGCTTTATCAAAAAGGTAAAGGCGGGTTTGTGAGGTTTTTATTTTTTCAAGTCCGGCCGGAGGTCCACTATATAGGATCTCGCCCCCCGCCTCCCCGGCTCCGGGTCCGACATCCACAAGCCAGTCAGCGTGGCGCATCACATCAAGTTCATGCTCCACCACGAAGACAGAGTTACCCGCTGATTTCAGTCCATCCAGCGCACGTAGCAATGCTTCCGTATCAGCGGGGTGCAAGCCAGCACTGGGCTCATCAAGCACATAGGCAACGCCGAACAAATTCGAATGCACTTGTGTGGCAAGGCGAAGACGTTGTAGTTCGCCTGGCGACAGCGTTGGCGTACTGCGTTCAAGCGTGAGGTAACCGAGTCCGAGATCGAGTATTACATTCAATCGTCCGATCAAATCTTCAGCTATTCGCTGGAAAACTATACGTTTTTCCGGATGGTCATCACCCGTTTCATTTGTATCCGCCGCAGCAAAAGGTTTGAGGAGCGTTGCCAGTTGGTTCATCGGTAGCCGGGAGATTTCTGCGATATCAAGTCCTGCAAACTTAACCCGCAACGATTCCTTGCGGAGTTTTTTTCCGCGGCACTCCGGACATTCTGCACTCAACATAAATCGTGCAACGCGTTTCTTCATAAGCTGGCTTTGGGTTGTCGCGAACGTCGTCATTACATATTTCCGCGCGCCGATGAATGTTCCCATGTAGCTTGGCTCCATTTTGCTTTTCAGCGCCTGCTTTACCTCGCGCAGATTGAATCCGGCATACACCGGAACCACGGGTTGCTCATCTGTGAATAAAATCCAGTCACGGTCTTTCCTGGGGATATCGCGCCATGGCTTATCGATATCGTAACCAAGAGTAGTGAGTATGTCCCGAAGATTTTGTCCCTGCCATGCCGAGGGCCATGCCGCGATAGCTTTCTCGCGGATCGATAAAGAGTCATCAGGCACCATTGATTTTTCCGTGACCTCATAGACCCGCCCAAGTCCGTGACAATTCGGGCATGCCCCTTCGGGAGTGTTCGTGGAAAATGATTCAGCGTATAGAAGTGGCTGATTTTTTGGATAGTCGCCGGCACGTGAATATAACATTCGCAACAAGTTCGACAATGTGGTTACGCTTCCCACAGACGATCGTGTTGATGGAGAACCTCTTTGTTGTTGTAAGGCCACCGCCGGCGGAAGTCCCGTGATTTGTTCGACCTTCGGCACCGACATCTGATGAAAGAGTCGGCGTGCATAAGGAGATACTGATTCAAGATAGCGCCTTTGGGCCTCCGCGTAAAGGGTTCCGAATGCAAGGGACGACTTTCCTGAACCGGATACGCCGGTAAAAACAACAAGTGCGTTTCTGGGAATAAGTAGCGAAACGCTTTTTAAATTATGCTCGCTTGCCCCCTGAACCTGAACATACCCCGATGTTTGGAAGTCGTCTTTGTCGGATTTTTTCACCATCAGCAGATGATTTAAAATAACGTGCCTTTTGGCGTTACCGCTGAGCTTGATTGGGTTTGGTATGCTTTGAAGGAAAGATTTGTCGGACTGTGTTCTGGTTCGCGGCGCCGATCTTATTTCATCTCATCACAACGGATCCGATGACACCATTGAAAGTAAACCAAGAAAGACAAACAAACGCCGGTGAATGTATCCGCCGGCGGTGAATCGGCTGCAAGTCCGGGCCTGAGAATTTATGCCTGATCTAACAAAGATTCCTAATGCAGGCAGTTTATTTTAGGCAGGTTCAAATCAGCAGTTCGTCATATTTCCCGGAGATCCAAAGTATTTGCGTCTTTGGCAACGATATCGCTATTGCTACGGCATCTCATGATGCGCCGACACGGGGCGACGACGACCGCCTGGTCTGGAGAGGGCATCCGCGGGATGCATACGATGTCCGGGATAACAACAAGGAAACAAGGCATCCATATGAACTCAGAAATTCTCATAATCACGACATTAATTCTAACATCAATGGCCCCCTCCATACAATCGTTTAATGATGAAACAATCTACTTCACTTCACTGAACTACGCCATCCACCAGGGACAATTCGATGGTGTATCCACAGTGAAATCATTAAGAAGTAAAGGCGATTTTGGGTTGGGGAGCGAATCCAGATTGAAAGGCGAGCTGGTGGTGCTTGACGGAGCCTTTTTTAGCATTGATTCGGAAGGCAAAGCGCGTCTGATGGAAGATGGCGATTCAATCGCTTATGCCGCCATCAAATCCTTTACGCCAGATACCAGGTTGAGTATTGAGAATATTTCCTCAATGAAAGATCTGGAAGAGCTTCTGGCGGAGCAAATTGATCAGAACTCTTTTGCCGCTATCAAGGTACACGCAACATTTCACACCATATACCTTAGAAGCTTTGAAGAACAACAGAAACCATATCGCACGGTGGATGAAGTTCCGGAAATAAAGTTTGATCGGGAAGACATCAAAGGGACCATGGTTGGATATTATACGCCAAGATCGGCTGAGGTACTCAACAGTCCGGTATTTCATTTTCATTTTATCGATGACCACAAGACAACCGGAGGACACGTACTTGATATCGATCTGTCGACGGGCTCTGTGGAGATTGACTTTGCAAAAGAAGTACATGTCCAGCTTCCTGATACCAAATCTACAGATCATGTCGATCTCAATACAAAGATCAAGTCGAAAGGATAAGCACGTATCAACAAACCCCTGAATTATGCAATTATGGAAATTTATCGCAATTACTCACGGAGGGCATTTATCAACGCATCCATCAACATCGGTTCGGCTGCAGCCACCATTTACACCTTTTCGGCGTTAACTTCCTGTGATATGAAACAGCAGAAAGAGAAGACTGAAGAGAATTCAGCCGGGAACGCAAATCAGCCAAAACTCGGAATTGCACTGGTCGGGCTTGGTAGTTATAGTTCCGACCAGCTGGCCCCTGCATTGGAAGAAACCCAGCATTGTTACCTGGCGGGAATCGTTACAGGTACTCCTGAAAAAGAAGACAAATGGAAGAAGAAGTATGATATCAAGGATGGCAACGTATATAACTACACAAACTTTGATAGTATCAAGGACAACCCTGACATCGACATTGTCTACGTCGTTCTTCCTAACGCAATGCACAAGGAATATGTGATCCGGGCTACGCGCGCGGGTAAGCACGTCATTTGTGAAAAACCTATGGCTATCACAGTAGAAGATTGTGACGCGATGATCAATGCATGCAAAGAAGCCGGTAAAATGCTGTCCATAGGCTATCGACTGCATTTTGAACCTCACAATCAGGAGATGATGCGACTCGGGCGCGAAAAGCCTTTTGGAAAGATCACATCTATGGTGGCCGAAGATGGACTCAACAACGTCAAAGGATGGCGACTCGACAAAGAACTCGCCGGTGGTGGTCCTCTTATGGATGTGGGAATTTATTGCGTGCAGGGCGTTCGTTATACAACCGGACTCGAGCCGGTATCAGTCACGGCTACAGAAGGGCCGAAAAAGGACAAGGAAAAATTTGCTGAAGTCGAAGAATCGCTCACCTGGGAAATGGAGATGTCGGATGGTACTATAGCACGCTGCAAGACAAGCTATTCCGAAAGCCTGCATACGCTTCGGGCTGAAGCGGAAAATGGCTGGTTTGAACTTGATCCGGCATACGACTACAAGGGAATCAAAGGCGAAACGTCGGAGGGTAAGATGGATTTCCCCCAGGTAAATCAGCAAGCCAGGCAGATGGATGATTTTGCGCAGGCAATCAAGGAAAACCGTGCCACGCCCGTTCCGGGTGAAATGGGAAGGCAGGATGTGAGAATACTTCAAGCTATATACGAATCGATGCGCACAGGAAAGAAGGTTATGATCAGCCAGGCCTGATCGTAACTGCCTTCCTGACGCGGCACCTCATTGCGATTTAAGTTGTCGGCGGCACGGTTTTGTTGCCGATGGTATTGTTCATAACCCATGGGATAATAAATATTTTCAACCACACATGAATTACACAGAAAACTTTGAAGGAATCAAGATCGATGTACAGGCGGTCGATATCGATATTGATAACACGCTGCAGCAGCTTATTAGAGATATCATCGTTTCATTGCGGCGCCATACCACGGAGGTGAACTCGGTGGACGTTTATTTCAAGGAAGAAGTAAGGCAATCTACGGCCCCACGCACGTTCAGTATGCGATTTGGGATTCCCGGAAAAGATGCCTTTGCATCGGATAACGGCGATGTCTGGCCTGTGCTGATGAAAAGTGTCGAAGAAAAGCTTCGCCGGCAACTGGAAAAAAGATGACGGCGCTTTCGGCAACATAACTTAGTGTTCCGGGTTGCCGTAGCCTCAAGCGATAATTTTGGGCCCATGATACGCCAAAAGCGGATAATCAGGTTTAGGGGATCGTAATCGGGAATACCCGCTCAGTAGCCTTTCATACTCAAATTCATTGGGGAATGAATGCAACACCTCATTTTTAAGGTCTAATAGCATCCAGAACTTCGGGCACCGGAATTTTACACGCAACCGATTATCTTAACCGATAATCCCAAGAAACTTGACCTGACACCAGTCCCAATGAACGGCACAGATTTCGGCATATTTTTTAAACGATTCGCGAAAAGATTTTTGACAACCAGAGGGGCAATTTTACTCGCCCTGGCGGGCACAGTTCTCCTCTCGATTATTTCATACCGCAGCGTGGTCAAACTCAATAGCCTTGGGGGGTTGGTCAACCGTACGCATACTGTACAATTGAATTTACACCGTACGTACTCAGCGCTAAGCGATGCCGACAGCCAGTTGAAGGCTTTTCTGATCACAAAGGATAGCAACTATTATTCTAAGCTAATGCGGGAGGAGAGCCTGATTCGGGAATTTATTGGGCGGTTAAGGATTCTGACGCTCGATAACATAAGTCAGCACAAGCGTATTTCCTCTCTTGACAGCCTTATTCGGGCAAGATGGGCATATATGGAAGCCAGTATGGCAGGCGAAGAAGAGCATTATGACTTTTTTTCTACGCGCATCGACGAATGCAACAAACTGCTTGCGTCTGCCATTCAATCGTTAAATGTGGAAGAGGAAAAATTCCTTCAGGCTCAGAGCGAAAATGCATCGAGATACCAGACCATTGCACCCCGATACTTACTTGCCATACAGTTGCTAATCGTGTCATTCCTGGTAATTGGTTTCATTCTGGTAAGAGCAGATATCAAAACCAAAGAACGACTGCAGCGCGAAACGGCTCAGAAAAATAATGAGCTGAAAAAACAGCGTGATTTTGTTCAAGGCATATTCGATAACACTGTCGACGTAATTTTCATTTTCGACCCGGAGTTAAATATCCTGGCGCTAAACAGTCGCGCAAGAGAACTGTATGATCCGACCGGCAACGCCAAAGGTAAAAACGTGCTGGATTTGTTCCCTCAGGCACGAGGTTCCAAGTTTATTGAACATACACAAGAAGCCCTTAATGGCCAGCACGTTCACAGTGGAGCGAAGGAATCAACCGTACATCCGGGAGTTTTCTATGAATCCTTTTTTGTACCTCTTTATTCGGCGGACGGGACGATTTCAGGTGCCATGGCGATCCATCATGATGTTAGTGATATTATGCGGATGACTTCAGAAGTACAGAGTATTAACGAAGAGCTAAAAAAGAGCAATCATGAATTGGAACAATTTGCGTATGTGGCCAGTCATGATTTACAGGAGCCGCTTAGGAAGATATCGACGTTCGCCGACATCGCGATGCGCAATATTGAAAGCAGGGAAGCTGTTACCAGTAATCTTGAAAAGGTTTCGTCATCCGCCAAAAGGATGTCAACCCTTATCAAGGACATCCTGGACTATTCCAGGGTGTCAAATTCGTCAGCCAAGTTTAAAGAAGTGGACCTGAATCAGGTCCTGGATCAGGTCCTTCATGATTTTGAATTAACCATAAAAGAAAAAGACGCCACTATTGAGTCCGGTTCGCTTCCGAAGGTCCTGGGATCACATCAGCAACTGACTCAGGTATTCGGCAATATCATCAGTAACGCTCTGAAGTTTTGTACATCGGCGCCCTGCGTAAAAATCACCTGCGAACACTCAAATGACGAATATGCGATTTCCTTTTCAGATAACGGGGTTGGGTTTGATCAGGCATTTGCGGACCAGATTTTTATGGTATTTCATCGCCTGAATCAACGCAGCGAATTCCCGGGAACTGGAATCGGGCTGGCACTATGTAAACGGATAATGGAAAACCATGGAGGATCGATCAAGGCAACCAGTATTCCCCAAAGGGGTACAACGATGACCATTACGATCCCGGAGTTGGAGAAAACGAGGCTACTCTCCGGCAACATTCAGACGCTTCAAAACTCAGTACGGGATTCGCTCGGGAGCGGGTTCTTGTCATTTAGCAAATCGGCGGCAAATAAACCCGGTTCGGGATTTTCTAAAAATTCCAAATAGTCCGGCACCTCAGATTATACACATCTTGAATGGATTTCAGTTTTTCATAAGGAAACTCAATTTTTTGGGAGCTCCATGGTAAAGACTGACCCCCGATGCTCTTCCGTCGAGAAACTGATCCTTCCGTCCATCAGTTCTACCAGTTTCTTCACGATGTATAAACCCATCCCTATTGACTTCTCCCCTTTTAATCCCGCCCGTGCCGCGGGTGTATTCTTCTTGAACAGATGCGGATGAAGGTACTCCGGGTATACCGATGCCGTTGTCACTCACTTTTATCTGTACGGTATCGTTCGTGTCAGTTACTTCGATGGAGACCTTTCCATTGGTATCAGTAAACTTAATGGCATTCGGGATAAGGTTGTGAATGACCTGAAAGGATTTCACGTCATCGCCGGTAATAAACAGCTCCTTCGATTCGGTTTTTATCTCTATTTCCTTGTCATCGACAAATTCTTTGAATCTGTCGACAATGTTTCGAAGCTATTCAATGATATCAAAACCGGTTGGATACCACGTGAATGTCTTTCGACGTCAGGTGTTCGTCCTTTAAAAACGAATTGATAAGAGCTCCTGGCATTACAGGATTCCCGGAGTTTCGCCGGTTACCCGATGAATTACAAAGCCACTTTCGGGATACGTTGGCAACCGGGTAAGGCTAAAACTCAAGTCCTGGTCCGGAACGTCGTACGTCATTTTCGTAGCGAGATGGGCAACGCTGAGCTTCATTGCTTCAATGGTGATTCTCTCCCCGGCACACCGATGGCCGGATGCATGGTCGCCGCCACCCTGAGGTATGAAATTGAATTTGTCGCCGTTCCAGGTTTCAAATCGTTCCGGAACAAATTGTTCTGGATTGGCCCATACGTCGGGATCATGGTTAGTCCCGTAGATGTCAAGAAAAACGAGCGTTCCCCTTTCAAATTCGTAAGCGTTCCATTCGAAATCGTCTTTTACCATGGCACCTGTGAATGGTGCAAAGGGATAAAATCTTCGTACTTCCTGAGTAAAATGTTCAAGATATTCGTCATCGTTGCCTCGAAGCTTTCGAGCGATTTTCGGATGCCGATGGAGCGCGTGCGCCGCGAACGTAACGTAATAGGCGATGGCGACAATGGGCCTGAGGATGTTGATGACTTCAACGGCTGTTACGCGTTTGTCCATCTTATCGGTCCCGGACTCAGCGTGAGATAACATGACGTGGAGAGCTGTACCCGGTACCGGATCGACTTTCTTCTGATGGACCTGATCAATAACGGCCATTATCCATTCTTCCGTCCTGCTGCGTGCCGTTTTACCGCGCCAATGCCGTGGACCCATTGCCCCGAACGCATCTACCATTGCGGTAAAGTCATCAGCGCGTTGTCGTACTTCATGTTCGCGGAGCGGAACACCTGCCCACTCGCAGGCAGCACGGCAAAAGATTTCCTGCGCCTCCTGAAACAGAACGACCTTTTCCATGTGCTCCCACTTTCGGGTGTACACCGCCCAATAGTGACGTACTGACTCCATCAGCATTGAAATGTTCTGTGGCGTCATCAGGGACATAAACATTGCTTTCCTGACGCGATGTATTTCGCCATCAAGTGTCTGCACACCGTCCTCGCCCAGCAGTGTTTTCTGCACCCGTTTAGGAATGGCACGCATTCTTTCAAACTTTGCGGGATCATAAAATAATGCGGCGGCATCTTTGCCGGTCATGCATACGATATCCTTGAGAAGCGCATTTACATGAAACAAGTTAGTGTCATATTTATCACACGTTGCCTTTATGAAGTTGTAGCCATGGTTCTTAAACATCTTTAATGCTTCAAAACCATTAACTGAGGGTATGCTGATAGTAATCATTTTCGTCCTTATCAAGTTCTAAATTCAGATGGAGACATTTTATGCGAATTCCTTCATCGCCGCGGTCGCTCCAACGAGCGATGTCCTGATCCGTTTAGCTTGTTTTCATTTGAAAAAATGAGGCCATCGAACGCAATACATGAATTGACGCCGAGAAAACGAACGACCCGCAATATGTGCCAAAGCCACGGACAAAATGGAAAGCTTTCAAATCAGGGTTCGCGTCGTTCTTAAGGAGCCGCCAAGAGGAATTATTTGGGTTTATGAAATCTCAGGTTGGTCTGTGTTTTTTATGCGTGATCCCACAAGCCAAAGATTGACTGTAAAATAACAAAGGACGACGTCAAATGGGTTAGGCTAACCCGGGAATGCTTCTCCTTCGCGTATTGGAAAAGTGGAAACGAAATCACGAAAGGATGTTAAGAATTGTATCACTGTTGTACGCCGTATTGGAGACGTTAACTCCGGATATGAACTTAAAGTATTTTTTGAAATGAATATAAGAACAACAGCTGGCTTCAGCCGGAAAGTCTTCTGAGTTTCGCCCCGGGGCCGGCTATCCCGTGATATGACAGAACAATAATCGTATGTACACAAAAAGATTAGACCTTCTTTTTTTATCAGTCGTGCTGTTGTCTTGTACCAGCGCAAAAGTAAAGCATACCGAAAGCACGCCGGGGTTTCAGTTAAGCAATTACGGAACGTATGACTTTTATGAACTGGAGGCCTCAGGCGATACGACTGCGAATTTCGAGAAGAACGCCGCTCTGATAAAGGATGCGATAGCGCGCAACCTCAAGACGAGGGGACTTGTCAGAAATGAAACCCGGCCGGAATTGCTCATCAATATCGGGATTGTGGTGGAAGAAAAAACGCAAACGCGGGAGACTACGATTCGTGAAGCGCCGCGTTACATGGGACAACGCAGATACAGCTGGAAAAGCGAAGAAATCGAAATCGGAAAGTATAAAACGGGTACAGCCACAGTGCACCTGGTAGATGCGGATTCAGAAAAGATGGTGTGGCGCGGCGTGGTTGAGGGCGTCATACCAAATAAGGAAAGGAAAATTCCGGCATCGATCGATGAAGGGGTTGACGCGCTATTTAGCCGGCTTTGACGGCGACCCAAAGCGTTAAATTTCCAGCCCCGGGACACGGCTACCCTGGGATCCAGACAAATCCTCTTTTTGGCCCTTCAGGTAAGGACCCATGGTATTGACGCGAAGCGCCCTCTTGCTGTCAATCTGAAGAGGTGACATCATCATGTGATCCGGAAAGTCACCGAAAGGTCGTTAGCTTAGCATCAAAAGGTGTACATTCGTTCAAGTTTAATCCTAATCATTATGAAAACTCTTTTTACCCGCGGCTGCATGTTGCTGCTGCTGATTTCGTTCGCCTTCTCGTGTATCGATCCCGAAAAGCCTGCCTGTCGTATTTCCAAGTTCTATTGGGAAGGTGAATGGCATCGGGCTCAATACAATAGTTCCGGGAGACTGCGCGGCCTTGTCGCTGAGAATAGCAAAGTTGCATTCTATTACAATGGGCTTTCCCAGCTAACGTCGGCCGAGATCTACATGAATGGTGATTCGGAGCCCTTTTACAAGTATGAGTTCATCCAGGGCCCTAATGGCATAATTCAAAGGGATGAGTATCATCCGTCGGCATTGGGGACCGAGCACACGAGGACGATCTATCATTATTCAAGTCCTGGCTCAGTCGATTATGTCATCCACCAGGAATTCGGGCATGATGGAGTACTCGGGTTTGAAATCCGCCGGGACATTTTATACTCGGGGGGAAATGTGAAGCATATTGACGGAACTTCATCTTTTATCACCACCGACTATTATGGCGCGAAATACGACAACCGTCGCAACCCGTTCAAAGCGCTCGCCGCCGCGGTTGGCAATAATGTTTTTTTTCCTATCGGTATTCAAGCCAATTTTCCCGTGTCGAATTATGACATCTCGTATCTGAATCTATTTTCTAAAAACAATCCGACTCGCGGACAATACAGAATTCCCGGAGTAGATCCGTCAGACCAGCTGTTTACCTATACCTATGATGGAGATATCGTAAAGACACTGGCATGGGATGAAACAAGCTACGGCTCGACTACTACGGAGAAATACGCGTTTGAGTTCGAATGCGGCCCTTTCACAGCAGAGGAGTAGCACGTGTACAAATCGAGGAACTGAATCAGGTGGCCGCGTTCA
>JAEZEH010000144.1 GCA_023417785.1 Bacteroidota bacterium
TGTCACCGTTCATAATCATTCGGTAAACAAACGGTTTCTTGTAATCAATGCGCACCTGATTACTTCGTTTGAACCAAAATTCTCCCGTCGAAGTAATGGTTTCAGTCAGCGCTATCAGCTGCTTCTCCTGCGTAAAAGAACTGACGATGGTCTGTATTTTAGACGATTCTTTCGAAAATGATTCCTTGAATGCATCGAGGTTCCCTACCGGGGTATAGCCTTTATGCTGTGCATGAACAACCGTGCCGGCCGATGGTAATACAACCGCTGTTAGCATAAGCAATATCAAGCACGCATTGCCGAACTGATCTCGCCCCGCCTTTGATTGCCTAAAGAGATACACCCATTTTCTGTTCCACGAATTCATCTTATTCTCATCTTCAATTGTTGTCCACATTCATCAAACGTTACGGATGGCCCTCCTCGCCCTTCAATCCACTGAAGGGATCCGCGCGCATTCTCGTCACCGAAATTTATTCTACGATCTTCATTCATTCCTTAGACCTGACTTCCACTAAATTTGCCGAAGGCCCCGATGAGAACGCGCAGCTTCCGATAGTCGGGGAAATTTGCTACGCATAAGGTTTCTCCTTTATCAGTTCATCCAGTCGAACAATTTTCAGTCCACGCTTTTTTATATGCGAAATAATTTCCGGCAGGGCCGTGACAGTCGCCGGACTGAAGTCGTGCAGCAGCACCACATCGCCGCCTTTCAGCTTGTTGGTAACACGTTGCAATAAATTGTCCGGGTTTGATGTGATCGTGTCAAATGAACGAAGGCTCCACCCTATTACGGTGTGGTTTAGTCTCTTGACCGCCCTGGCGATCATGGGATTAGTTACACCATAAGGAGGGCGGAAGAATTTTGGTTTCTTTCCAATGACTTTATAGATGGCCACGTCAGTGTCGTATAGTTCCCGCGTAACCATGGGGGCGCTTTTCAAATCGAAGAACTTGCCGTGCCAGTATGAATGGTTACCGATAATGTGCCCTTCCTGATCAATCTGGCGCACAATTCCGGGATATTTGTCCACCCGGTTTCCGATACAGAAAAAAGCCGCCGGAACGTTAAACTCCTTAAGGATACGCAGCACCTGGTCTGTTTTCCCCGGAACAGGACCGTCGTCGAACGTAAGGGCTACACGATCTGTAAAGTTTCCGGTTGATTTAACGGATACAAAAAAGGAGAGCGATAGCACCGACACGCCGATCGCTACCACCGCGACAAAAACAACACTCAGTCCGATGTACCACCAGCGCGAAATGTCGAAAGTACCATCCAGCGCCAGGGACGCCAGGATAAGTAGCAAAAACACGGAAGTTGTTATATAGTATCGCGACATGATTTCAGCAACATGAAGGAATAGTGCGTACCAAAATAAGTATTCACGATCAGTACATTGTTCACAGGTCGTCTGGGCTGTCTTTCGGATATCACTTCGGGTACTCGGCTTTCCGCCAGCATTCTTACGCCGAGCCATAATGCAAACCCCGATGCCACCGGAAACTCACCACATAAATGTTTGAAATGTCCCTCTGGAGTCCGCGGGAAGATTGCGGTTCGTGCTTCTTCGAGCGGTTGGTCTGTGTCCCGGTCACCCGATTTTCCAAACAGAATAAAATCTATATCCGCTGGTGTATAGCCGCGTTCACGGATGAATATATTTATTGAATCGTGAAGCTTCTGCTGTGATGGTTGATAAAGCGTGAACACACCTTCCAGTATCGCCTGACTTCGCCCATCATTAACGGGCGATAGCACAAAGAACGCAGCGCCTTCACCGTTCACCGTTCCGGACCGCGTGTGCTCAAACAGGTTCAGCGTACTTGCCTGTTTCTTCCGGAAAATATCAAAGCGGCTTTGGATCGCGTGGCTGATTGGTGTAACCTCGTCGACCCCTCCTACCAAAAGGTTTTCAACGGCGTTGTCGCCTATGGCCATCAATGCGTCAATAAGTGCATGTTCAAAGGAGAACGCGCTATGCGTAAAGGTTTGATTGTAACCCTGACACTGAAGCAACATAGCAATAGTTGAACCAATCGTGTTGTGGGTTGACTGAATAAACGGCGTGGGATTGAGCGCCTCTTCGTTGTTCTCGATCAGCTTTTTTAAGAAAGTCCCGGTATCCTCAAGGCAACCATAGCCTGTGCCTGTGACAATGCCGTCAGGAACTTCGATATCCGCCTCGCGCAAGGCCATTAGGGCAGCCGTTATCCCCATTTTCAAAATCCGGCTCATTCTTCTGAGTTGGCGGGGGTCAAGCCATGATTCATATTCCGGTTCGACACAGTTCAATAAAACACCACGGTAGTCGTAGGCGCTGAGCAGCAACGCGTCGTCACCCCAGCTTTGCTGCGGCGATATTGTGCCCATGCCTTTGATATATACATTCATGAAGTTTGTGAACTTGCCGAAAATATTATTGACGAACAGTTTCCGCCGAAACCAAATGAGTTACTCATCACGTGTTGTACGGTAGCGTTTTCGAATTCACGCTGCGGTTCAAGTTCCACTTCGGGCATAGGCGAATTAAATCCCGGATTTCCAAAAACACATTGGTGTTTAATGCTCATCAGCGAGTACACCGCTTCAATTCCACCACAGGCGCCAAGCGTATGCCCGGTGAACGATTTAGTTGAGCTCATTGTGGGGACGGTACCTTCAAAAACCCGGCGCAGGGCGTTTCCTTCGGACAGGTCGTTGTTCAGCGTTCCCGTTCCATGAAGATTGACATAACTGATTTCGGCGGGGCGAAGGTTTGACATGCTCAACGCTTTTTTCATCGCATTATAGGAACCCCTTCCCTCCGGAGACGACGCGGTCTGATGAAACGCATCGCTGGTGTTTGCATATCCTGCAACGCGGGCAAAAGGTGACAGCTGCTCTTCTTCAACAACACGATCAGAAACGAGTACGACGAAACCCGCGCCCTCCCCCAGGTTCAGCCCGCTTCGTGATGCATCGAATGGTCGGCAGCGGTTTTTGTCGAGAATCATAAGGCTGTTGAAGCCATTTAGGGTAAATTTCGTCAACGCGTCTGTACCGCCAGCCAGTACAACATCGAGGTGGTTGTGCTGGATCAGCCGGGCTCCGTATATTATCGCGTTAACAGAAGATGAACATGCCGTATTGATGGTCGACACAAAATCAGTAATGTCCAATGCGTTGGCGATCACTTCAGTGGTGCGTCCACACTCATGGTTAACCACCTCACGCAACCTGCCGCTGTGCTGATCCTGAACAAATGGCGAAAAGAACTTTTCAGTTTTGTCCATCCCCCCTACCGTAGTTCCGGAAATCAATCCAACTCGCCAGAACTTCATGTTTTGTATTCCGCAATCCAGATACGCTTCCCGGGCCGCATGAATTCCCAGCAATGCGGTTCGTGTTAGATGGCGCGGACAACCCAGGCGGTAGGCGAGTTCGTCATTGGTAAGTTTCACCTCGCCCACCGGCAGGTCCTGATGGCGCGATTCAAGTACCATCATTTCGGCAATTCCGCTCATGTCGTTCTGCAGCGCATAGAAGTTTTCCTGCCATGCGTTCCCGATGGCTGAAATGACTCCGGCACCTGCAACATGAACGGTTCCCTCCACGTTATGCGGGTTTGTGAATAGTTATGTATTCGGCGATGGTCCGCACAGATTTGAATATCTTCGGTCCTTCCTGCGGGTTGTCGATCTTAACGTTATACTTCTGCTGAAGCAGAACAATCAATTCAAGTGCGTCGATGGAATCGAGCCCTAACCCTTCCATGAAGAGCGGTTGGTCATCACCAATATCTTCCGGTTTCAAGTGTTTGAGATTCAGGGCCTCAATTATCTGCCCCTTCAAATCTGCCATCAACTGTTCCATATCGCTTATAAATAAAGTTCGTTAAGTTCTTCAGCCGTATGCGGAAGGTTCGACTCGCCCTCTCCGCGTTCTACCAAATATAAGAAAACATCATGTTGCTCACCGGCAACGTCAATCCACCCGGCCAGGCAGACCCTGGTATCAGTTTGCAGGAACAACTGATGAACGTAAGCATGAAGGGTCGCGCTATCGAATCCGTCGTTGATGAAGAAAGCATTCTCGCCTTTGAATCCATGCCGGATACAGATTTCGCCTGATACAATATTAGGAAGGGTATAAACAAAAAGTGCCGGACTCGAAACTTCACGTGAAGCTTCAACATAGCGCATATCCGCATCGATGCTTGCGTTCGCATTACTCAACACAACCGCTATCTCTGCGGGTCTGTATTCACCGACAGAATGCTTTCTGAGCAAAAACTCCGACGCGACAAACCCCAGGGCAGCGAGCCGATCCATTTTATAAAACTTCGGATAGTCCGGCGCAAGGTGTTCATAACTGAATTGTAAGAACTTATCCAGGTTCTGTTGTTCCGCGCGACCCACCATCTCACCATCCAGTGACAGTGTGAGGTTTCGAATTTTTATGTAGCCTGTTATCTTCTCCATGGTTTCATTCGGGAATACATTCAAGGAGCGTGTGGCTTACTCCTATTCCATCGTGCTGAGATGCGACCGTGAAGCCCGCCTTTTTTATGAAATCGAGAAACGTTTCCGATTGATACATCTGACTGTTTCCGTTAGCCATTGCCGTAAAATACAATGAAGTCTGTTGCAGCGAAAAAGCGGCAGCCTGAAACCGTTGACGATCCCAGAACGGTTCGAGGATGAATACACGGCCACCGGGATTGAGGGCGTTCTTGCATCGCCTGAGGATCGAAACGATTTGGTCGTCGGAGAAACAATCCAGAAACTGGCTCATCCATACTGCGTCGAACCCAGTAGGGAAACGGTTAGCTTCATCCAGAATATTGCATTCATGAAAATGAATCCGATCCCCGAAATTCTCTGCGTGGATCTTTTCCCTGGCCATGCCCACCTGTCCGGGCAAATCCATTATGGTTACTTGCACATTTTCATTGTAGCGGAAGCACTGGAGTGCCCATTTCCCTGTATTACCGCCGATATCCAGCAGTCGCAACGGAGCCGACCTGAACACCAGAGGTAAAACGTCGGGAAAAGAAACGTCGGAGTAATAGTGGTCGAATCCGAACCAGCTCTGTTGCACATCAGGGGGTAGAGCGGAAAGGCCTTCGTATATCGTGGGCCACTGACCAAATACTTTTAAGCCTTCCGGTTTTTGTGTGCGGATACTTTCCTCGAGTGAAAACATCCCCTGATAACACACATCGTTTACGAAATCAATATTGACTTGTGTGAGTTTGTCGTGCAAGATGAAAAGGCCGGTTTTGGTCAGGAAGTACTTTCCATCCTTTTCCGTAAGAAGGCCGATGCCGAGAGCGGCTTCCACCAGTACGCGAACACCATAAAGCGAAAGGCCAACTTCCGGGACAAGGTCCTGCAACGTAATCCCTTCACGGGCCGATTCCACACTGGTAAGAATCCCTGTGTTTCTCAACGCGCGTGTAGCCTGAAAGACCATGGGCGCGAACGCAATCCATTGTGCCTTTTCTTTGGCTTCGAGGGCTGACAGGTTATCGTGACGAAAAAATTCCATAATATCAAACTTACTTTTCGAACACCACTGCGGCGTTGCCACCTCCAAATCCGGAGGCTGTTTTCAGGATCTTCTTTAACGGATAAGGTTTTGTCTTGACGGCAACTTTTACAGGCATCGAAACACCCCGGGTTTGGAACCCTGCCGTACCAATGAGGTCGTTGTTCAACAGTGAACGCACGGAGATAACACTTTCAAGCACACCGGCTGCACCAAGGGTATGGCCATAATATCCCTTCAGACTGTTCATAGGGACGCCTTCCAGTCCGGCCAGAAAAAATGCTTTTGATTCCATTTCATCGTTATAAACAGTAGCCGTACCGTGGGCAGAAATAAAATCGATATCCGCCTTCCGGATTCGGGCCGATGCCAATGCGTTTCCTATTGCCAGCGCAAGTTCCTCCCCCGATCTGGAAGGGCCCGAGATGTGGTTCGCATCATTGCTCACACCTTCGCCGGTCATCGCGACTGCATATTCCCCTGACACTTTTTGAGGATCAGCGGAAAGTACCATTGCCGCAGCCGCTTCGCCCAGATTTATTCCGTTTCGCCCAGCATCGAATGGACGGCACGCGTCACTGCTTAAGGCCTGAAGGCTGCGGAAACCCGAGACGACGAATTTAGAAAGGATATCGGCGCCAAGAACCACGGCGTGATCATACCTGTTCGATTGCAGAAAGCGTTTGGCTACGATAAGCCCGAGCACGCCCGAAATGCAGGCATTACTCACCACCTGAACATGCTGGAGGCCGAACCTGCGTGCCAGCAGCACGGCTGTATCATAAAGACGTAGTCTTTCGCTCACATCGGCGCCGTGGTCGAGAAGGTCGATGTTGCCCTTGGTAGTAGAGAGTAGAAACAACGTACGTTCCCGTGGCAGTGAGATTTTCGCAAACAACTTCTCAAGAGCAGTACTGCATATGCTTTCGAAAAAGGTAAGTCCCTCGTACGATGTCCGGTTGCGTATTGCCGCAGCTTTGATGGGATTTTCGGGATCGTCGTCGAATGCAAAGTCAGCGATGGCTGACTCACCGGCTTTAATTCGTCCGAAGTTTTCTTCACTGGAAAATCCCAATGGTGAAACGATACTGTCTGCAACGGCCCAAACCTTTCTCATGGCGTAATCCATTTGTTTAACCAGGCCTGGAAAAAATCCGGCACCGTAAGGTGAAGCTCAAATGTTTTGGCGTCGACGAAGACTTGTACAGACGAGCCCACGGCGACGACAGACCGGCTTGTGTACTCAAGCATCCGATACGAAAAATTGAGCTTCGCTGCCGGATTGTGTTCAAAGGTCGTTTCCACGATAACCTTATCGCCATAGCGCAACGGTCTCTTATAATCGCATTGTATCGACACTACCGGAACAGCCAGACCGTTGTTATAGAAATCCAGGTATGATACACCGTATTGGTTCCCGAAGGCTTCTCTCCCGTCTTCGAAATAACGGAGGTAATGCCCGTGCCAGACTATTCCCAACGGATCGGCTTCATTAAACCGGACAGTCACTTCAGTTTGATGTGTCAGCATTACCGAAGAGTTCGGGATTTCTGATGAAATACTCTTTTTGGCGATATCACGAATTTCGCCTTCTCCACATTTCAAATTCTTTTTTCTTAATGTCTCCAATGATGTTATAAATTGAACGTCCCCAGAAATTACGCAGTCCGAAACCACCGGGTTTGCCCGTGAGTCTCTGCGTAAACAAAACTTTTTTCGTATTGAGATTTATGAAGGTAACCCACACGGATGCTGATTCATCCATTTTACTGAATGACTCAACATTGAACATGAGGCCAATGCCATCCAGATCATCAAAACTGTAACCGGATACGATTCGCTCGATATCGGAAGACTTCAATCTTTGATAATCTTTTGTCTGATCTGACAACAATTCACTTACTTCCAGCTGTGAATTGTGGTTTGACGTTACATTGATGGCCTTCTCTACCCTTGCTCTGCCAATGGCAGCTGCTATATCGTACTTGGTTGGCTCGTTGACGATAAGTTGATTGATCGATTCCATCAGATGCAACACATCCGAATGAGAACCGAGGCGCTCACGGTCACCGATGAAACGAGCTTCGGTAAAGTCAAGCCCGAGCCATGTTACCGGGGTTCCGGATTTGAAGATGTCTTGTGCAGTTTGTGCATTCACCTGGAAGGAGATTACCAGTAAGGTCAGGGTAAGGATTGTGTTTTTCATAGTTTTATGATTGTACTTTAGCAAAGATTCTCATTTCGCATGAACACAGTATCTCTCCGTTGCACTCCACCTCGCCTTTTGCCACCGTCACATCGAGCACTTTGTTCGTTATGTTGACGCGTGTGGTTAGTGTGCTCCCCACCGCCGGTAGTTGATTGATCGTCAGATCCCGGATTGCAGCAATATAACCAATCGGTATCGGGACTCCTTTTTTTGTACACTGGAAACCAACATGAACGGCAGCAGTCTGCGCAATATTCTCCACCAACCCCGGCTCAGAAAGATATCCGTTATCTGCAAAAACGTTGGTCGATGCGATGTGTAACCTTGTTATCGCATGGTCGTCACTAGCCTCTACGAGGTCGTGAACCATCACTATCGGATTCCGTTGAGGAATGAATCGGGTAATATCTTTTTCAGTAGCGAGCAAGGTACTTCAGTTTTGTTTTGTCATTATAAATCTTCGTGCTGGTCTAGCTCCAAAAGTTATAATAATTAAACCATTGAACAGGATAACGCTTTACTTTTTCTTCGAACTGGCCTACAAAGTTTTCCATAAGCCGCCGCTTAAATTCGTTTTTGGGTTCATTCTCATTGCGGCTTACTGGTGGCGATCCATAGAAATGGTAATGCAGGGAGCTTTCCTTGAAAGCGAACACAATTGAAACGGGAACATTGAAGGTTGCAGCAAGCACAAACGGCCCGACCGGAAACGGCGCCGGCCCGCCCAGAAAGACCAATGATTCAGTCGTGCTTCCTTCCACGAATCTGTCGGCATGGAGACAGATCAATTCATTTTTCTGAAGTGCCTCTCCGATTGCATAAACATGAGACAAATCGTCTTTGATCACGATTACGTTGAAGTTTCTTCCGCCGGTAACCTCCTCCATGTACGATTTGATCTTCTCGTGTTCGGCGTCGTACATCACTACATTGATTCGGGTGTTTATGCGCTTGAGCAGATGTCCGGCCACTTCCCAGTTTCCGACGTGACCACTCAACAGGATTCCGCCTTTACCACCGTCGACAATGGTATGAAGGTGTTCTTCACCGTCGAAGTCAAAAGTAAAGCGATTGCGTATTCCTGCCATCACCACGATCTTGTCCAGAATAGTCTGTCCGAATACGTAATAGTTTGAATATACCGACCCTATCGCCCTGAGCAGGGGAAAGTGATGACGCCGGCGAAAGTACCGGTAAATATGATTCCACGTCGACCAGGAAAAAAGGAAGTAATACAAGGCGACAAAGCGCAAAAGAAAATACGCGGGCGCAACGCCGAGAGTCTGTACGACAAAAACAAATATCCTGTATCCTAAGCGGTTGCCTCTTGATTTACCCTGCCATTGGGGCATGTCATGAAGCCGTTACTTTTGATTGAACGCGTTCAACAACGTATTCGTAAAAATTGTTGAAGGTCACGATTGACGCAAAATCTTCGGGTTTTACCTTGAATCCGAAATTGCTTTCAATAACCACCACCAGATCGATGTAATCAAGGCTATCGAGTTCCAGTGTTTCGCGCAGGTTTGCGTCAGGAGAGATCTTTCCAGGCTCAACTTCGAATTCTTCTACAAGAAAACCATTGATCTTCTCAATAATTGTTTGTTTATCCATCACTAAGGGTCCCACTTTTTTACAATCAAGGTTGAATTCGTTCCGCCAAAACCGAAAGAATTCGACAAAAATACATCAATATTCCTATCCGATGTTTTCGACACAATATTCAGCCGCGCCGAATCCGCGTCCGGATTTTCGAAGTTGATGTTGGGTGCGATGAAACCGTGCTGCATCATAAGCATGGAATACACTATTTCACTTGCTCCGGCCATCCAGCATTCGTGTCCCGTCATCGATTTTGTGCTGCTAATTGGCGTATTAACCTCGCCAAAAACTTCGAAGAGCGCCTTTGCTTCACTCATATCTCCTGCCGGTGTCGACGTTGCATGAGCGTTTACGTAATCGATATCTTTTGGTTGAAGACCGGAGGCTTTCATAGCCATCCGAAGGCTGCGCGCCGGACCGGACACGCTTGGATTCGAAATATGCTCTCCGTTTGAGGAGAATCCGTAGCCGATAACTTCACCCAGAATTGTCGCTCCGCGGCGCCGGGCAGATTCAAAACTTTCAAGGATCACCGTAGCCGCGCCGCCACTGGGTACCAGGCCATCCCGATCGCGATCGAACGGGCGTGATGCCGCTGAGGGATTGGCTTCACGCACTGAAAACGCGCCAAGCGCATCAAAGTTCCCCATGGAAAATATATTTGTCTCCTGGGCACCGCCGCAGATAATGCAATCCTGCATACCCTGGCGAATAAACATGGCCGCAAGACCTATAGCGTGCGATCCACTCGCGCAAGCTGCGCTCACGGTGAAGTTTACTCCTTTCAGCCGGAAGATCGTCGCGAGGTTCATATTCACGGTGGAGTTGAGCACCTGAAACACCGAACCGGAGCCAACCATCATGGTATCCTTCTTCTCGCGAATGATGTCTATTGCTTCGATAACGGGTTGCGCGGAACTGTCATTTCCGTAAATAATTCCGATTTCGTTTTTATCAAGGTAATCCTGATCGAGGCCGGCGAGTTTCAGCGCTTCAGCGGTAGCGAGGTAAGCATACTCCCCTTGTTCGGGCAACATTACTCGGGCCCTGCGATCAAGCACCCCTTTCAGAGCAGGGCGCTCCAAATATCCCGTAAGCCCGGAACGATATCCCATCTCCTTGCGTCGCGGATCGAGCACAATGCCCGATCTGCCTTCGTAAAGAGATTTATTTACCTCCACCAGGTTTTTGCCTATGCAGGAATATATCCCTAATCCCGTAATTACTACTCTGGTCATGAAGTCTCTTCCACTTTACCCATCACCCGCATCACGCAAGGCGAAACAATTGTCGATCACAAAAATATATTTTAAATCGGGAAAATATAAGTTAACCAGACGCCGGAACATTGAAATGGTGTAAGTTTTGGCTGAAGATGGGGCCGAAAGGAATTTTTGATACTTTTCGTGAACCGGACAGTCTCAGGAGTACAGTCCGCCGTTAATGGAAAGTACCGTACCGGTGATGTACGAAGCGCGTGACGACGCCAGAAAGGCTACCGCTTCCGCCACTTCTTCAGGTTCGCCGAACCGCTGCATGGGAATGAGGGCCTTCAAATCTTTTTCGTTTAAACCCTGTGTCATATCCGTCCGGATGAACCCCGGCGCTACCGCATTTACGGTTACATTACGACGAGCCACTTCCTGGGCGAGGGCCTTTGTTGCACCGATGACACCGGCCTTAGCCGCCGAGTAATTCGTCTGACCCGGTAATCCTTTCATTCCGGAAAGCGAAACAACGTTGACGATGCGACCGTACCGTTTCGTGAGCATTGGTGTCAAGACAAGCCGCGTCACATAGAAAAAACCATCCAGGCTGGATCCGGTAACGGATTTCCATTGTTCTTCGGTCATCCACATCATTAACGCATCCTGACGGATACCCGCATTGTTTATGAGGATTTCAACGACTTTATCCGGATTTGCCTCAAGCCAGCCACCCAGTACAGTATCGACGTCCGTCTTATTACTCACGTCAAATCGCAGTGATTCCGCCTGAATGTTCTTTTCACGAAGCTGCACCAGGGTCTTTTCAGCTTCGGCGTCGTTGCTTTTGTAGGTAATCAGCAGGTTATACCCTTCATCCGCAAGTTTCAGGGCGACCGCCCTTCCAATTCCCCGCGAGCCCCCGGTAACAATGGCGTACTTCATCCGGTATTCGTTTTAAGTGAAAGAAATTTCAGACCCCAGGTCCATCAGATACTTCCGTATTCTCGCCAGATCCTTGTACATCGGCCGGTCTTCCACGATGGGTCCGCGAAGTTCACGAACTTCCTGGTAGAGTCGGCTCGTGAATCCGGAAAGCCTGGCTTGACATTGAAGGTGATCAATCGCCTGAACAAGGGCAAGCAGCTGAATAGCGAGCACATCAAACGAATTGTCAATAACCTTTCTGGTAATCATGGCGGCATTACATCCCATACTCACAATGTCCTGATTGTCGTTGTTGTTTGGAATACTGTGGAGATACATCGGATAGGAAAGGGTCTGATTTTCCGCCGTGGTTGATGTAGCGGTGAACTGCATGCCCTGCAGACCGAAATTAAGTCCGAGCTTACCGAGGTTGATAAAAGGCGGAAGCTTCTGATTCAGTTTGTCGTTCAGCAGATAATTCAGTTGCCGTTCGGAAAGCATGGTCAACTTCGTAATTACGATTTTCAACTTGTCCATTGCGAGCGCCACGTAATCGCCATGGAAGTTACCGCCGTGATAAACCATTTCTTTCTCATGGTCGATAACAGGGTTGTCGTTGGCCGAATTGATCTCGTCTTCCAGAACCAGTTTTACCTCTTGCAACGTATCGTATACTGGTCCGAGAATCTGCGGAACACATCTTAGCGAATAATACTCCTGCACCTTATCGGTAAACACCGCCTCTTCGATTTTACGGTGGTACAGATGCTCGGGTCGTTTTCTTATTAATTTACTATCCGCTAATAACGTGCGTATGATTTCAGCGACTTTCGATTGCCCACGGTGCAGTTTGACGTGATTGAGTTCGAGGGAAAAGTGATCGTCGAACGACTTCATTAACTCGTTCGTTACCGCCGAAAACATTATCGAACAAGCAAGTAACTTCTGCGCCTGAATCAGATTGACCATCCCGACACCGCTCATAGCGGACGTGCCGTTCATAATAGCCAGTGCCTCACGGAGATGAATCTCAATCGGTTTTATGGAATGTTCCGAAAACACCTGTGCTGCCGGTAACAGCGATCCATTGTACCAGACTTCTCCTTCTCCAATCAGGTTCAACGCCAGGTGAGCAAGTTGAACCAGGTCGCCACTCGCGCCGACACCGCCCCTCTCAAAGATACACACACTTATGTTTCTGTTAAGGAGTTCACTCAGCAATTCCACCACAGTCGGATGAATGCCGGAATAGCCCTGCATTAAGCTGTTCAGTCTCGCCAGCATGGTTGCACGCGCGCATTCCACATCAAACGGTTTTCCCGACCCGGAACTATGGCTGCGAATGAGATTATATTGGAGCTGGTGTTGATCTTCTTCACTGATCTTGTATTGAGCCATCGGGCCAAGACCAGTATTGATCCCATAGATAACCTTGTTATTCGCGTATTCTTTCAGGAATTGAAAATTCTGCTTAACACGTTCGGTACCGGCATGGTCGAGAACAACCTTACTTTCGTTGAATAATACTTTCTCAAAATCTTCTGTAGTAAGTTTCCGTGCCCCGACCTGTACCATAAGCGTTTCAATACGAGCGCGAAAATAAGAAACGCAATCGAATAATCATCGATGGATGCACGAAGGCATGTCCTTACCGCGCCCATCATTGTAAGGCAATGTTAGTAACAGTCTTATTTTGAAAATGGGGACAGCCGTTAAGCTATTTTCCTGAAGCATGAACGGCGCACGACCGGCAGACTCGCCAGTTTTGATAATGTGCCAGCGCAACCAGTCCAGCGCCCACAGTCGTCAGTAGGGACTCCCATAGCAGGGGAAGAGAAAATCGTCCTGCAACGATGGCCGCCATCCCAAGCAGGAACAATATCAGAGGCATCTTGCGATTATGTGTCCTAATCATGGATGGCACGAGGGAGAACGTTCCGATAACCGCACTTACCAGAAGAATTCCGCTTTCCAGTTCATGGTTGTGAGCCAGGTGAGCGGGCGAGAAAGCCCCCATGATTAGCAATAACGGCACTGCCATACAATGAACAGCGCAGACGGCCGACGCAGAGAATCCAAAAACATCGAGATTGGCGCGCCGAAAAAGCCTCCTTAATGCAACCATGTTGCAAACATATGCATTTTGGAATCAAATGCAATGGGGATCGGTCTTAAAAGACAGGGGTAGCTATTTTAATTTTAAATGAAGTTCAGCGAATAATCCGGCTACTGGGGAAAATACCCCGTCAGAAAATTTCTTTATTTAAGTTAAGGCCTTTACTTAGCAAAGTCAAACGAAAAACCCCCTCATATGAAAAAAAGGAAAGCCACTGCAGTTTGGAACGGCTCCGGAAAGGACGGCAAAGGCCACGTCACGACGCAAAGTTCTACGCTAAAAGAGACGCAATTTTCTTATAAATCACGGTTTGAAGAAGGTGTGGGTACGAACCCCGAAGAATTGGTGGCGGCTGCTCACGCCGGCTGTTTTGCCATGAAATTGAGTTTCGTCCTGAATGAAGCAGGCTTCACTCCCGACGAACTTCACGTCGATTGTGTGGTAACGTTGGAGGATTCAATCACCAATTCAGAATTGACCCTGAAAGCAAAGGTACCCGGAATTACCAGAGAGAAATTTGAAGAATGCGCTAACAACGCAAAGGACAACTGCCCGATTTCGAAGTCTTTATCGGGTAAGATTTCGCTCAATGCGAGCCTGTCATAGTCGCGGAATTGTTAAACAACTATAGGAAATGAGCAGCCCCAGGGTTGCTCTTTCTGTTTAAAGGCAGGCTAATTTATCTGGAAACTACTACGGCGTTTTCGAGAATAAAGTTGACGTGGTCGACATCGTCCGCATTGAGTTTCAGTATCCCTTTTACGGTAATCAGGTCATCGACCTGAAACTTTGGCGGCGATTTGGCAAAATTGACCTCGGCAACCGACTCCGGTCCGCCCCCGCCACAGAAAAAACACTGGCTCATCGGATATTTCGAGATGATGATATACGTTCCGTCTTCCGGAGCAAACGGCACATAAAACCCCTGAATCGAGATTTCCTTTCCGGCCAGCGCCTTGAGGTCATCGGAGAAACTCGGGTAAAAGAGGTATTCACCCAGCGTTTCGTAGTACTTCGGCTCAAATTTAGTCTTGGCAAAAATAGTCCAGGTGTCCGGCTTCGACTGGCTGAAACCCAGGTTTGAAATCAAAAAAAGCGCTCCTAAAAAAATAATCTTTCTCATGCGTAATGTTTCTCAATTTATGCGTTTCCGGCCAATACCCGACTGATGTCGGTGCGGTAGGCCTGTATTGCCGGAATCAATGCACAGGCTAAACCCAACAACAAACTTGC
>JAEZEH010000186.1 GCA_023417785.1 Bacteroidota bacterium
GGACTGCCCGGGACGCTACATCACCGCTGCAACAGCGCTACAACACCGCCGTGTGGAGCAAGTCACTTTAAGGACTTCTCAAAGTCCTTCGCAGGTTCTGACCAGACGCTTATAGGCCCATCAACTAGTGGACGGTTCATGTGTTTATAGGGCATTCTGACATTCACTTAAACACAAAACTATATGGCTATTGTTAATTCAATGTTCCCCATGACAGGTTCGCCAGGCGACCTCACATTTTTAAAAAAAGAGCCACTTTCAAAACCATCGCGCGAATGAAGCATGAGGCCTTTCAGAAAGCAAATCAAGAACGATCCGCGCTATGAAAAGTTGCGTCTCAACGGTGTAACAGCAGAAAACGAATATGTCACGTACAATGGCGAGACGTTCAGCTGTGAATTTCAAAGCAATGATTTTATCAAGTTCATCTTGAAGCAAGAACGGCCTGTTCGTGTCACGGATCTTTACTTTGTAATTCATGAACGGATCTTTTTCGATCCAGTCATTAGCAACACAAATTCGGATAATCTTCTTGAGCTTTTTAATGATGCCCATAGCTGTGTTATGCTCCACATTCCGGACGGTCTTCAAAAAGAATTCGTAGTCTGTGATAAACTGGTAATTCAGTTCGCGAAGCTTGATGTCTTCTTTCTTCTTATGCTTCATGAAGGCTTCCAGTGAAACGAAAGCTGACTTGAATCTTTTCAACGTTCCTTTCGCGTACTCTTTACCTACCAGATCGGAGATCTGCTTGATGTGTTCGCGATAGACCGGCATCAGGCTCTTGTCTTTCAATGGATCGATCACTTCTTCTTCAATGCCGAGCATTTTATTTCTGATCGACCTGACAGTGATTTCTTTTCCCTTGTTCAACAACGCGCGCTGCGCTTCGTAAATTTGCGACTGCATCGTTTCAAGAAAACTGTTGAGTTGCCGCGTCTCTTCTTTCTTCGTGGCAATAGCGCGACCTTTTTTTGAATTCCACTTCGCTGGATCAATCTCTCGTTGTGTTGAGAATTCTGTTCGCTGACCATCGATGGTCAACCGTAAATAGATTGGTAAGTTGTCTCCGGCTACATAGCTGCTTCGCTTCTTCAATCGGAAATGGATGCTGATTGTCTTGTTCATCAAAGTAATTTTTTAATGGTTATTAAAATTCCTTTGATGTCTTTGTGAAATCAAGATGTTCATTTCTTGAACTGCTTGATTTTGAATCCCTTATCGCGGTTAGCGAGACCTCTTTTCCTCAAATTTTTGCAGGTCCCGAATAAGTCCCGAATCATATGAGAAAAGCTGAATATTTCGGTGGGCCTTAAAAACAAAAAAGCCCACAAAAATCAATTTTGTGAGCTTTCGAGTGTTTTGGTTTGTCAACCTGTGATCCCGCTGGGATTCGAACCCAGGACCCATACATTAAAAGTGTATTGCTCTACCAGCTGAGCTACGGAATCGTGTTGCTTAAGCTGCCCCCGGTATTGCCGGTTTGGCCCTCGCGTTTCTGCGTTTCAAAATTACGGATTCGTTTCGCTTTCGTGTCCTTTTCAGAGGGAAAACTCTACCAATCTTTTCTTTCTTGTCAAATACAGCGTGTTTTCCGTAATTGAGGTCGCAAAGGTAACAGAAGATGAAAAAAATGCAATGGCCGGTTCTAAAAATTATTACCCTTCTTTTTCTCTCCTCCAGCGCGTTTTTTAGCCATGCTCAGGGCCAGGTTTTTAGCTACCGCCTGCAAAAAGCGGATTCCCTCTTCGGCGCCAAGCAGTTTACCCAGTCGCTGGCTCATTACGAGGAGATTTTCAAACAAGGCCAGTACACTCCGGCGATGTTCCTGAAAATGGCATTTGTTGAGGAAGGACTCAATGAAATCGGCAAGGCACTGTATTACCTCAACCTGTATCACCTGGCTACCGGCGACGAAGCTGTACTCGACAAAATGGCTCAGCTTTCGAAAAAACACAAGCTGCAGGGGTACGCCATGGATGAAACCGGACAAGCGATTTTACTTTATCAAAAGCACCACGACCGTGTCTCGCTTATCTTGGGGGCTATAATGCTCGTGTTGATTAGTCTGGCGGTTTTTCTTAGGCGCAGAGGGCAAAAACCTGCTCCCGTGGTAGTAATTGTCTTGTTGTTTGCCGGCTTGCTGGGCGTTCATCTTTCGATGAAAGATACGGACCTGAAAGTGATCGTGGCACAGAATAACAACTACCTTATGGCCGGACCGTCGGGTGCCGCGGCCGTTGTGGATATCATAGGCGGCGGTCATCGTTTTGAGATTGAAAAACGCTTTGACATCTGGGTCCAGGTACGATGGAACGGCAGGACTGCATTTATCCGTGATCACCAGGTACTACCGATTCAGCTCTGATTCTCCGCCATTTATTACGGAGACGATTCCCTTGTATTCGCGATTGGTATACTTCAATAGATAGAAATACACGCCCGACGGTTCCCCTTCAGCATACCACCTGAAATCGCGGTCTTCGCTGGAAAACACTTCACGGCCCCAGCGGTTCATAATAACAATATTCACAAACCGGCCTGAACAATTATCCTCAGGAAGAATATTCGCCAGCACGCCATTTTCGAGACGTACCATGGCAAAGAAGCTGTTCAGGTTATCGTCTTTATTGGGCGTGATCACGTTCGGAGGAATAAAATCCGTAGTGAGTTGTTCGCGATCTTTTACTTTTAGCCGGAATGCCAGCGTATCGCCCTTGGCGTTGAAGCATCGGTTGTCCATCACGCGGAACGTAAACCGGTAATCGTTTTCGAAGATCTGTTCATCAAAAATTTCGCAGCCCGGGTTCCAGGTAAGGTTTCCTGTTACGGGACTATTAGACGGCGTTGAGGTAAACGTAAACCCGTCAGGCACGGCCGAACCATCGGCGGATATCAACTCAAGCGCCAGCAGGTCGCGGGGATCGAAGTCCGGGTCGGTACCAACGAGAGGCACAACCAGTTCTTCTCCGAGTGTCATAGCTATTTCTGCCTCTTCAGTGTTACCATTGATGGCAAGCTGCGGCGCGATGTTGTCCGGAGGTAATACATTTACGGTTACGTCAAGCGTGTCGGCAAGGTGATAGCCGCAGATGTTTTCACGATCCGTGACGATGAGATAAAAATTGAACTGCTGCTTTTCGTTGAGGTTTATCTGACTGCAGTCCAGGTGCCACGAAAAGGGAAGGGTAGCGGGGTCGCTTGTGTTTCCCGTCAGGGCCCGCGCCGGATACGAAGCACCATAAGCAGGCAGATCGAAGTCCCTACCCACGGCCATAGCCTCCAGTTTATCATCGTCTTCGTCTGATACCAGTGTATTGAAGCGCAGCGTATTATATATTTTTTCCGATAGCGTTATCTTCTTCAGTGAAGTATTTGGTTCATATTCAATCACGGGGTCGTGGAAGTCATCGATCCGGCGTTTCAGTTTGAACGTGATCGTATCATCGGGAGTGAGTTCACAGAGGTCGTCGTCGCGGAGTTGGAAACTGAATTCAAAATCGCGTTTTACACTAAAGTCGTACAAGTCGCATTCGGTGTTCCACGTTAACTCAGCGTCTACGCGCCCTGGTACCGACTCCTTTATTTTCCAGGAGAATCCGTATTTGGCAAATTCTGACGCGAACGCGGGTGGGATCACTTCAAGTTCCTCGTTGTCGGCATCGGTTCCCGTAAAGGAAACAACGAAAGGAACACCGCCTTCGGTGACGGTTTGCTCAACTTCAGAAGGTGCCCATTCAGGGGCGCTGTTTGGCGGGATGAGAACATTGACCGCTATACGGATCGTGTCCATCAGGGCACCTCCGCATGATTCGTTCATTACGACAATATCAATTTCGTAACCATCAGATTTGGTGTATGGGCATTGCGGAAAGCACAGACTGAACATGTGCGGACTACCGTTTGAAAGAACGGCGCGCGGAACTTCGGGAAGGATTTCATTCAGTTCGTCATGCTCAAAATTCACAGCCACGGCAAGAATCTCGATGTCTTCATTTTGGGTTGATGCATCGGGATCGGATACACGGATATCAATACAACGCTCGTCGTCGCCGGCAAGGCTGGAGAATGACACATTAAGCTTGTTGCTTACGAAGTTGCTTTCGTTTCGCTTCTTGCCCTCCACCACAGGTGGCCGCGCCATCGGACAATTACTAAGCACCAGCAACTGGAAATCCCGGCGTATCGTTCCGATCTTTTCGCCATTGCGATATTCGTCGCACTGTACAGCGAATACATAAAGACCGGCGTATTGTGGAATCACACTAAGAACGCCAGCCTTGCTTATACTAAGGTCGGGCAATCCTGCCATAATATTTGTTGCCGAATAGGGCGCACGATATCGCACCTCAGGGTAAGGACCCGGTCGCGGCAGATTATCGATGGGAGGGAGGGCATCGCCGGACTTGGTATTCAGCGGAACCACCATCGTATACACAAGGGAGTCGCCATCGGGATCGACGCCGCTGAAGTCAACGGTATACAAACGCCCGGGGCATGCGTAGTCACTCAAGGGGCGAAACAACCGCGGGGCCGAGTTAGGAAATGGGACCCCCAGTTTCTTCAGCGGTGGAAACTCAAGATAAAACGTCTGCCCGGCGTACCGCGCTGATCCACTGTTAGGGTCTTCACTGTAAATATTGCTGATGTTGTAATTCCGGCAGCATCGCTCCCAGGAAATGTAGTAGCCTTCGGGATCGTTGAAGACTTCCGGATCCAGCAAGTACTCGCCCTGTTCACCGGCCCGCACATACGTATAATAGATGCGGTCTGTTGCGATAGATGATCCGGAAGAACATTCGGGCCTTTTGTACTGTACTGCGTTGCGATCCATCAGATCGAGACGCAACGCATTAACCATAATGGCGTTGTCGCGTTTGCGGAAGATGCGCACAGTAACGTTGGCATCGAGAGCTCCAGGACTTCCGTAGATCTTGTCGAAGTACAGAAGGAGACTGATGTTATAGCGATAGAATCCGGTGGACGTTTGAACGCCCTTGTACACGAATTCAAATTCTCCGCCCACGATGTGACTCGCCATAAGCGGACCGGCAAGCAGACATAGAGCAACCAGTAGAGTTCTTTTCATACAGCCTCCCCAAACTTTAAAGATAAATAATATGAACAGAGGACAAAATCCATCTTTGACGTATTTTGCGCGCTTATGCGTAAAGGAGATGTAATTAGTAACCTGTTAGTTGAAACCATGGCTGCGGAAGGGAAATGTGTTTCCCGCGTAGACGGAAAAGTGATCTTCCTGGAAGGGGGTGCGCCTGGTGACATCGTTGAGGTTCAGGTTAATAAAATTAAAAGCAGTTTCCTCGAGGGAAAGGTTATCCGGGTTCAGGAGTTCTCCCCAGACCGGACCGAGCCTTTCTGTATTCACTTCGGAATCTGTGGCGGTTGTTCCTGGCAGCACATTCAGTACGAAACCCAACTGGTTTATAAGCAAAAACAAGTCGTTGACAACCTCGAACGTATCGGCGGCCTGAAGTTACCCTACATTTCGCCCATAATTCCATCCACAAAGACACGCTTTTACCGGAATAAGTTGGATTATACGTTTTCCGCGCAACGATGGCTTACTCGCGAGGAATTGCATTCCCCGGAAGGGTTGGGGCAGGGTGAAACTGCCCTGGGATACCACATTCCCCGTAAGTATGACCTGGTATTCGATGTGAAGGAATGCTGGCTTCAGCCCGATCCCTCAAATGCGATACGCCTGGCGGCGAGAGACGAAGCCATGCGCGAAAACATCCCCTTTTTTGACCTGCGAAAACAAATCGGGTTTCTGCGAACGCTTACGATCCGAACCGCAAACACGGGTGAAGTCATGGTGATTCTGCAGGTAACCTACGACGAAATGCCCTGGATCGAAAAGATACTTTCTCGTCTTGAACGCGACTTCCCGCAAATCACATCGTTTCAGTACGTAATCAACGGCAAGAAAAACGATACGTTTGGCGACCTCAATATCCAGACCTGGAAGGGTAATCCCTACATTACCGAAGAGATGCCTCGTCCTGATGGTTCAGGCGTATTGAAGTTCCGGATCGGTCCAAAATCGTTTTATCAGACCAACTCAGATCAGGCTTTTGAACTGTATAAGGTGGCGTGGCAAATGGCCGGATTGCGTGGCGGCGAGCTGGTTTATGATCTGTACACTGGCACCGGTACTATTGCCAATTTTGTTTCCGGTAACTCGGCGCGTGTTGTAGGGCTCGAATACGTGGCGGATGCAATTGAAGACGCCAAAAAGAACTCGACGCTGAACGGTATCACGAACACGGCTTTTTACGCCGGCGACATCAAGGATTTGTTGAATGATACATTTCTGGGTGTCCACGGACGACCAGATACCGTGATTACTGATCCGCCGCGCGCGGGCATGCATGAGTCCGTTACCCGGATGCTGCTTCAGGCCGCGCCACAGAAGATTGTATACGTAAGCTGTAATCCGGCCACGCAGGCGCGGGATCTGGCCATCCTGGATTCGCAGTACGAGATCGCAGCCATCCAGCCGGTGGATATGTTCCCGCATACGACGCATGTTGAAAATGTAGTGGAACTCAGGAAGCGATGAAGTGGGTACAGAGTAATTGTACAAAGTACAGAAGACGATTTCGAATTCATGTTCCGGGTTCCAGGTTTAAAAGTGGGAATTTCGGGGGAAATTTGAAGTCCGAAATTTGAAATCTGAAATAATTCCCTACCTTTGCAGTCCTTATTTTTAAAGAGAGATATGGCAAATCATAAGTCAGCAGAGAAAAGAATACGTGCAAACGAGTTAAAACGCGTAAGAAACCGCTATCAGCATAAGACCACCCGTACTTTCGTCAAAAGGCTGAAAGGAGCGACCGCCAAAACTGAAGCGGAGGCGCTGTATAAGCAAGTCGTATCCATGATTGACAAACTAGCGAAAAAAGGCGTAATTCATAAGAATAAAGCAGCTAACCAAAAATCCAAGCTGAGCAAATTCGTTAGCAAGCTGGCGTAAGCATTCTTCTTAGCATTTATATAAAACGACCCTGCCACAAGCGGGGTCTTTTGTTTTAGGTGCAGGTTTCGAGTCGTTGAAAGCGATACGCCTGCCCATGATTTTTGCGTCCGACGTTGCTTTATAAGCTTCGATGCATGAAATTGTATCGTCCGCGAGATTATCGCGACCGTTGTTTTAATATTAAGTTCCTGGTCATCGTGGGGGCAATCCCGCCTTGAACCCTCAAACTTGAAACCTTAACCTTAAAAAAAACCGTTAGCCATGATCACTGAAAAAACCTCCTTTACCATTAAAGAATGGTCGCCTGAAGACCGGCCCCGCGAAAAAATGCTGCTGAAAGGCAAAGCGTCGCTGAGCGATGCTGAATTGATTGCCATCCTCCTCGGCTCGGGTTCCGGCGCCCTCAGCGCTGTCGACGTAGCTAAAAACATTCTGCAGCAGGCCGGCAATAGTCTGCATACCCTCGGTGGCCTTACCGTACGGGACCTGTTGAAAATCAAAGGCATAGGCGAAGCACGAGCCCTTACAGTGGTGGCTGCCATGGAGCTGGGGCGGCGGCGCAAAGAGGCAACCCCGGAAGAAAAACCAAAGATCTCCGGCTCACGCGACGCCTGGGAGCACTTCAAGGTCGACCTGCTTGACCTGCCCCATGAAGAATTCTGGGTGCTGTTGCTAAACCGGGCCAACAGAGTGATTCGTAAAAAGCAGATAAGCCAGGGTGGCGTGGCCGGAACTGTGGCAGATCCGAAAATTATTTTTAAGCTTGCAATAGAGGAGCTGGCCAGCGGGATAATCGTCGCCCACAATCATCCCTCAGGAAACCTTGCTGCGAGCCAGGCTGATATTCAGCTGACGCAACGTTTGAAGGAGGCTGGTAAATTGCTGGAAATTCAGGTACTTGATCATTTGATTCTGGCGGGGCATAAATATTTTAGTTTTGCGGATGAAGGATTGCTTTGATAATTCGTTTTTGCTTGAAGAATCTAACCCGCGAGCCCGGAAAGGATGAAGCGAAAATTCTATTTGTTTATAGTTACGGCCTTACTCGTCATTCCGCTTCTGGTGGCTCAAATGCTGGTGACCAACTCAGATGAGGTTGACATCGAAGAAGTTAAGCCCCCTCGGCCCGAAATCCCCCTTAATCCTCACCTGGAGGATGCGGTTTCGGAATATGAATCCCAGCTAAGCTTATTGAATCTGCTTTCCAAAACGCCGGGGGCGGCTGTGGCTATTGTAAAGGATTCAACTATAGTATACCTCAAAGGCTTTGGTGTAAGGGAGATTGGTACCACAGACAGTGTCGACGTTCATACCGTTTTTCGGCTGGCGTCGGTGTCAAAATGCTTTGCCTCCTTCCTCACCGGCGTGATGGTACAGGAAGGGCGGATTGGATGGGACGATCCGGTAAACCGCCACCTACCTGAATTTGCACTCTATTCTCCGGAGGAAACAGAAAAACTGAGAATCAGAAATGTACTGAGCCATACCACCGGTCTTCCCTTTCACGCCTATACAAACCTGGTAGAAGAAGGCTTGCCGCTGCCCGAGTTGCTGACGCGCCTGAAGGATGTTCCGCTGGCTACACCAGTGGGTAAGACGTACAGCTACCAGAATGTGGCCTATAGCCTGGTCGGGGAGGCAATCCACCAGGCCACCGGTAAATCATATGAGGCATGGATGATTGAAAAAGTATTCGGTCCGTTGGGAATGGCCGATGCCTCAATCGACTACTTTTCCATGATGACCAACGACAACGTAGCTAAGCCACACATGCCCAGGAAGAACGGCTGGCGAAAGGTGTCCATCAACAATACGTACTACAACGTCTCGCCCGCGGGCGGAGTTAATGCCAGTATATACGATATGGCGCAGTGGATGATTGCCCTTCTTGGAAACCGCCCCGATGTGATCCAGCCTGAAACGCTTGAAGCATGTTATTCACCGGTAATTTCAGCGCCGTCGAAAAACCGTAACTATGGCAGGTCTCACCGACTGAGTAATTCATACTATGGAATGGGTTGGCGCATTCTGCATTTTCCGGACGATACCCTCGTTTACCACGGGGGCTTTGTAAATGGTTATCGCAGCGAAGTCGCTGTAAACCCTAAAGACAAACTGGCCATTTGCATCCTGGCCAACGCACCCGGTCAGCTCCCTGACAATGGTATACCCATTTTCTTAAATATTTACCGCGATCATCGCGACGAAATCCGCAAATGGGAAGCGCGCCAACGGCGCAAACTTGAGGCAGCACAAACCGCGGTTACGCCCTGACTGTATGGATTCAAACCTTAAGGGTCCGTGTTCCTTCCGAAAAATCCCGCGAGTTGAATTCTCCGAATCCGGGAAACTTCCCTTAAACTTGCTTCGTTTTTCCAACGCGCTGCTCATCGTGGTTCGTTTGTAATCTGAAATCTTTAATTGTATGAAACCCCGTAATATTATCCTCCTTCTTGTTGTCGCCGTGGTGATCGTAACCGTATTGTACACGGTCTATGGTAGCAAGGATCAGACTACGTATATAACTCAGATCAAAAAGGAACGCGAGGAGAAAGACCGGTTCATGCGGACGTCCAGCGAGTCACCATTCACGGACAACGTGCAGGGTTTTACTGGGTTAAATTATTATCCGCCAGATCTTAAATATAAAATTACCGCGTCGCTGATACCGGTCGAAAACAAGAAACAAGTTGTGTTAACCACCAACGACGGCAAAGAGGAGCGGTACATGGAGTACGCGTATGCTGAGTTTGATTTTTCCGGATTTCGGAACCGCCTGCTTATCCTGGAGATGATCGCAATGGGCCCGTCACGCGGAAAGCTCTTCCTGGCTTTCGGCGATGCTACCAGTGCTGACGAAACGTATGGAGCTGGCAGATACCTCGATGTGGTCAAAACGCCCGGTGCAAGCACCATTACGCTGGATTTTAACAAGGCCTATAATCCCTACTGTGCGTACATAGAAAAGTTTTCGTGCCCGCTTCCGCCTCCTGAAAATCTTCTGACCATTCCCATACAGGCCGGAGAGAAAAGTTATCACTAATTGGGACCGGCTATCGGTAGGTTTGGCCGGCGTTTGATTCACTTCCCGATGCCGCCACGCATTCCGGCATTTAATAGTTGTTTCCGCCTTCAATTAAATCTATTTTTGGGCGCGTTTAACATGCCGGTTTACCGGCTACTTATGGTTTATGACAATTTCGTATAACTGGCTCAAAGAATATATTAACATACCCGAATCCGCAGAGGAAATTGCCAGTGTTTTAACGTTCACCGGACTGGAAGTCGAAAGTGTTGAAGAACACGAGACCGTGAAGGGCGGACTGAAGGGGTTAGTGGTAGGCGAAGTACTTACCTGCTCCAAACACCCTAATGCGGATAAGCTCTCCGTTACCACTGTGGACACGGGCGGTGACAAGCCACTGAACATCGTGTGTGGTGCTTCCAATGTAGCTGCCGGACAAAAAGTTATCGTCGCCGTTCCGGGGACAACCCTTTATCCTTATAAGGGTGAACCGTTTACAATAAAGGTGACAAAAATCCGAGGCGAACAATCCGAAGGAATGATCTGTGCCGAAGACGAGATAGGGATGGGCAAAAGTCATGAAGGAATCATAGTTCTTCCTGCCGAAGCAAGAACAGGAACACCGGCGCATGAGTATTACAATATCCAGTCGGACTTCATAATTGAGATTGGTCTTACGCCAAATCGCGCCGATGCTGCATCCCACATTGGTGTGGCCCGTGATATCCGGGCAGCGAAGCATCGGGAAGTAATGTATCCGTCTGTAGAGGCGTTTCAGGTTGATAACCACGATCTTCCTATGGAAGTTGTGGTGGAAAATTATTCAGCGTGTCCGCGATACTCGGGGGTTACGCTTACCGGAGTCACGGTGAAGGAATCGCCGGACTGGTTGAAAAACAGGTTGCTGTCGATCGGGCAAACGCCCATCAACAACATTGTTGATATCACAAATTTCGTGTTGCACGAAACGGGCCAGCCCTTGCATGCCTTCGATGCGGACAAGATCAGGGATCGCGTAATTGTGAAGACGCTTCCCGAAGGCAGCACCTTCACGACCCTTGACGGAAAAGAACGTAAACTTCTGAAAACGGATTTGATGATCTGCGATACGCAGGGCGGGATGTGTATCGCCGGAGTATTTGGCGGAGTCAATTCCGGGATTTCAGAATTAACCACGAAGGTTTTTCTGGAGAGCGCGTGTTTTACACCAGATTATATCCGCAAGACATCAATGTTCCATCAGCTAAAGACTGATGCTTCGTTCCGATTCGAGCGGGGTACGGATCCGGAAAATACAGTATATGCATTAAAGCGCGCCGCGCTGCTGATACGTGAGATTGCGGGCGGATCAATCTCGTCAGAGATCACTGATCTGTACCCGGAACCGGTCAAACCTAAAACATTTATGGTTAAAGATCGAAATCTCAATCGTCTGATTGGAAAAGCAATCCCACGGAAAGATGTTTTCGCAATCCTTGGACGTCTGGACATTGCAGTTACAGACAAGCAGGATGATACATTCACTGTTGCGGTGCCTCCATACCGTGTCGACGTGTATCAGGAAGCTGATATTGCTGAAGAAGTTTTGAGAATCTACGGCTTCAATAATATTGAACTCCGCGAAACGGCGGGAACGGATTATCTGGCCAATTTTCCTGTCAAGGATCCTGACAAGTTCAGGCGAACGGTGAGTGAGATGCTTGCCGGCAATGGGTTCTATGAAATTTGGACCAACTCGCTGACGAATGCCGATTATCAGGAGAAGCATAAGCTCACATTCGAAGGTGAGCCTGTAGCAATACTCAATAAGCTCAGCGAAGAACAAGGCATACTTCGCCAGACGTTGTTATTCACCGGACTTGAAGTTTGTGCATACAACATCAACCGAAAACAAAAGGATCTGAGATTGTTTGAATTTGGTAAGACGTATTCGAGAGTGGATGGTGAGTATCGGGAGAAGGAACGCCTGGCGCTTTATATCACAGGCAACCGTGAAGCAGAAAACTGGCAGCGCAAGACGGAATCAGTTTCATATTATGACCTCGCTCAACACGTTAATCACATTCTTGCACGGTGCGGATCAACACATGTAAAGCAAGAAGTTATTCAGGACCAGATCTTTGAATATGGGTTGCGAATACTGAGGGGTAAAGAAGAAATCGCGAAGCTTGGAAAAGTAAAAGGGGCCATATTAAAGGAATTCAGCATCAGGCAGGAAATATTTTATGCCGAGTTAAACACATCCTTGCTTTTCCAGTCAGCAAATCCTAAGTTAGTCATTCAGGAGGTTGCAAAGTTTCCGGAGGTACGAAGGGATTTGTCACTGGTCATCGATAAGCAAATCAGTTTTGATGAGATTCGCAGTTTGATTTATTCAACTGAAAAGCGATTGATCCGAAACATCACTGCGTTCGATGTTTATGAAGGTGACAAGATTGCGGCAGGCAAGAAGGCTTATGCACTGGGCTTTACGCTGCAGGACGAAACCAAAACCCTTACCGATGAGGAGATCGACCGGACGATGCAGCGATTGATTAGTGCTTTTGAACAAAAACTGGGTGCCCTGATCAGAAAATAGAGTTAGTCTGAATCTTTAAACCGTTCAGGCTTTTAAAAAAAGTCTATAGCATATTAAAAGCCGGAAGGCAAAAACTATTTGGCATGGATCAAGAACTTCTGAAGACCAACCTAAGTGGTCTTGAACGAAAAATCCTGGTGCTTATAAACGAGCATAAAAGCCTCCGCGACGAGGTTAAAAACCTGAAATTGGAAAACCAGCAGCTGAAAAACGGTCTGAGAAGCCGCGATGAGCAAATTGCGAGTTTTCACAATCAATTGAAAATCACTAAAATTGTGGATAATTTAAACCCGGAAGACGGAAGTGTTCTGGAATTGAAGAGGAAAGTGGACGAGTACATTCGCGAGATAGATAAGTGCATCGCCCACTTAAGCAGATAGGCAAGCAAAGCGTTAATTGATGGAAGAACTCTCTATACGTATTAAAATTGCTGACCGTGAGTACCCGATGAAGGTAAAGCGTGCAGACGAGGAGCGGGTGAGACTGGCCGGTAAACTCATCAACGAAAAGTTCAAGTTTTATCGCGAACAGTTCGGTATTGATGACAAACAGGACCTCCTAGCAATGGTTGCCTTTGATTGCCTTGTGGAAAAAATGGCTGCAGACGAAAATCATTCCGTGATCGATAAAACGGTCTTTGAAAAAGTCAACCAGCTCAACCAGCTTGTCACGCAGTCCATTCTCTGACCTTCAGTCCCAGCGTTCCGGCCAAAGCGGCAATCCGGGGTTTATATATAACCCTTTTAATTTTTTATGTCTCTAACCGTCATTGCTATTCTGGTGACCAGTATAATCGCCACGGTTATATTGAGTCTGTTGATCGGTTCATTCCTCTACAAACGAAAGTTAAAGAGTAACGTTGAAGATGCCGAAGACAAGTCCAAGCTGATAATCAAAGAAGCTGAAATCGCTGCCGAGAATCTGAAAAAAGACCGGATCCTCGAAGCAAAAGAAAAAATCCTCAAAATGCGCTCTGAATTTGAGGACGAAGCCAATAAGAAAAAGAGCGTCATCATTTCCAACGAGCAAAAAATCAAGCAACGTGAGCAAACCCTGAATAAGGAAATCGAGAGTCTGAAAAGAAAAGAATCCGAACTTGACGAACTGAAAGGCGACCTGGCCACCCAGCTGGAGCTTGTAAAGAAACGAAAAGAAGAACTTGACAAGTTCAATCAGCAAAAGATTCAGGTGCTTGAAAATATCTCCAAGCTTACCGCCGAAGAGGCTCGTGAACAATTGGTTGCGTCCCTGAAAGACGAGGCTCAGACCCGGGCTTCAAGTTTCATCAAAGACATCATGGAACAGGCCAAGCTTAGCGCTACCAAGGAAGCCAAGAAGATTGTGGTTGAGACTATCCAACGTACGGCCACCGAGCACGCAATCGAAAATTGCGTTTCTATTTTCAATATCGAGAGCGACGACATCAAGGGTAAGATAATAGGCCGTGAGGGCCGGAACATCCGTGCTCTCGAGGCTGCCACAGGTGTTGAAATCATTGTGGATGACACACCCGAAGCAATTATTATTTCTGGCTTCGATCCTGTGCGCAGGGAGGTAGCCCGATTGTCGCTACACCGCCTGGTACAGGATGGACGTATCCATCCTGCCAGGATTGAGGAAATTGTCGCGAAAACGTCAAAGAATATTGAGGATGAAATTATTGAAATAGGCGAGCGCACTGTAATAGACCTGGGGATCCACGGACTTCATCCGGAACTCGTCAAGATGGTGGGTAGGATGCGCTTCCGCTCGTCATACGGGCAGAACCTGCTTCAACACTCGCGGGAAGTGGCCAACCTTTGTGCTATAATGGCCGCCGAACTGGGGCTGAATGTAAAACAGGCGAAACGCGCAGGTCTGCTGCACGACATCGGTAAGGTGTGGCCCGAAGAACTGGAGAAGCCCCACGCAATCGTCGGCATGGAACTCGCTCAGAAGTACAAGGAACATCCGGTGGTGTGTAACGCTATCGGCGCCCACCACGACGAAATCGAGATGACCAGTGTTATTTCTCCCATTATTCAGTCATGCGACGCCATCAGTGGTGCACGCCCCGGAGCGCGCAGGGAGGTAATGGAACAATACATTAAGCGCCTCAGGGAACTTGAAGAACTCGGCCTCAGCTTCGACGGAGTGGAGAAATGTTATGCTATTCAGGCCGGAAGGGAGCTTCGCGTCATCGTCGATGCCGAAAAAGCCAATGACGAACGGGCGAGCCAGCTGAGCTTTGATATTTCACAAAAAATCGAACGCGATATGCAATATCCTGGCCAGGTGAAAGTCACCGTCATCCGGGAAATGCGAAGTGTCGCTTACGCGAAATAATTGCTTCACAACTTTTTTGTGGTAAAGGCTGTCAAATACTGACAGCCTTTATTATTTTCCGTAGCATTGCTTTGTACTTTTACATAAAAGGTATAGCGCCATCGTTATCAATAAGGTAATTTACAGTTTATAGAAGTCTGTGTCTTATGATCAAACCCATTGCCTGTTGTGTGTTAACTGCATTATTTTTCTTCTCGGCCCAATGCCAGTCTGTCACCGACACCAGCTTCGTAAGGATCGCTGCGAAGAACACAGCAAAAATCTATGAAGATTTCATCTCAGTGCATTCCGGTCTTATCAATGGAAGCGAGTACGTTGAACCACCCTATAACGATGAACAATTTCCTTTCTATCAGGCGCTGGATTGGCTACCCGGTGAAGTAATCTATAATAACGAGTACTATTCAGGAGTATCAATGATGTATGACTTGTCGAGCGATAACATCATAGCAGAAAATCCCAACAATGGCCAGGAAATTCAACTAGTTAAAGCCCGGGTTTCTTCATTCACGCTGAATGGAGACCAGTTTGTGAATATCAGGAGTCAACAGCTTGCCGGGCTCCCTCAGGAAGGATTTTACCACGTATTGTACGATGCAAGATCGGTAGTGTTGGTTAAGTATGTAAAACCTTTTGAAGAAAAAATCGAAGACCGTAGGCTTGTTTTCTATTACAAGGAAAGGAAACGCATTTATTTACGAACAGGAGATTCCTACGTCAGGGTTTCAAGAAAGAGTGATTTACTGAAACAGTTTGGTGAAAACAAAGATGAAGTGCGAAGCTATATGCGTAAGAATAAAATCAGAGTTTCCAGACATGATCCGTCGTCTTTCGCGGCCCTTGCGGCATATTACGATACCCTCTAATGTATTCGCATGATGAGAACTCTCTACTGGCCAGTCTTAATTTTTGGAATTCTTCTGAGTACACCGTCCTTGTCACAACGGGTTCCGCTGCTCGAAGGTGAATTCCGCGATACGCCCTTTGAGGAATTCATAAAATCCCTGGAACAACAGTCCCGCTATACGTTCTTTTTCAATCCCGCCTCGCTGGATACAATTAAAGTAGACGCTGCATTTCGGAATAAAACCGTCAATGAGGTGCTGGCTCAGGTATTTGAGAATACACTTTTCAGATTCGTTGTCACACCGAATAATCAGGTTTTTATAACCTACGAGCGTGAAATAATGGCGGATCTGCCTCCGGGTTTTTTTGACGATGAGGAAGCCGGGCGCGGACGAGAAGTGGTAGCTTTTGATTTCTCTGAGTACGAGAAGCGTGAAAAGCAGCAGCGAATCGCTGAAGCCAAACTTTACAGCATTGGAAACAAGACGGCTAACCTTGATGGTACCGCGACGCTTATTGGCACCTTGCGCGAACATGCCAGTGGCGAGCCGTTAATTGGAGCATCTGTGTTTATAGAGAATCCACTCATAGGAGCAAGTACCGATCAATTTGGCCATTACTCCCTAACAATACCTAAAGGCCGGCACGAATTGAAAATTAAAAGCATCGGTATGAAGCAAACCGTCAGGCAGGTGATGCTTTATTCCAATGGCAGGCTTGATATCGAACTCGAAGAAGAGATCACACCGCTCAAGGAAGTGGTTATCGAGTCGGAGCGTGACGCCAGGGTTGCCGGCGTACAAATGGGTATGGAGAAACTGGATATTCGCACAATGCGACAGATGCCTTTGGCTTTAGGAGAAACTGACATCATGAAAGTGGTGCTTGCTCTGCCCGGAGTTCAAAGTGTAGGGGAGGGAACCGTTGGACTCAATGTTAGGGGCGGCGCGACAAATCAGAACCTGATTCTCTTTAACGATGCGGTTGTTTATAATCCATCGCATCTTTTCGGATTCTTCTCGACCTTCAACCCCGACGTGCTCAAGAACGTGGAGCTTTATAAAAGTGGCATAACTGCTGACTACGGTGGAAGAATTTCATCTGTTCTTGACGTCCACAGCAGAGAAGGAAATACGAAGAAGTTTACGGGCTCCGGTGGGATCAGTCCCGTCACGGGGCGTTTTACTATCGAAGGTCCGCTTATCAAAGAAAAAACGTCATTCATCCTCGGTGTGCGATCAACATATTCGAACTGGTTGCTTCGGCAACTGAATAACAAGTCGTTTAATCGCAGCACCGCGTCATTTTATGATCTAACAGCGAACGTCTCACACAAGGTCAACGACGAAAACCAGATTTATTTGTCAGGATACACGAGCAATGATCAGTTTAAGTTAAATGGCGATACATCATACCGCTACAGCGATCGGAACGCATCATTGAAGTGGAAACGCGTGATTAACAATAAACTCTATGGGGTACTGACGGGCTCCTACAGCAACTACTTTTATTCTGTTTCCAGTGAGTTGAATCCGGCCGAGGCGTTTATGACCGAATTTGATATCAAGCAATTCACGGGTAAACTGGATTTTAATTTTTTCCCCAATGCTAAGCATACACTAAATGGTGGTATCAGTGTAACGCGTTACGGTATTGCTCCGGGCAATACACGGCCTCTGGGTGCCGAATCCAACCAGATGGTACGAAGCTTTGAGCATGAAAGGGGTTTTGAAAGCGCGTTGTATATCGGTGAGAACTTCGAGGTTAATCCCAAGCTATCGTTATATGCCGGAGTACGCTATTCGATGTATCAATACCTCGGCGAAAAGCATGTGCGACTCTATGGTGCCGGTTCACTTGAAAAGAATAACGTAATTGATACCACTCACTACGGTAAGGGTAAGACCATTGCTTCCTACCATGGCCTTGAGCCGAGGCTTTCAGTGCGTTACGGTTTGGGAACGAATGCGTCGGTTAAGCTGAGCTATAATCGTATGCGTCAATACATTCAAATGCTTAGCAATACAACTGCGGTAACTCCCACTGATATTTGGAAATTGTCTGACAATTACATTAAACCACAGGTTGGTGACCAATATTCGATCGGCTTTTATAAAAATCTCAAGGGCAATATGATCGAAACGTCCATTGAAGGTTATTACAAAACATTGATTAGCACCGTCGATTACAAGGACGGTGCCGCTTTGCTTGATAACGCGGGTTCCCTTGAAACTGAAATAATAGACGCCGATGGAAAGGCTTACGGTGTCGAGGTGCTATTGAAGAAGTCAACTGGAAAAATCAATGGATGGATTAGTTATACCTACTCGCGAACGTTTCTCCGATCAGCCGGTGAAAATCCTTCGGAGGTTGTGAACCGCGGTACTTTTTATCCCAGCAGCTTTGATAAGCCCCACGCGGTAAATCTGATTTCTAACTATAAGTTCAGCCGGCGATTCAATATCTCCTGGAATATCGTCTATAACACAGGCAGACCAATCACCCCGCCCATTGCCAAATACAAGATCGAAGGCAGTGAACGCGTGTTGTATGGCGATCGTAACAGTTACAGGATACCGGATTATTTCCGTATGGACTTTTCAATGAATATTGAAGGAAACCACAAGGTGCGGAAACTCGCTCACAGCTCGTGGACCTTAGCCGTGTATAATCTTACGGGTAGAGCAAATCCCTATTCGGTTTTCTTTGTTACAGAAGGAAATCAAATCAAGGGCTATAAGCTGTCGATATTCGCACGCCCAATACCTACGATCACGTATAATTTCAGATTTTAAGACTGGATGAGGTGGAATAGAATCCATAACGCGCTTTGTCTTTTCGGCCTTTTTACCATTGGTTGCATTGAACCATATACGCTTGAAGGGGTGAAGACTGATCCCCAATACCTGGTCGTGGATGGGTTTATCGATGCGTCTGAAAGTACATGTGCAGTAAGACTATCACGGGCGGTGTCGCTAAATACTGAGCACGTTCCTCCCGGAGAAGTTGGTGCAAGCGTTTCTGTTAAATCGGAGGATGGAGAGGAGTTCTTTTTGGCCGAGGTTGAAGCCGAAGACACTGGTCTTTATTTAGCCGATGATGTTTCCGTCGTATCTGACAAGAGTTATAAACTCTATATCGTTCTTGGTAATGGTAGTCATTACGAGTCGGACTTCATCCGCATTGAAAGAGCCGCTGAGATCGAAAGCCTGATTTGGGAGCCCGAGGCAGAAGATGTTAAGATACGCATATCGACGGTGCCAAATACGAGTTCTACTCAATTTTACCGGTGGCGATTTGAAGAGACATGGCAATACAACGCACCGCGTGCATCCAGCTTTATTATCAGGGATGGAATGGCGCAGCTTAGGGAACCTCACGAAAGAGTTTATACGTGCTATCGGACGGAGCCATCTTACAACATTCTTATCGGGTCATCTCAGCATCTTGCTTCTAATGTAGTGCAGAACTATGTTGTACAGTCTATTCCAACAAGTTCTATTAAAATCTCTGCTATTTACAATATTCGAGTAAGGCAATATGCACTGTCTGAGGAGGCATATACGTTCTGGCTAAATCTTTATAAAACCACGGAAAGTACAGGCGGATTGTTTGACCCAATGCCTGGCCAGGTGATTGGAAATATTAAAGGTGTAACGAATCCTTCCGAGCCGGTGGTTGGTTATTTCAGCGGATCTACAGTTGAAGAGGCAAGCGTTTGGATCCGGCGTTCCGATTTTGCTGCAGGGTATGTAAGATACCGCACCCCTTTCTGCGCACCAGATACGCTCGCTGTGGATCAGATTGCCGGTCTTCCGGAGCGGACACCACTCATCGATGCTATTTATGGTCCTTTTGGCAGCGTAGTAGGTTACACGTTTGGATCTCCATCATGCGTCGATTGCCGGATATATGGAGGAGGTACAACCACTAAACCAGAGTTCTGGCCATGAATTATAGAATGAGAAAACTGAAATATAAAGCGCTTGCCTCGTTTGTGATCACAGCCGCGATTGTGATGGGGTGCATTGAACCGTATGCGCTGGAAGGGGTTGAATCGAATCCTGATTTCCTCGTGGTAGACGGATTTATCGATGCGTCCAACCTTACGGCAACAGTGAAGCTTTCCCGCGCAATTGGTCTTGACGATGGTAATTACTATCCCGCTGTCCGAAACGCGCGTGTAGTCATAGCGTCGGAATCCGGCGAAGAGATTCAACTTCAACAAGTTGATCTTACCCAGCATCCGGAGTACGACACGGGTACGTATGTTGCGTTCGATATAGCATTAGATCCGACACAGCGATACAAGCTTGGGATCGCACTGAACAACGGATCAAAGCAATATGAGTCTGACTATATAACTATTGAGAAGGCGGCGCCGATCGAAAGTGTGACATGGGACATTAGGGGAGATGATATGCGAATATTGGTGAATTCCGTTGAATCCAATGACAACAGTCCCTTTTATCGATGGCGCTATGAAGAGACGTGGGAATACAATTCGGCCCTATATTCAACCTTCTATATGGACGCAGACAGGGAAATGATTTTTCGTCCTTTTGATGAACAAATCTATACGTGTTACCGGAACGAGCCCTCTTTTGAAATCCTGGTTGGTTCTTCGCAAAATCTTAATAGCAACGTAATCAGGAACTATCCGGTCCGATCCGTCCCGCGTAACTCAATCAAAATTTCCCGCATGTATTCGATTAACATCAAACAGTACGGTCTCACCGAAGACGCTTATACCTATTGGCTTGATCTGTACAAGACTACTGAGAGCACCGGTGGTCTTTTTGATCCTATGCCAGGGCAGATCTTTGGGAATATCCATGCGGTGAGTAACCCGTCCGAAATGGTAATCGGATACTTTAGCGCATCCACAGTCGAGGAAAAGAGGGTCTTCATAGAGAGGCGTGAGCTTCCGGCGGAGTTCACGAATTACCGGTACCCATTCTGCGATTCGGATACTGTATTCAATGAAGACCTCCAGTTTGTCAGTCCTGGTACAACCTTCTATAATGCGGTTTACGATGCGATGGGCCTGACAGTCATCGGCTACACCATTTCTTCCCTCAACTGTCTCGACTGTCGTGTCTCCGGCGGGGGATCAACTTCGAAACCTGACTACTGGCCCAGATAGATCAATATGAAAAAAATAATTGTCTGTCTTTTCATCCTTTTTTCGTTCGGCTGCAGTATTCCTGCTTTTGCCCAACAGCAAATGCTGGACACGCTGACCAGGAAGTTTAAGGCGACTCGCGAAGCGGGCTTACAAGAGAAATTATATCTGCATGCGGATCGAAACTTCTACCTCACCGGAGAAAGCATGCACTTCAGGATATATCAGGTCGATGCCACGGTGCATTTGCCGGTAAATGTCAGCAAAGTCGCTTACGTTGAGATTCTTGATGCTTCGAATCAATCCCTGGCTCAGGTAAAGGTTAAACTCGCCAAAAATGGTGGCGATGGCTCCCTGTTTATTCCGGCCACTCTTGCATCAGGCAATTACGTGGTGAGGGCCTACACCCAGTGGATGAAAAATTTTGCTCCTGATTACTTTTTTCACAAACACATTACGGTAGTCAACCCTTTCCTGACGCCGGAGGTGTGGCCGTCAAAACGTCCCATGCCAGTCAAGGTTGAATTTTTCCCTGAAGGCGGAAATCTTGTCGCCGGGGTTAAAAGCAAAGTTGCATTTAAAATATCCAACGCCGGCCCGGACGAACATTACACGGGTTTTATAATTGGGGAGGATAGCGATACGATCCAGACGTTCCGCCCTCTCAAGTTCAACCTTGGTCATTTCTATATCACGCCGGAATCGGGAAAGAACTATAGATGTGTGATGACGAATAGCCACGGCGTTGCGACGAACCATACGCTACCGCAGATTTTCCCCGAAGGCTATGCTATGCAACTCTCCGACTCTTTGAAAGATCTTATCAAGGTAACCGTTTCTCATAAGGGAAATCTCCCGTCCAATCCCCTGCTCTATCTTTTCGTGCATGCCAGGCAAATTATTGTGCATGCTGAGGCGAGATCGACAGGCAACTCAGCCGTTGAGTTTATGATTGATCGAAACAAGATGCCGGAGGGAATTAGCCATTTTACTGTTTTTAATGACAAGCTTCAGCCATTGTGCGAGCGTTTGTATTTCTCCCGTCCCGCTCAGACCCTTCGCCTTAAAGCAGCAACCGATCAAAGAACTTACGCTACGCGCCGAAAGGTTTCGATCGAACTGCAGGCTTCTGTGAATAATCAACTGGTGGAAGCAAATACATCTATCGCAGTATACAAGCTGGATTCACTGGGGTCGATGGAAAGTAACGATATCCTTTCCTACCTGTTGTTGTCCTCCGACCTCAAAGGCGAAATTGAGAATCCGGCTTACTATTTTTCGGATGACGTGCAAGCCCGGGAGGCCGTCGATAACCTGATGCTCACACATGGATGGCGAAGATTCAATTGGGAAGAAGTCCTAAAGGGAAACAGGAAATTTGCTTACGTTCCGGAAGTTCGTACACATATAGTCTCAGCGAAAGTAGGACGTCCCGACGGAACGCCTGTTTCGAATCTTCTTACATATTTGTCAAGCCCGGCAAAACTTGTCGGATTGAATGGCTCCAGAAGCAACCAGGATGGTGAACTCACTTTCGAAATTCAGGATTTCTGGGGATCACGTAAGCTTATTTTACAACCAATAACGGATAGCGATAGTATGTATTCGTTTTCAATCAATGACCCATTCAGCAAATCACATGGAACATTTTCAGTTCGTCCATTCAGCATAACGTCTGCTGCAAGGAAAAACCTGAGTGAACGAAGTCTGGCCATGCAGGTACACGACATACATTTTCGCGAAGTGGCTGAGAAGTCTATGGCAGATGCAAGGGTCGACAGTTCGGCTTTCTATGGGGTCGGAGATCAGGTTTATTATCTGGATAGATATACTAGATTTCCAGTGCTCGAAGAAGTTATGCGCGAATACGTACCCGGAGTGCTTGTACGAAAACGCCGCGACGGTTTCCATTTCCTGGTTATCGACGCTACGAAAAAAGGTATACTGAGTGGTGACCCGCTTATCCTGCTCGATGGTGTACCTATCCTTGATCTGGATAGATTCATGAAATTTGATCCGCTGAAAATCCGAAAGCTCGAGGTGGTGATGCGTAACTATTTTGTTGGTCCGGTCCTGACGCCGGGCATTGTTAGTTACACGACATACACCGGCGACCTGGCAGGCTACGAAATTCAATCTCCTGCGATAGTTATGGACTACCAGGGATTGCAGGTAAGCCGTGAATTCTACTCCCCGACCTATGAGAATGCCAGGGCGCGGAATAATCGTCTGCCGGATCAGCGCACGTTGTTGTTATGGAAGCCATTTGTGTTAACATCTTCTGACGAGAAGGAAATGATAGAATTTTATACCTCGGATATCCCCGGTCATTATCAGGTCGTGGTAGAGGGACTGACTGCATCGGGCAAGGCCGGAAGTACATCGACTACCTTCGAAGTAAAGCGCGAGGATTTTTAGTTCTATAAAAGCGGCCGTGATTACGATTATAATCGCCGGAATATTGTTATTTGGCTCAATGACTATTCTGCGGACACTACAAACAAAAGAGTAAATAACGCTGACGTCATTTCAAGCGGTTCACCCGCGCGGCCTGCATTCCACCATCCAATCCCAGGGGTAAGGTGCATCGAGCCATGACGGCGGTGAATCGAATTCAGTGGTCCAGTCATACTCGAGCTTCTCAAGAGCGGTTATTTCAAATCCGGCTTCTTCGAAAAGGAATTGAATCTCTGAAGCGGAGTAATGTTTGGTAGGCACACCGTTAATATGAATAATTCCCTGAATGATATCGGTTTTCTTTCCTGAAAAATACTGAAGTTCATGACGGGGTACATTTTCCGGATCTACGCCTTCGCGCTTATACCAGTCAAGCAGAACCCATGAAGCGAAAAACATACTTTCGAAGGATGGAATTACGAATATCGCGTGCCCATCGCTGGCCAGCCCGCGATAGACGGTTTTCAGAATCGCACGGTTACTGTCAACATCCGGGAGTATAGCCACATTGCAGCAAAGCCCAAACTTAGCTGATGGAAGTGCAAGGTTTCGACGAGTAAGGTCGGCCCTTTTGTAAGAAATATTTTTGTAACCCCTTGTCTTGGCGATATTGATGCATTCGCCGGAAATGTCGAGCGCGAGAATATTCCTGAAAAGGGGTGATAAAAATTCAAATGCCTTTCCCGTTCCACATCCAAAATCTGTAGCGTTCGCTTTTCTGTTACTGTGTTTCGCGAAATACGTGGATAGGATACCGTTTTTGTCGGATTTGAATACATCGAAAACTTCGTTATCATACGAGGTTGAAATATTATCCCAGTGTACTTCCTGATCCATGCAATTGAGTTTAGGTTGAAAAGTATTTGTAAAGATAATAATACTTTCCAAAACTGGCCTTCATCGTCCACGGATGGTGTTGGTGAGCCATCAGTTCTGTCGAAGCCCTGCGTAACCTTTGTAGTAATTGATGAGTAATGTGTAGTCTTTCAAGACCTCGGTTCCCAATGAGGCGTAGTGATGTGATGCCGATCTTACAACACCCGTGCTAAGATCGTGTAATGCAAAATCTCCAAGCAGGACTTTATTGGCCATAAGTTTCTTTCCTGAAACGTACCCGTTAAGACCACGTCCCAGTACAACGCTGTTCATGCGGTTAATTCTTCCGGTTTGGGGTGCGGTAAACAACAGACCAAGACATGAGCCAGTGTCAATGAGCAGGTCGCATGTTTCTTCTTCGGTTTCTGAAAAGAAAATTGTGCATGAAACCACAGGGCGCGAATCTTCGATGCGTAGTGGTATGAGTTTAAAATCGGTTGAAGGGAAGGAAAAGCTTGCGGGCCGGAATGTTATCTTATGTCGTGCAAAGTCTACTTCAATCTCAAATTTCAAAAAGAGTTCATATCCGATGATGCCGTCGATAATTGGGTAGTTTGCAAAAACATTGCGTTCAGGAACAACCACGATAGCAATTTTCTTACCGATGACCTTGCTAAATGAAACGTTGTTTTCGAGTGTAACAAAACCACGCGCCGGCTTTCCCTGCCCGAGGCCATTGAATGAAATCTGTCGTTGCTCTTCCGTGTCAATCATATTTTTGAAACGTTTCCCAAACAGTATAAGATTCCGGCATCCTGTATCAAGAACTAGGTTAACAACATCATTTTCATTAATGCGAACAGGGAGGATAATCAGGTTGTTGACGCTCCTGTAGTTGAAGGTAACTTCTCTCACTGAGTCCGGAAGAAAAAAACCTTCGGTAGGAACAGCCTTCACAGCGTGGGCGTGGACGAAGAACGCGAGGGTGGAGATAAAAGATAGGGCTTTCATGGGTAGACTTTCTTGGATGAAAGCTACCTAGGTGGAATGTCCTGTATAACCCGTGTCTTGGCGGATTTTTTACCGCAGTGGGATCTGGAGTTGTGACGGATAACCTCAGGGTTACATCGGAGTTCGGTAGGGGTAACGGTATTTATTGATAACATTCATCCCGCTGCTGGGGGGATCAAGAAAAAAGACCGGTATTCAGCCGGTCTTTTTTACTATCGTTTATTGTGGGTTACTTCTTTTTCAAAGAAGGCTTAGACATCTCGGCTGCAAGCTTCACGGCCTCATAGGCATTCACAAGTCCGCCGGAAACACTAAGCTGATTGAACGGAACCGGATCTGCGGTGCCTGGTTTGTGCACTTTTAATCCGTTGAACTTTCGGGTTGACTTTCTCAGGATATCGCTAACCTGTGCGGCTGACAATTCAGGAAAGTAAGACATAATGATTGCAGCTACACCAGCCGTTGCAGGGCTTGCCATACTGGTACCCTGCAAGTCTTCGTAGGTATTGTCAGGTGTCGTTGAATGGATCTGTACACCGGGGGCGAAAAGGTCTACCGAACGCTTACCATAGTTTGAGAAGGAGCCGACAAAGTCTTCCTCTGCACCCCACGACGAGGCACCTACTTCAATCCACGCTAAAGCTTCTCCACCTTTCGAATATTTGCGAGTTGGATAGTTTTCCTCCTTATCAAGGTCCCGGCCATCATTCCCGGCTGCGTGGACGAGCAGGACGCCCTTTGACTCGGCATACTTTACAGCTTTGTCAACAGCTTCTTTTTGGGGTGAAAATGATTTGCCGAAACTCATGTTGATAATGTGCGCGCCATTGTCTACGGCATAAAGAATTGCGTTAGCAACATCTTTATCACGTTCGTCGCCGTTCGGAACGGCGCGGACAGACATGATGCGAACGTTATCAGCGATTCCCCTGATACCCAATTCATTGTTTCGGTCTGCAGCAATAATTCCGGCTACGTGCGTTCCGTGCCTTGCATCGGGGCCTTCAACATCGTTGTTTCCATAGCCCTTTTCATAGAGGTTGTCGGGATCATCGCCCACTACGGAACGCGAGTCGAAATCAAGATTGTATCCGTACTCAACGGCGACGCGGTAGTGATCAACACCCTGTTGTAGCTGTTCGAGATAATATCCGAGTTCGGTGACGAATTCATTTACCTGAATATCACCTTCAATACTTTCCAGAATACGGGTTAATGTCTGCTTGGCAAAATTAATAGTGTCGTTAGACGACGAAATGCTCGCCAGGGATGACTTCGAAACCGGAGCACCGAGTTTGGTAGTAAGGATACTGTCGCAATATTTGATTGTAAGGAACGCGTTCGTATATATGTTGTGTTGTTCCGTGTACTGGTCGTATTGCTCCTTATTGAATTTAAAGTCGCGTTCATACTTGGTCTTGACGCGCTGCCAGTACGTATATTCATCGCGATTCTTTTTGTTCAATTTCTTCTCGTCGAAGTTTTCGTATTTGTCTTTCAGGCGTTTGTACTCCCTCGTCACTTCATAGGTATCTGCATCTACATTTCCGTCTTTTCCGCCGATGAAGTTCCATCCGTGGACATCATCTACGTATCCGTTTTTGTCATCATCAATTCCGTTGTCCGGAATTTCATCCTCGTTCACCCAAATGACACTCTGAAGATCTTCGTGCTCGATATCCACCCCGGAGTCGATCACCGCAACAACTACCGTTCTGGAGGGTTTTCCTTTCAAAAGAGTGGCATATGCCTTGTCAGCGCTTACGCCTTGTAACGAGTCCGTTTCCGGGTCGCGTAAGAACCAGTCCTTCGGGGTGACAACAGTGTCGGCTTCCTGAACCTGGAATAGATTTCCTGCAACTGCCGGCTTAATGAGCAGGCCGAGCATCATGAATAAGCTGAGCCTTACCGCGTTTTTGATCATAATTTGATGGTTTTCAATAATTGCGCAATATAGTAGTATCATTACTAATTCGCTTGCGGTTTTATATGGCAGGCGAAAACTCAAAACTTACAAAAGCCGGGCCGATCTTACCTCTGTTACTACTGTTCGCCAATGGCGGAGAATTGGTCGGGCTATGTGCCTTTCTTTGATTGTATTAAAACCACAACCACTATGACATTAGTTTTCTCTTCTTTGCTTTTGTTCTATGGTTTTTTTTTCTGGCAGGCTTATAGGATGAAGGAAAAAATCGAACAAAAGCATCATCACTAATGCGCAAAAAAAGGCCCTCCACCTCTCCCTTGATCTTTGTAAATTAAAAAACCCACCTCATACCAACTTCCGGTCACGGTCTTAGTAAGACTCCCATCACTAGTACATCGTCCGTTTGCTCCCCCGAACCTTTCCATTCTTCGAATCTTGCGTTCAGAATGTCGTATTGTTGCTGCATCGGAAGCTGATGGATTTCGTTGAGCAGATTTGAAAACCTTTTCCCCATGAATTTCTGATTGTCATCCCCTCCGAACTGATCACGGAACCCGTCAGTGAACAGGTAAATCATGGTGGGTGCGTCAATTGGGATCTGGTGTTTCTTGTAGCGTTGGACGGGCTTACTTTTGCTTCCGCCAATAGAATGCACATCGCCCTTTATCTTATAAAGGTTGCCGTTTTGGATATAGATTAAAGGACTCTTTGCTCCCGAGTATTCCAACACTTTTTCTGAGCTGCGATAGATACACAGGGAAAGATCCATTCCGTCATTATTTCCGGTTACGTCCTGCTGAAGCGCATTGCGGATTTCCTGGTGGAGGGTTTCAAGGATAAGATCTGTGTGAATTATTCCGCGGCTGATAATGCTGTTCAAAGAATTCATCCCGATCATCGACATAAAAGCGCCCGGTACCCCGTGACCAGTGCAATCAATGGCGCCGAACACCAGGTCCGAACCGCTGTCGTTCAGTGGAGAAAACCAGTAAAAATCACCGCTAACGACATCCCGCGGCTTGAATAAAATGAATGAATCGCGTAAAAGCGAGTCCTGAACATCTTTCTTAGGTAACATCGCCTCCTGAATCCGCTTGGCGTAGTTGATACTGCTCTTGATGTTTTTGTTTTGGAGATGGATACGTTTGTTGGTCTTTGTTTTCTTGCGATAGTTTATGATCAGCACACCAATCAAAGATGAACTCAAAAGAATGACAACCAGGATTGCATTTCTGAAAATTGCTTCCGATTCAAGCCTCGCGGATTGTTCCTGTATACGCAAAAGGGCAAGCTCACGATCCCGGCTAAGGAGATCGATTTCCAGCTTGCTCTTCTCGTTGAGCACTTCAACGGCACGCAGGGATTCTTCAGTCAATTTGAGTTTCTCCGTCTGGGCGGTGAGCACATGGTCCTGCGCCACCTTTTCCTGCATAGCGTCCATCGCCTGCTTTTGAAGATCTCTCGCCTCGGCTCGCGCAACCGCCTCCTGTTCGCGGAGCGTTTCCAACGATGCAAGCAGGGCGCTAATATCTCCTGCTTTCCGGGAGTTGCCGGATTTATGGTAGTAGGTTTCGAGCAATTTGTAACAAGTGACTTGCTTTTCAACCGATTGGTCATTGACTGCTATCTGCAACGCTTTTTCAATGGGCTCGATAGCTCGTTTGAAACGTTTCAGAGATGCCTGGCTTTCGCCCTGAAGCAAATAGCTATCGAACGCGACGCTGGTCTGACGCGTACCCATAGCGAGTTCGGCACAACGGGCAAAATAGTCGGCCGCGCTATTAAAATCAGCAGATTCAAAATAAATCTTACCCAGCGAGAACGACGAGGTGATGATATTATCGGTTCGCTTACCCTTCTTCGAGTATGCCATGCAGTCCAGAAAATATTTCCTGGCTTGTTCCTTATCTCCGGATCTATAGAAGTACGTTCCCAGCTGATGCGTGATATCGGAAGCGTCCGCGTGATCTTTTTCCCTGACGGCTGAATGAAGACTGCGGATTAATGTTTGCTCATCGGGTTCCTGGGCTCTGACCAGAGTTGATAAACCCGTCAAAAGGAACAACCATAAGATACGCGTTGCGGGCGTTTGAGATAAAGACATAGACTCTGGCAAGTTGTTCAACTTCGTTTTAAATTCATGACGCTTCGTATGGAAAAGCTTACATACGCAAGGTGGCCCGCCAAAGCCGCTGAGGAGTGGTACAAAGTCGCTATTTCGAACGGCGTATAACGGGGGAGTTGTGAATGGTGACGTAATTCTACACTAACGCGTCGGAGCTCCGGATATCGCGGGGTATGTGTTTTATGACTGGAGGGTAACATCAAGACATTACAAATATGGACGAGAGACCACCAGCCGGGGAGAGTCGCAAAGTGCACCAGGAAGAGAAAACGCTTCCTGTTATGGAGGAAAATTTGCGGCTCGGCGTCAGTAAAATTGAGACCGGAAAACTACGTGCAAAAAAGAAGGTTCACGAAGAAGACCTGATTGTTTCGGGTCCGGTATTACAGGACGAGTTGACTATTGAACGTATTCCGCTGAATCAGTATATCGACGAGGCTCCGCCGTCTGTACGCTACGAAGGGGATACGATGGTGATCCCGGTAATTGAAGAAGAGGTAGTTGTACAAACGCGACTCAAGCTCGTGGAAGAAGTTCGCATTACCCGTCGTCAACGCGAAAAAATGGCCGAGGAGCCGATAACTATCCGGCGAGAGGAAGTATTAATTGAACGGGATGGCAAGGTCGATTCAGGTTCGTAAAATATTCGGGTTCTGTAACAAGTAAACAGCGACTCCAGGATCAAATATTCGTAAGAAACAAGTTTAGGAATTCATAATAAAAATCAAATTTATGCGACATACAGTAATCGGAATTTTTAACAATTCGGAAGATGCCAACAGAGCAGTTGAACAATTGCGTTCAACCGGAATTTCAGAGAGCAATATTGATATCGTGTCCGGCCACCGCGGCACATATAACCGATCAGGTGATAATCTTAATACAGATTCTGATTCTCCATACGGTGTCTCAGACGAAAGTCGTTACAACCAGGAGGACCGATCGAGCCTGCAAAATCGCGACGTGTTAAATGAGGATCGTATCGACGGCCGAAAAGAACGCGGCGATCAGGATGACGGATTCGGTGACAGTATCGGACGGTTTTTCCGAAACCTTTTCGATAACCGTGAAGAAGCGGAAAAGTATGCTTCTGCAGGCCGTTCGAACACGATCGTCTCAGTGCACGCAGCATCAAATGAAGAAGCTGTGCGGGCTGCTGACGTGCTCGATACATATGGTGCCATTGATATCGACGAGCGTACCACCGAAACCGGACTTTATACCAGTGCGGCTCAGCGGAGTTCGCAGGATACCGATTTCTCAGATGAGCGGACGCCTGAAGGAGTCGCTGACCGTGGAGACATCACCGATAAGTCGATTCCTGTGGTCGAAGAAAATCTGAACGTAGGGAAGCGCGAGGTTGAGTCTGGTAGCATTAGGGTTAGATCCCGCATAGTAGAAAGGCCGGTAGAGGAACAGTTGCGTCTGCGTGAGGAGCACATTTATGTAGAACGCAACCCGGCAAATCGCCCGGCAACGGAAGCGGATATGAATGCTTTCCGTGAAGGTGAAGTTGAAATGACCGAAACGTCAGAGGTGCCAATGGTCAATAAAGAGGCACGTGTGGTGGAAGAAGTTCGACTTCGCAAGGACGTGGAAGAACATGATGAAACAATCAGCGATACAGTTAAGAAAACCGACGTAGAGGTGGATAGACAGGAGGGCAAAAGACCTCGCAGACAAAAGTAAGTTAGTGTAGTAATAGGCAAGGTGAAAAAGAGAGTAAGAGGCTGCATGCAAGTGCAGCCTCTTTCATGTTGTACGGCCCTTATTGTAAACGAAATTGAGCCTGAACGTGTGCCCGCAATCTGATTTTACGAAAGGCGATATCGGAGTCTGTCGTTTGTTCCGCCTGATCCGCCATCGTGGATTTGAACATCATGTTGCTTTCATGCGGTAACGGGTACACCGGGCCATCGTCCCACTCGCGGATCATTAGCGGAGTTCCAATATCCGATCCCACCGCTTTGGCAAGAGCCTGCGCTTTGGCACGCGCGGCCTGAACGGCTTTGACTTTAACATCGAGTTTGAAAGTCTCTAACGAGGAATGATGAACACGTACCACACGAACCATATCGACCTTGACCGGTTCGAGATTCCTGATCAGCGTCTGAACCTCGGCGGAACTGTTCAGCAAAAGTTCATAGGTTTTTTCACGAAAAGCATCCTTGTCGCGCTTTCCAAGTTTTGATAATGTCGAACCGGCGTCGGCTAATGTGAGCCGTTTTTTGTCGATACCGGCCGATTTCAAAGCCGTAAGGAATTGCTGGTCGAGCTTTTCGAGTTGAACTTTGTTTTTATTCTCTTCGAACTCGCGTATCCGGATCCATAACGTGATTTCATTGGGGTCGATTTCGGTTTCTGCGGTTCCCGAGACCTCCACAAAAGGCTCTCCTTTGAAACCTTTCCATTCCTCCTGGGCTGAAGCCATGATGGCGGTAGCGATAAAAATGAGTGATAAGATATGGCGCATATAAGATTTGTTTACCCCATAGACACAAAATGTTTGCCGAAAGATGCAAACACGGTTTATAAGCCACAAAAGCGGAATAAAAAAGGCCCGGACATGCCGGGCCTTTTTCGGGAAAATTTCTTCTACCGGTTAATACACTACTTTTGACAGGCTTGTGATAACCGACGCAAGGCGTACAGATTCAAAAATCCGCTCTTCTTTTGCGCCGAGCTCCAGCAATGAAGCTTCGTGCGACTTCACGCACATCTCGCATCCGTTGACCGCACTCACGGCAAGACTAATAAGTTCGAAGAACTCTTTACCGGTAACCGGCCTGGCCATGATATTCATTTTTATGCGGGCCGGGATTTCATTGTACTTTTCCTTGTTCAGGAAATGACGAAAGCGGTAGAACACGTTGTTTGCACTCAACAATGAGGCACAAGCTATGCTTTCTGCGATCTCCTCTGCACTTGCGTCCGCCTCAACGGCTTTACCCCTGAAAAATTCCCGTAATACGCCGTTGCCCGCGTTGCTTGCCAGGGCTATGCCTAACAATGCGATCTCTTTCTCGGAAAGGAATTCACTCTCGAGCGAGTTTTTGAAGTTGATCTTAAGATCAGCCAGGTAACGGGAGCGGCCTTCCTCCAGAAGATCAAGCGCCTCGGTGCGGTATTCCTTATCTTGCCGAAGCACGTCGAGAAATTCCTGCGTGCTTTCAGAATACGTTAATACTGTTTCCATTTTTAGCGATTAAAAAGTTGATACTAGACTTTCAGCGTTTCTTTGCCTTTTTCCCAATTGCAGGGACACAGCTCGTCAGTCTGAAGCGCATCAAGTACACGTATCACTTCTTTCACATTCCGGCCAACATTGAGGTCATTTACACTTACCCAACGAACAATCCCCTGGGGGTCAATGATAAACGTAGCACGGTAAGCTACCTTCTCGTTTGATTCAAGGATACCTAACTCTTCCGCTAGCGACTTTGACGTGTCAGCCAGCATCGGGAATTTCAGATCCCTGAGATCGTCGTGATTCTTTCTCCAGGCGAGGTGAACAAATTCCGAATCTGTGCTCGCTCCGATAAGGTTCGCGTTTCTATCTCTGAACTCTCCGTAATTTTTGTTGAATTCTGCAATTTCAGTCGGGCAGACGAAGGTGAAGTCCTTTGGCCACCAAAACATTACCGTCCACCGTCCATCTTCGTTTACAAGTTCTTCCGATGAAATGTCATAGAATTCCTTGCCTTTTTCCAATGATACAACTGCACTTTTTTTGAATTGCGGAAATGTTTGTCCTACTGATAAAATACCTTTTGTCATACTGCTTTATCTATTTGTTTAATGATGCCGCGAATATACCGGAAGAATCATTATCAATCATATTGATATTTCTGATCAAGCTATTAGTTTTGTCTATGACAACGATTTCGTGAGCACTGCAATCGTATGAACCTGCAACAACTAGAATATATTATTGCCTTAGATATTTACCGCAACCATGCACGGGCTGCAAATTCCTGTAATGTTACTCAGCCAACATTAAGTATGATGGTGAAAAAGCTTGAAGAAGAGCTGGGAGTAAAAATTTTTGACAAAGGCCAGCCGCTGAAACCAACCAGGTCGGGAGAAATCATTATTTCGCGTGCCCGCCAGATCACTCAGGATATTCGAAACCTTAAGGAGTTTATCAAGAGTGAGAAGGATTCAATAGACGGCGAGTATAGGCTGGGCGTTATTCCAACCCTGGCGCCATACCTGCTACCGCGATTTCTAAACGAATTCCTGGAAAAGCATCCGGGTGTCTCATTTACGGTCATGGAACTTCAAACTGCGGAGATAATTCGTTTGCTGAAAACGAGCCGGCTCGATATGGCGATTCTCGTCACGCCGCTCGACGATCGCGAAATCCGGGAGGTGCCCATTTTCTATGAACCAATTCTTCTGTATACCTCTCAGAACCTGAAGTTTTACGAACAGGATAGAGTAAATCTGAAGTCGCTTTCATTCGATAACCTGTTGCTATTGGAAGAAGGCCATTGTTTTCGGGGGCAGGTTGAAAACCTGTGTACTTCCAGAGGAAAAAAGATCAATAGTCAGCTTAACTACCAAAGCGGTTCTTTCGAAACGCTGAAAGCCATGGTGGATAATGATTATGGATATACCCTTATTCCGGAGCTGGCAGTGAACGTGAGGAGCAAACACGTAAAGCGATTTGTGTCGCCGGAACCGGTGCGTGAGGTCAGCTTCGCGGTGCACAACGGATTTGTGAAAGAAAACCTCCTCGTAAAGATGCGTGAGGCAATTCTGAAATGCATTCCGGCTCACTTTAAAAAGAACGAAAAGTACATACGCGTCCGATGGAATTAGATGTATGGCCTTACTTACGTCAGCCATCTGATCAGGCACTGAAACTCCACCTTCGTGTTTGGAATCACTTACCGGATTTCATCGCTTTCAGAACCTTAAACGATGGCTCATGCAAAAGCTTCTTATACTCTGGAGTTTCACATCCGTAAATTGCGACTTTGCCCTGTTCATCGCAGTGTACGCCCCAGCCATAACGCTTCGCCAACGGTGACGCCCTGAAGCAGGGCTGCCCTTTTGAAAAGAATTGTTTCCGGGCCTCAGCATATTCGCTCTTGGTCAAGTCATTCCTTTCAGCAAATACCCGAAAAAAGACGTCGTCGGAAGTGTACTTGTAGGGATGGTCATAAATCAGATCGAACTGCATCCCGGCTATAGTTTTGTTGTCGCCTTTGGACGGGGGAACTTCGCCCTGGGTAACCGGGCAATCCGCGGCTATCTCAATGAATGTATTGTAATAATTGGTGGTGTGAAGCTTACTTGACATTTTCTTCCTCGTGTAGTGCCGAACAATATACCAAATTACCCTTAATGGCTCAAGTCTGGCCCGGATACAAAGCCCCGGACAAATTCCGAAAGGCCGCAGGCCCGGCCAGGAATGGCAGCTTCCAGAACCCTGTAACAGTAGAACCTTGAAACTTGAGTCTTTTTTTGTAACCTTTCCGGGCTGCACTGGTAACTAATACGGAAATCGAAAAGCCCACGATCCGGATGACAGATGAATCGATAATGGAGGCTGTGAAAAACGGTGATCTTCAAAAGGCGTCGCTGCTCTTTGAACGATATAACAAGCGCATTTTCAATTTTCTCGCCCAACTGTCCAACGACAGGGACGTGGCTGACGATTTAACCCAGAACGTGTTTCTGCGGATGATCAGATACCGGAACAGTTTTCGTAATGATTCGCGGTTTACACCCTGGATCTATCAGATTGCACGGAATGTATATTCTGATCATTATCAGATGGCGAAAAAAAAACATGCACCCGCTGTGGATATCGAACACGTCAGTGATATGATTCCCGATGAATCTGAAAGCGCCGTGATAGAGGAAAAGGAAGTTTTGCTGCACCGGAGCATGGCCCTCCTTACGGAGGAACAGCGCGAACTGTTGATTCTAACCAGATTTCAAAATATGCGATACGAGGAGGTGGCGCAGATAATGGATACCACCGTCGCTAATATCAAGGTGAAGGTTCACCGTGCGATTGGAAAACTACGCGAACACTATTTCGCATTGGCTAAAACATAAGAGTTATGGACAACGAGAAACTGGAAAGTCTGCTGATTGACTATATCGATGGGAAACTCAATAGTGTCGATAAACATTTTGTGGAACAGGAGCTGATGAAAAACCCGGCCTCATTTCGTATGTATGAGGAACTAAAGGAGGTAATCCGCGTGATGGGCAAGATCAGCCCGGCGCAACCATCCGGGCAGTTACGGAATAACTTTGAGGCTATACTCCGCCAGGAAATGGATGCTTCTAAAGAGGCGCGGATTATCGCTATGCGGCCATGGTGGTACGCGGTTGCGGCCGGAGTCGCTTTATTGATCACCGGTTTGAGCATTGGATGGTTTGTCAATGACCGTAATCGCCAGGCCGACCAGATGGCTGCTATTGAAGCGGAAAAGACGTATACCCGAGAGGTTGTATCCAGGCTTTCCGACCGGGAATCACCCGGCAACCGGATCCTTGCTGTACGAGAAGCGTCATCAGCTGATAACCTGAACGCCAAAATTATTGAAAGCCTGATCCGTACGATGGACAGCGATCCTAATTCCAATGTGCGCCTCGCCGCTATGGATGCATTGGGTAAATTCCGGGATGAACCAACCGTACGAAAAGCCTTGGTGTCATCCCTTGCCAGACAGACTGATCCGGTGGTACAAATAGCGCTGATTCAGCTTATCGTCGAGCTGAAAGAAAAAAATGCAGTGGAACCGTTGCAGCAGATTATTCAGAACGAAGCTTCGATCGAATCTGTCAAGGACGAGGCACATCTAGGTATACTGGTGCTGTCATAAAAAGAAAATTATCGCGATAACTTATAGGTAAACGAACATCTCATTGTAAAACTAAAAAAATGAAAACAAGAATTTCAGGTATAATAGTGCTGTTGATCATGCTGGCCGGCGGACTTCACGCCCAGGAATACAAAGTGGCCCGCAATTCCGGAAAGCTGGTGATCAGGGAAGTAAACCACGTTACCATCGAGGGGTATAACGGCAACGAGATCGTATTCTCGTCACTCGATGGTCCAAAAAAGAAAGACTCACGGGCAGAGGGCTTACGTTCAGTAAGCAGCATGGGGCTCGAAGACAACACCGGGTTCGGCATTGCTGTTCAGGAGAGGCAAGGGGTAGTTGAGGTGTACCAAATGAAAAAGATGGACGGCACACGCTTAAAGATCATGGTGCCCAGGGGGGTGGCAATTTCGGTAAGTCACACTACGCCCTATGGAGGGGGGCTAAAATTCAAAAACGTGGAGAGCGAAATTGAGGTGTCGACGGTGCATAACGGTGTTCATCTCGAGAATGTGACAGGTCCGCTGACCATAAAGACTGTCCATGGCGCCATTGAAGCCACACTGGGTAGCAACATGAAAAGCCCTTTGTCGCTTGCGTCGGCCCATGGTCTCATCGATATAACTGTTCCGGCCACTACGAAAGCAAATGTGAATCTGTCAACCTCGTATGGAGAAATCTTTGTAGATCCTGCCATCAAGATTGAGTTCGATGAGAAGAGCGATTGGGTAAAGTATGGATCCAGCAAGATCAATGGAAAGATCAATGGAGGCGGTTTGGACCTGTCTCTGTCCTCTGCCCACGGAAATATCTATATCCGCAAAAGTTAATAGAGAACGCTTCACAGGTTATGTGAAGAGTTCCATTTTTCAAATTCAACTTTCAAACGCATGAAAACGCTTATCATAGCAGGTCTGATGATCTGCGCCGGGCACCTCCTTGCCCAGACACAGATTGAGACGAAGATTCCGGTAAGATCAGAACAAAAACTGAAAATGCATTTTGAGGATCCCGAACTTATCAAAGTCCATACATGGGAAAAGCAGGAGATCCTCATCAAAGGAACGGTGAGTATCAACCGCGGTGAGCACGACGGTTCATTCGAAATCACCGCAGATCAAAAAGGCGACGTAGTTGTGGTTACTTCGCGGATTAAAAACCGCGACAATATTCCAAAAAGGACAATAATTCATAAAGGCGATCAGGATTACTACTTTCAGACAGGAGACCAAAATGATCCGGCCATTCAGAAGTTCTTCGCAGAACACGGCCGCGAATACACCTACATGTCAAATGGAATCATCCATGACATCATCCTGGAAGTATTTGTTCCGCGAGGCATGGCCAGTTCCCTTGAAGCGAAGTTCGGATTAGTTGAGGTAACCGATTTTGAAGGGCCGCTAACCGTCAATTCTACCTTCGGTGGTGTCGATGCGACGGTTGTTGCCGGGAGGACAGGCGAGCTGATTGCCCGGACTCATTTTGGTGAGATCCTGACCAATCTCGATACAAAGTTTACACCGATTGATCAGTCTAAAAGTAATCACTGGACCGAGATTCGCACGACGCCGGGAACCGGCCCAAGTTATCAGTTCGAATCGAAGTTTGGCAAAGTGTATTTGCGGAAGCCTTAAGAGGTTTTGGCTTTTCCGGCCATCTGTTGGGCAAGCATACTTCCCGCGAGTAGCTGCAAGGAATGATAAATCATTAGGGGCAGCAGAATAATACCAAAAGCATTCGCCTGTGGAAAAAGTATCTGCCCCATGACAGCTCCCTGCACCAGTGACTTCTTTGAACCGCAGAAAATCACGGTGATTCGATCCTCACGCGGAAACTTCATCCACGTGGATATGACTTGCATTATCAGCAGCATCACCATAAACAGAAGGAGCATGAGTGCAGTGAGGGTAACCAGTTCCAACGCCGTGTAACCGGTAAACATATTGCCTGTAAACGATTCTGCGAAGGCTCGAAAGACAATAAGCAATATCACTGCCTGGTCAAAGTATCGCAGATGGGCCTTATAACGCTCGACGAAGCCACCGAGGACGTTATTTAACATTAAGCCGGCAATGACAGGAAGCAGAACCTGCAAACAGAGATTGATGATCACGCCTGACAAGTCGGCTATCGAGAGGGTGTCACTATCCACGAACAGGCTCATCCACACAGGTGTAATAAAAATCCCGATCAGGCTTGATACGCTGGCGTTGAATATGGCCGCAGAAATATTCCCGCCGGCAATGGACACCATTACCACCGACGAGGATACCGTTGACGGCAAGGCAGCAAGGTAGAAAACACCGATCCACCAGTATTCATAATCGGGGTTAGAGGTGAATGAATAAAGCATCAGGATCAGCAACGGAAATACAAGGAACGTCGTAATTTGAATAACCAGATGTAGTTTCCAGTGGCCGAGGCCGGTTTTCAACCGTGTCCAGTTGAGTTTGAGTCCGTAGAAAAAGAAAATTATCCCGACCCCGATGTTGGAAATCGTCTTAAGATGGAAGGGATTATCATCCGCTCCTGCCTCCGGGAACAGCCATGCCAGCAAGACCATGGCAATCATCAGGAAGAAAAAACCGTTGAGACCGGCCCGGGACAATAGGGAAAGAAATCGGCTCATAGTAAACCAGTAGTTGCAAACTAAATGGTGAACGGGCAGTTTCCTAATGGATTAAAGAAAAGTTGTTTTCGCGCCAAGTCCTTTTCGTTCTCGTTCCATGCCATCGGAAGGATCGGCCGCCTGACCATTTGTGTACAAACCTCATTTCTTGTGGCACAAAGATTTTTCATGAAGCGTAAAAGTTCTATCTTCACGCGCTTTTATAAAATCTTATATTCTTTAATGGCACTACTGGAAAAGCAACTGTACGTAAAGAAGTCTACCATTCCCAATGCAGGGAAAGGTCTTTTCACGAAGAAGTTTATACCGAAAGGGACCTTGATCGTCGAGTACAAAGGTCGGCGCTCAGCCTGGAAAGAGGTTGAGGATGAGGATGGAAAGAACGGCTATATTTTCTACATCAATCGGAATAATGTCATCGATGGCCAGCCTTACAAATCGGCCCTGGCCCGGTACGCGAACGATGCACGGGGTTTGGTGAAGATCAAGGGTTTGACTAACAACTGCGACTACATTGTTGACGGAAACCGCGCCTACATCGAGTCCAAGAAGGACATTCCTGCCGGTTCAGAAATCTTTGTTGACTATGGCAAAGATTATTGGAAGGTAATCAGACACAATATCAAGCTCTGGGCCGACGAGGAAAAGGAAGCTCAGAAGGCAAAGAAGAAGAATGGAAAAGTCGTGAAGTCAGCCACCACGAAATCAAAAAAGGTGAAGACGAAACACAAGACAGCAAAACGAGTGGATACCCACAAATAGGCGCGATCTACTCGCGCCGTGTCTCCAGTTCGACAATCCTTTCAGTAACATTGGCTGCATATTCATCGAGACCAACCCGTAAAGCTTCATCACGATAAACGCGAAGCAATGGTAGCGATTCCGGATTGAATTGTATCGCTTCAGCCAGGATGGTATAAGGGTATAGTTTTTTATCTTCGGTCTTTCGGAAAAACTGATACGCGGCAATCACAGCTTCTTCAAAATATGGATTATACGTGGCAAGGACGCGGTAATTCTTTTCTGCGGTTATCGTGTCTCCATTCGCGTCACTGATCAGCGCGGTATAAAACATCTTTTCGAGATTTCGTTCCGGGGGGAATTCTATCCCGTCATTGATCTGGCTGGCGAGTTCCCGAACCTGCCCACGGGAAGCCAGCATTCTCAGTTCAAAATGGCGGGTTTCATTATAAAGCCTTTGATCCGTAAGTCGCAGACCGCCGATCCGACGATAGTATCGAATAGCCGGCACGACTTGGCCCGCCTCAAAATACTTGCGTGACATATCGAGCAATGCCTGGGCCTTATAATTGGCGTCATCAAAACGATTGCTTAACCTGTTAAATAGTACGGAATCCGATGTCCCGATGCGGTACCGACAGAATTGATATCTCTCCGGATCCGTCAGCAGCTCGGCTTCCGAAGGCGGGATTGTGAGAATCTGCTTTATGCGGGTTGCTATTTGTTTTTGTGCATCATCCCCGTGGACCAAAACAGTATCCCAGGCGTTGATTGCATTCCGAACGCGACGCGCTTCGGTGAGTGCGATGGCATTGTAAAATCTGGCGTCTTTGAAGTCATAGGTGTCTGCGTACGAAAAAAACGTCGATGCCCTTTCAGGATTTCCCTGTTCCAGGGCCCACAACCCCATAATATAGTTGAATTTCCCCTGGTAGCTCTGACTAAGAAAGACCTGTTCAGCCAGCACGCCCATCGCCCCGGAAATGTTTCCCTGGTGATAGAAGCCAAACGCCAGAGACGACTTCAACGCTTCGCTAAATGAGGCATTGTCCGGGTCGGATGCAATTCTGTACGCTTCGTTTACAAACACGCTGTCAATTCGCTTGGCGTTGTGAATAGTGTAATTGTTGAGCAACGTCGCGGTGTGTAAATTCAGTTTTTTGTTCGCCAACGGGTCAACATCATAGTTGAATGGTGTTCTGAATACCGTAGCTGACGCAAGGGCGTTGGAAATTGTTCCTGGTGCATCGCTGTCAAATGCCCGAAGGAGTGAATCGGTTTTCAACGGGATAAATTCTGAGGCAGCCAACCCGAAAAAGTTCATCTCGGCGGTTGATCGGGCTTTGCGATCTTCCCGCGCCTGATTCAGGAAAAACGCTGCGGAGTCAACGTTGCGGACCTTCAGATAGGCCACTCCTGCATTGTTGGCGAGAAACGCCGACCCCGGCTTTGTTTTCAATCCATCGGTATAAGCCTTTATAGCCTTAAAGTATTCACTCGTCCAAAGGTGAATATTGCCTGCGTTGACCAGTGAGTACTCGGTGGCCCCTTTGTCATTGGCAAGCCCGTAGTAATAGTGGGCCTCCTTGATGTTCAGCTTGGATGATTTTATATGTGCCAGCATGTAGCTGGACCGATAGTTTTGATATCCCTGGCGTTGCCCCTGCAGATAAAACGATTCGGCAAAGGTTTCGTTTGCCATTCGGGTATGCAAATCACCGGCGATGTTATAAAACGCGGCCATCCCATGATAGAGATAATCCCTCCAATTGGCATACACTACGAACGCAAGCGTGGCAATCAATCCGGCCAGGCGATATGAGAAGTAAGGCATTCTTCGTGGCGTATACATTACCCGGTAGGCGGGGGCATTGCTCGTGAGCAGATCGCCATAGTTCGAGATCAGATACAGAAGGAACATAAGGCCGTAACCGGCATGAACAAAGATGATGATCTCACGTATGATCTTCAGGCCAGGGTCATTCAGATTGGTGAGCAAATGAGCGGTGGTCGCAAAACAAATCGCTCCGAGGGCAAGGTAGATTAGCGCGCCAAACGGATAGAAAGCCATTATGTTTCTGTATAAAACTTCACGGTTCCGGTAACCCCAAATGCCGATCAGAGCCGATATCGATAAAAGCAGGTAAGCATTGAGGTAAATGAAGTCCCAGTTGATCACTCGCAGCTCGTGTAACGCTGTGATGAATACGTTCACAAGATAAATTACGCCAATGATCAGCATGTGCTGCATACTTCGTGAAGGCCCTTGTCCCACCAGATAGACAAAGGCCGCCATTATTTCATGTCCGACGAGGATAATGAAGATCAACGATAGCACCATAGTGCCTGTGAGGCTGGTCAGGTAAATGTGATAAAACGGAAACGGCACCGACGAGAAGTAGACTATCGCTGCTCCAAGCAAAATGGTAATGGCTGTGAACGTCAGAATCCGGAAAAGCAACGGGGTTCGTGAGCGAAACAAATTAAAGTAAACGGACGGTATTGCATAGAGACCTATTACCCCTGCCGCGGTTGCCAGATGGTGGCTTCCGAATAAACCGAGAACTTCAAACCGGAGACTGATAAGCAACAGAATGATGAGGGTCATTCCGAAGAAATACCAGAATTTTTCCAACGTGGTGACAACTGATATAAGTACGATGAAACAAAGGGCAAACACGCCCAGAAACATGTATGACGAACTTATGTCCGGGTGAAGTCTGCTGGCATTGAAGTGTTCCAGGATTACATAGCTTTCTCCGGGCACATTGATTTCGAACGGTCCCAGCCTGAAGGTGTGGACGTTTGTCTCGAGTGTCTTTTGCTCCTGGAGCCGCGACCAGTTTGTAACACCATCCGGCCCCCGGAAATAACCATACCAAAGAAAGACGAGCGAAAAACAAAATATAACAGCGGTGGCTATCCAGGTGTAGCGATATTCTTTAACCCAGTCACGCCAGAAAAACAAAGACGACATCCGACAATTTTTAATGCAAGCTAAGTCAACCGTGGAATATATGAAAACGAATGGCAGGCTTGATAATTATATGTAAGAAAGCAACGGGATTAGCAAAAATCGAAGCATGGCACTACCATTTCAACAACTTTTTCGTCCTCTGGATCGATTCATGCACGCTGAATCAACGGCGGGAATACTCCTGCTGGTTAGCGCACTTGCGGCTCTTGTTATCGCCAATTCGGGTTTGGCCGATGAGTATCATGCGCTTTGGGAGAACCACCTTTCGATGCATATCGGAAACAGCTCGGTCGACAAGTCGCTCCATCACTGGATTAACGACGGACTGATGGCGATGTTCTTCTTTGTTGTCGGGCTGGAACTTAAGCGGGAAATCATGGCAGGGGAGTTGTCCAACCTCAGGAAGGCGGCGCTGCCCCTGGTCGCGGCGGCAGGCGGTATGGTATTCCCTGCTTTAATTTTTACTGCATTCAATTTTGGTACGCCGGGTCAAAGTGGCTGGGGTATACCAATGGCCACCGACATTGCTTTTGCGCTTGGCATCCTTGCGCTATTGGGGAAACGCGTCCCCGTTTCATTGAAAGTATTCCTGACTGCTCTGGCGATTGCTGATGACCTGGGCGCGGTATTAGTCATTGCGTTTTTCTATACGTCGGAGATATCGTTCACCAGCCTCGCCGTTGGAGTTAGTCTGCTGGGTGTGCTGATGTTGGCCAACTACCTGGGAATAAGATCGACATTATTCTACGGGCTAATCGGAATCGGGGGTGTCTGGCTGGCGTTCCTTACGTCGGGGGTCCATGCCACTATTGCCGGAGTGCTCGCAGCCATGGCTATTCCTGCCCGCACAAAAATTAATGAAGTGAAATTCCTTGAATCGCTGGAGTCGTGGGTGCAGCGTTTCAAGGCTGTTCCCCCGAATGATTTTACATCATTACTTGAGCCTCAGCAATATGAAGCCGTCGAGAAGATTAATCGTCTTACCCTTGCTGCGGCAACACCTCTTCAACGACTCGAGCATAACCTTCATCCATGGGTGGCATTTGTAGTCATGCCACTTTTCGCTTTTGCCAACGCCGGAGTTACATTAACGGGTTCGGCCGTGAGCGACAACGTATTTGGAGGAGTTACATTAGGCGTAATAGCAGGGCTCATCGTTGGTAAACTTATTGGTGTGATGGGCACCACCTGGGTAATGTATAGGTTGCGCGTTGCCGAGCTTCCCGCTGACATGGGCTGGGGACACTTGTTGGGCGTGGGCTTGCTCGCAGGCGTTGGATTCACGATGTCGTTATTTATTACCAATCTTGCCTATCGTGATCCGGGCCTTGTGATGCAGGCCAAGATCGGGATTTTCATCGCGTCTATTCTTGCCGGTTTGGCTGGTTACTTTGTATTAAGGCAGGTGTTAAATAAGAATGCACACCTTGATCATGGGCCGGAAGATATGTCGTCAATCAGTCAAGAACCTTAGGCACGCGGAAGTAATCATCGTCAGCCTTCGGGGCACCTTCAAGGGCTTTATTATGGTTGAGGTGATGTTTAACCTTGTCATCGCGAAGTGAATTGATTTCGAAACTCATCGTCGTGAGCGGTTCAATTCCGGCTGTGTCGACCTCCTTCAGTTTTTCAACCCATTCGACGATCGCAGTCATATCCTGCATCATTTTCTCCGCATCCTTTTCATCTATCTCCAGCCGTGAAAGGTGGGCCATCTTGTCCAGTACGTTCCGATCAATTTTCATTTTTCAGGTGCTTATTGAGTTCCTTCTCAATGGTGCCGAACACCTGCTGTTTGAGCGTGTCCAGGTCTTTCAACGTAAGTCCTGCAGTTGAGACCGGTTCGTGAAAAATGATTTCGAGTCGGTGCCACCGCAGCAGGAATTCGTTGGGTGGCAAAATTATCCAATTATACGGAATGGTGACAGGCACAAGCGGGATTTGTTTCTCGATGGCCACGCGAAATGCGCCATCTTTGAAACGCCCCATGACGGGTTCGTTGTCTGTCATTATGCCCCCTTCAGGAAAAATGACGAGGCTTTTGCCTTCCTCAATCGCCTGAAGTGAACGCTTTATTGTATTAACGCGGCTTCTGAGACTCGAACGGTCTACCGTGATGTGCAGTTTACGGTACATAAAGCCGAAAAGCGGAATCCATCCTATATCACTTTTTCCCACAAATATGGTGTTTTGCCGATTCAGGCCAATGGTAGGGATATCGAGATATGAAAAATGATTCGGGCAAAACACATATTGTTTATTGCGATCTAATTTGGCTCTATTCGTAACGCGTACGGGAATAAAAATAAAAAAAAACATCAGGCGGGCCCACCAGCGGTTGATTGATCCGATGAGCCGATGTTGTGAAGGCAGTATGATTGGAATAAAAAGCAGTGGAAGTAAAATCAGGAAAAGACCAGTAAAAACGATTACCCCATAAGCCGTATGAAGGAAGCGAAATAGTTTCATACGCAACGACAAACGTTTTCGGAAGGAGACCACCACACCAGGAAAGCTCCCTCTGAACGTGTCGGTCTTAACGGTTCTGACATGCTTATCTGATTAATACCCAACAACACAACGCTCCCCCTGGAGGTAATTTGCGGCTTCTTCGAGGTGAATGTGCGCTCGTGCGTCATCCATTTCATGACGTACCTTGTGCTTGATCTCCCGCATCTTGATTGCTTCGATAAATCGTTTTACCTGTTCGGCATTCTCCAGAATCAGGGCGGGTGCCTCTGTGGGCTTGTCGTCATCACCTTTGGCAACCATCGTGAAGTAGCACGAGTTTGTGTGTTTGGTTGTTCCGAGCTTTACATTTTGAGCTTCCACTCTTATTCCAATGATCATCGATGATCGCCCGACCCAGTTTACCGACGCGTGCATAGAAACCAGTTCGCCAACTTCAACTGGCTGAAGGAATTCAACCTTATCAACGGACACGGTGACGCAATACGCTCCCGAATGTTTGCTGGCACAGGCATAAGCCACTTTATCCATAAGGGAAAGCAAAATCCCACCATGAATTTTTCCGCCAAAATTCGCATACGACGGAATCATCAATTCCGTAATTGTAGTCATGGAGGCTGATACGGGCTTCGAGTTGTCGCGCATAATCTCTGGACCTTAGGGGTTCGGTGTGCTAAAGTAGTCAATTTTTGTTCGTGCGGCTTCTTTGGAATACCGAGCTATTCGATTTCGGAGGCGATAATACATGGCAAAGGCGGTAAGAGTAAGTCCAATTAGTAAACCGACCCAGATCCCCTGGGCGCCCCAATCCATTTCGAACGTAAGCCAGTAACCCATTGGCAAGGCGATCACCCAATAGGCAATGAAAATAAGTATGGAGGGAACTCTCACATCCTGAAGTCCGCGAAGGGCCGCTATACAAATAACCTGTGCGCCGTCCGAAAGCTGAAAAAGTCCTGCGATCAAAAGCAAGTCCATGGCCAGCGCGGTGACTGCCATGTCGTGTACATACAGCGTTGGGAGGATTTCCCGTCCGGCAATAAACACCGTTGCAAATAATAGCATAAGAACCAATCCCATGGAAAGTGTTGTGAACACAGCCCGGTTCAGGTTTTGAGGATCAGCCCGCCCCGAATAGTATGCGACGCGTATCGTGGCCGAAGCCGCCAGACCCGACGTGGTCATGTAACTCAACGTGGCCAGATTTATGACTATTTGATGCGCGGCCAGTTCGGTTGTGCCCAGCCAGCCCATCATTACAAGTGAAAAATCGAAAGCGGCCACTTCAAAGATAAATTGAAACCCACTCGGAATACCCAGGTTTAGCAATTTCCTGAGCATCCGCCTTGAATAGAGTCCGGGGAGATAGGCTTTTCTGTAATGGCGAAAGTGAGGATGGTGGTAAAGGTAGAACCCGATTCCCGCGGCCATGATTACGCGACTGATCAGCGTCGCCCATCCCGCCCCATTGAGCCCGTAAGCGGGGAAGCCCAAATGACCATAGATCAGCACCCAGTTCAGCCCGATATTGATCACGTTGCATCCCAACACGATCACAAATGCGATACGTGTATTACTCATTCCTTCAGCAAACTGGCGAAATGACTGATAAATAAGTACCGGAATAAGCGAGAACATAAGAATGTTCAGGTAGGGAATGGCCTTCGTTACCACTTCTGGGGGCTGATTGATGTGATACAAAAGATCTTTTCCCAGCAATACCACAGTTACCAGAAAGCAAGCATTGATAAAGTTGACCGCGAGCCCGTGTCGCAACGTGTCGACTATACGATCTTTGTCGTTTTTTCCGCTGGCTTCTGCCACAAGAGGCGTGATAGCGTACGAAACACCTATTCCAAAAAGGAGCAACACATTGAACGCGACGGTTGCCAGTCCGGCCGCGGCCAGGGAAACCGCATCGATATGTCCGACCATTACACTGTCGCAAACGCCCATCAAGACGTGTCCGAGGTTACTGCCCATTACCGGTAACGCCAGTTTCAGGATTTCCCGGAGATGAACGGACACAGGTTGAACACCAGCCATGTGTGCGATCAGATGCCTTTTAGTCTGGCCACGATCAGCAGACCGATAATACTCATGCTATCGGTAATCTCGCCACTCAAGGCCAGATCGACGGCTTCTGTCAACGGAATTTTCCTGACCTGAAGGTCTGCTTCAGTTTCTTCCAGTTCACTTTCCCCGTGTTGAAGATCTTCGGCCAGAAATATGAAACCTTCCTCGTCCGTCACAGAGTTGGACGTGTGTAGTCGGGAGATCAAAGTCCATTTTACAGCGGTCAGTCCCGTCTCTTCCCGCAGTTCCCGCTTTGCCGAGTCCAGGGGGTCATCTTCTGCGGGTCCTCCTCCTTCGGGGATCTCCCACGAAAATGAATTGAGCGCGTAACGAAATTGTCCAACGAGCCATGTATTACCCTGATCGTCAACGGGAATAACACCAATAGCTTTGTTTTTAAAGTGGACTTTGCCGTAGATGCCTTTGCTTCCTGCGGGGTTGAGTACCTGATACTCAGTTACATTAATCCAGGGATTATCATATTTAATCTCGCCGGAAAGGGTAGTCCACGGATTTTTGGTTTGTTCTGTGCCTTCTGCCATGATACGGGTTGAGGAAATCGTTGAAAGAGCCCAAAACTATGGATTTCTTTTCTAGCGTAAACGGATCACTGAAGCGCGGGAGAAAAATTTTCGGGCAGGGCTGCAAACTTAAGGTATCTGAAAGTTATGTTTGTGGATGCTCCGGTCGTCGTTTTCAAAAATACATATTGAAGCGGGTTGTGATGAGGCAGGGCGCGGATGTCTTGCAGGTCCGGTGGTCGCCGCGGCTGTAGTGCTGCCCAGAAGGTATCGGCATCGTTTGCTCAATGATTCAAAACAATTGAAGCCTTGCGATCGCGAACGGCTTCGGGAAGAAATCCAGCGCGACGCGTTGGCATGGGCGGTCGCGGAAATCAGCCACACCGAAATTGATTCCATTAATATTCTCAATGCCTCTTTTAAAGCGATGCATGAAGCCGTAGCCCGACTAACAGTACTGCCTTCGCTGCTTCTCATCGACGGAAACCGTTTCAACCCGTATCCCGAGATTCCACATCAATGTATAATTAAGGGAGACGGCAAATATCTGTCTATTGCCGCGGCATCTATTCTTGCCAAAACCTATCGCGATGAGTTGATGATGAAACTTGCCGCCGAATTTCCCGGATATGGCTGGGAAACTAATATGGGATATCCCACTGAAGCTCACCGCGACGGAATACGGCGACTCGGAATCACACCCTACCACAGAAAAACGTTTCAATTACTGCCGGCACAACTTGAGTTATTTAACGCAGCCCCATATGAGGTTTGCAACTAACAAGCCCGACACATTTGATTATTCCGTTGAACGGGTTTGCAGGAATTGTGGTAATTCTTTCTCCGGCAGGTATTGCAACCGTTGTGGTGAACGCATTTCAGAGCCTGCAGACAAGTCAGTCATGGCTATTCTAAGTGATGTGATCCAGGGATTTACGTTCTTCGATAACAAAGCAATCCGTACCATTAAACTGATTTTCCTCCGGACAGGTGAACTGACGCGGAATTTCATGGAAGGAGTGAGGGTTCCGTTTTTGAAGCCGTTATCCGTATTTTTTCTGGCGAATTTGTTCTATTTCCTTTTTCCGGCGTTCGATACATTCAATTCATCATTGCGGACGCAAATGCATTTCCTTCCACACAGTACTATCGCCCGAAACATAGTCGAGAAGCGTCTCGCGAGAGAACAGGTGACGCTTGAAGAGTTTACTATCCGCTATCAGCAACAGTCGACCAGCATGGCCAGGCTGATATTGATTGTTTTTGTGTTTTTTGTGGCTTTGATCCTCGGACTGATCAATTATTCCAGCCGCCATTATTTTTATGACCACCTGCTTGCGGCACTTGAGTTTAGCAGTCTCCTGATCATAGTGGGGCTGCTAATGATTCCCTGGTTGCTGGTGCTTCTGGGCAAGCTCTGGTGGGGTAATCCACACTGGGTCGACGTTGTTCTCCAGGATTCAGTATATAGTTCACTCATAGGCGCGATTTGTCTCGGTGTTTTTTACATGATGGAAAAACGCGTTTATCTGCAAAGCACGAAAAATGCAATTATCAAGGCATTATTGATGATTCCAGGGCTCTTCATCGCCGTCCACTGCTACCGTATTGTACTCTTCTTTGTAACTATGTGGACGTTATAATCTCAAGGCGGTCTTTACCTTTGCTCCATGTGTTTGATTTTTTTTGCGATAGACCAACATCCTGAGTATAGACTCATCATTGCCGGGAATCGCGACGAGTTTTATAACCGGAAAACCGCACCTGCAGAATTCTGGCCGGATTATCCGGAGTTGTTGGGAGGCCGTGATCTCGAAGCTATGGGGACATGGCTCGGAATGACAAGATCAGGCCGGATCAGCATGCTGACCAATTATCGGGATCTTGCCGGTTTGAAAAACCATGCCCCCTCCCGGGGAAAGCTGGTTTCAGATTATTTGATCGGCAATGCCAGGCCTGAGGATTACCTGGGTGGGGTCGCAAAAAAGGGCCAGGAGTTTAATGGATTCAACCTCCTGGCAGGTGACGTTAATTCCCTATGGTATTATTCCAACTACGGTGACGGCATCCGGCATCTTGTAAAAGGCACCTTCGGACTCAGCAATCACCTGTTAGACACGCCATGGCCTAAAGTGAAAAAAGGTAAATTGGCCTTTGAGCGCATCCTGGCTTCCAAGAATAAGATGACGACCGAGGTGCTTTTTGAATTATTGTCTGATGAAGAAATCGCACCGGATGACGCACTCCCGGCCACCGGGCTTTCCATCGAACGTGAGCGCGCCCTGTCTTCAATGTTCATTAAGTCGCCGGACTACGGATCGCGATGCTCCACGGTTATTATGATCAACCGGAACAATGATGTGATTTTCAGTGAACGGGTTTTCGATCTTCAAACTTTTGCCTACACCACACAAACCTTTGAATTTTCACTGGAGGCCTAATGTAGTTTACCTATCTTTCATGCGTTGATGGCAAAGCATAAAAAAGACAAGTCTCCGCTTCTCCTGAAATTCGTTCGCTGGATGTTCCCAAGGCTGGAGAAAGTCGCACCGCCATTGGCTCATCGATACTTTCTCAGGATTTTTTTTACCCCGCTGAAGTATCCGGTTCCGGAAAAAGAACAAAAGGCCGTGTCATTTGCGAAGCCGTTCACTTTCCTGGCTGCAGATCAAACCATCCAGGGCTATGTATGGGGTGACCAGGACAGGCCGTATGTGCTGTTGGTCCACGGATGGGCTGGACGTGCAACGCAGTTCAGACGGTTTCTGAAACCACTTCTCAACGCGGGCTTTCGTATTATTGGCTTCGATGGCCCCGCTCACGGAGGATCAACCGGAAAGCGAACCGATATCTTTGAATTTCGAAAGACTTTAGAAAAAATCTATCAAATGCATGGAGAACCTCAAGCAGTCATAGCCCATTCATTTGGTGGGGTTGCCACCTTGTACGCGGCGATGAATGGGCTGCCGGTCAAGAAACTTGTCAATATTGCCAGTCCAACGATCGGCGATGAAGTCATTCGAACCTACTTGAGGGCCGTAAATGGTTCGTGGAAGACGGGCCTCTTCTTCAAAAAGTGGATCCTGAAAACGCAGGGAAAGCCTTTCGAAGAGTTTTCGTCGCTGCACTTCGTTCAAAACCTTCCTGCCCCCGTGGAAATATTGCTCGTTCACGACGAGAATGACAAAGAAGTGGATATCCGCCACGCGGAGGCACTGGTAAACTCCTACCAATGGGCTAACCTTTTAAGGACTAAGAAACTGGGGCATACACGCATTCTGAGGGACGAACAGGTGATCCGGCGGTGCGTCACCTTCATCGCAGATCGGAATACCGTACCGATGTGAATCCAGGGAAAACCTTAACCACATGAAGGTAAATTTGCTCACCCGGTAAACTTTTGCCTACTTGAGTTCGTCTTAGAAATTAGCTGAAATATTGGCCGCTTTGCTGTAATGATTTCCGGTAATTAACAACCAATTGGGCATGAATATCATCGAAACACACCACATCGCAAGAGTTTACAAAATGGGAAACAACATTGTGAACGCACTTCAGGATGTGACCATTTCCATCGAAAGGGGAGAGTACGTGGCGTTTATGGGGCCTTCCGGTTCAGGAAAGTCTACGTTGATGAATATTGTAGGATGCCTTGACACACCCACCAGTGGTACCTACATCCTGAATAATCACGTGGTGAGCGAGATGACTGAAAATCAGCTCGCCGAAATTCGCAACAAGGAAATCGGGTTCGTTTTTCAAACGTTCAACCTGCTGCCGCGGGCTTCCGCTCTCGAAAATGTCGCGCTTCCGTTGATCTATGCGGGTTATAACCGCGCCGACCGGGAAGAAATTGCCATGGACGCATTGACCAGTGTCAGCCTTGCGGATCGCCACCATCATAAACCAAATGAATTGTCAGGCGGTCAGCGCCAGCGCGTGGCTATCGCCCGGGCTCTTGTGAATAAGCCATCGATCATCCTGGCTGACGAACCCACGGGTAACCTGGACACTAAGACTTCCTATGATATTATGAAGCTGTTTCAGGATCTTCACGACAAGGGTAACACCATTATCATGGTAACGCACGAAGACGACATCGCTCACTATGCCCATCGTATTATCCGCCTTCGCGACGGTCTCATAGAATGGGATCGCAAAAATGAAAATATTAACCGCGGGGAAATTGTTCCATCGAATTAGCAATAGGTCTGGCTGTCAGTCAGGAAATTAGCCGTATCCATCCCGTAAAAACGAGTCCAGAAACCGCCCCCGGCCGCAGGAGTAAATGGGATTTAAAAAAAATCGCTGGAGGCATGTCAGGCTGACAACACCAACACGTCCTCACTTTTGCTTTTGGCTTCTGCCCCCAACGGCGTACATTACCTCTGCTTTATTGAGACGTGTATGAAGATCTATACAAAAACCGGCGACAGTGGAATGACTGCCCTATTTGGTGGCAAACGGGTTTCGAAGGCGGACCTCCGTATTGAAACTTATGGAACCATCGATGAACTGAACTCCTGGGTTGGAGTGCTCCGCGATCAGAATGTGAACGCAAAGCGAAGTGCGGATCTGACTGAAATTCAGGACCGGCTTTTTACCATCGGCTCAATCCTGGCGACTGAACCCGGCAACGAAAAGGTGCGAATTCCTTCATTATCAGATTCCGACACGGTATTTCTGGAGAAGCTGATCGACACCATGGATGCGCAGCTTCCGCCGATGCGTTTTTTCGTACTGCCCGGCGGTGCTCCCGCTGTTTCGTTTGGTCACGTTTGTCGGACTGTTTGCCGGCGGGCAGAACGGCTGATCATAAACCTCAATAATTCGGAACCAATAGACGCCCAGGTGATTATCTATATGAATCGTCTTTCCGATTACCTTTTTATGCTGTGTCGGGCCATGGCTCACGACCTACAGATCGACGAAACACCCTGGAAACCGCGGATGTAATTCTCCTAACATCTGTTAGTTTTTCTGGACAGAAATTTTATCTTGCGGGGATTAACTCATTAACCGTATGACTGAAACCGTAAAGATCGATATCGAGCGGGTCCTGGAATCACGCATTACCAAAACAGATTTTGGCCATCTGCCCTTCGGAAAAGTTTATACAGACCATATGTTTATGGCCGACTTTAAAGATGGCGAGTGGAAAAACGCCCGGATTATTCCCTATGGGTATATGCCGGTGAGCCCCGCCAGCCCGGCGATCCATTATGGCCAATCTATCTTTGAAGGCATTAAAGCATACAAGTCGCCCAAGAACGAAATCCTTGTTTTCCGGCCGCTGGACAATCTTAGGCGGATGAATATCTCCGGAGAGCGGATGTGTATGCCACCGGTTCCGGAAGAACTGTTTATGGAAGGCATGCGTGAATTAATTGAGCTCGACCGCGAATGGATCCCTACCACCGAAGGGTCTGCTTTGTATATCCGCCCCTTTATGTTTTCGGCGGACGAATACATCGGTATCCGCCCCTCCGAAACCTACACCTTCATGATCATCCTTAGTCCGGTTGGACCCTATTATTCGGATCCCGTTAAGGTGAAAATTGAAACTCATTATACCCGTGCCGTCGCCGGGGGAACCGGCTATGCCAAGGCCGGCGGAAATTATGGCGGAGCTATTTATCCCGCGAAGCTTGCCCAGGATCAGGGGTACCATCAACTGCTGTGGACCGACGGCCGCGAACATAAATACATTGAGGAATCCGGAACCATGAATGTTATGTTCGTGGTGGATGGCAAGCTGATCACGCCTGCCCTGAGCGATTCAATTCTGGCTGGTATCACGCGCGACAGTGTGCTGCAGCTGGCGCGAAGCTGGAATATCGACGTGGAGGAAAGAAAAATATCTGTCGATAAAATAATCAGTGGTCTTGAAAATGGTTCCGTCCGCGAAGTGTTTGGTGTGGGTACTGCAGTCACCATCGCGCCCATAATTCTGATTGGCTTCGAAGGGCGGAATTACGACCTGCCCCCAATGGACACCTGGCAACTCGCCCCCCGCATCCTGCAGGAGCTGAACGCCATCAAATACGGACAAAAGGACGATCCATATCAGTGGATTCTTAAACTATAAGGTCCATTCTTTTTGTTAGCCAAACTTTTTTAATGGTTCCATCATCTTCAGTCGGATCTGAAGATGATGAAGGCTTTTTATTTTTTTTCCGTTCTCCTGATTGTGGTTCAGACCCACACCGATGCGCAGCAGTTACTTCTCGTAACCAAAGACCGGGTAAGCCTTCGGTTCTCTCAGGGAGATCCCGTCTTGTATCTTGATAGAACCAGGGCGAAGATTCAAAGCGATGTTATTGTCGGATTCATGGCGGATAATATTATTCTCCGAAGAGATACTATTGGATTGGCACAAATACGTGGGTTGGGTAATCCATCGGGACCCAGGGCACGTCGGCTGCAAGAGTCGGGATCCAAACTTCTGATCGCCGGCGTGCTTCTTGGATTAGGTGATTTTATCAATGTCTCAGTTGTACAAAACAAGGTGTACGAGGCTGATGGTGCAATCATTGTGGTCACCGCGGCTCTCGTTTCCGTCGGAGTTATCTTATTAACCAGCAAGCCCGTTGTGAAAATCAATCGCAGGAACCGCCTGCTTATCGTACCGCAAGATTCACCGCTGTATCGGTAACAACAATCTTCTGTTTATCTTTAGGGATGTCTTTGCGTATCGGTTTTCCGCTTTTGATTGGGTGCCTTTTCCTTGTGGTTAATACCACGTGCCTTGCGCAGCCCCAGCTGGTGCTGACCAAAGGCGAAAAAGTTATGCTCCGACTTTATCCGGGTGACGAAATAACGGTCTCGCTGAAAACCGCAAAGAAAAAAAAGATAAAGAGCTATATCAATTCCCTTTCAGACTCAGGCGTGCTGTTGCATACCACTCATGTTCCGTTTCAAAACATAGAACGTATCTATTATAAAAGGAGCAGTTTCCAGCAGGTTATTGGCGGACTGCTTGTCACGGGTGGTGTTGGCTATTTTATGATCGACCAGATCAATGTCGTACTGGTCAACGGTGAAAAAGCGAATCTTGACGAAAGGGTAACAATACCATCGCTGGTAATGGTGGGCACAGGGCTGCCGTTGCTTTTATTACGCAAGAAGTATCAAACTATTGGTCGCAGATACCGATTGCGGATGGTGGAAAAAGGGTCAGCCTTTTACAAGCCTGATCTGAGGCAAAATATGTCTGAGAATCCTTTCGGTCCGTAACGTTGTTAAAATCCTCGCCCAACGCAGGATTTATTGTTATTCCGGTATATTTGCACCTTCAAAAAAAACAAAAGATCATGACAACCGATCAACTGAAAGATTTAAAGGCTCGTGTTAGCGCCTTAAGGAGGTATCTTTGACTACGATCGTAAGATCGTTGAAGTAAGAGATGAAGAACTGATCACCCAGCAGGCTGATTTCTGGTCGAATTCCAAACAGGCTGAAGTTATTCTAAAGAACATTCGTACCAAAAAAATCTGGACGGATGCATTTGATGATGTCAGCAAACTAGTTGACGACCTGGAAGTATTGAATGAATTTCATGAAGCCGGCGATGTGGGTGACGAGGAGCTCGAACGCGAATTCCAGAAAACCAGCCTTGCCGTCGAAGAACTTGAGTTCAAGAAGATGCTCAGTAAGGAAGAAGACCAGCTCAGCGCTGTCGTGGAAATTAATCCTGGTGCCGGCGGTACGGAAAGCCAGGACTGGGCCGACATGCTCAACCGCATGTATATCATGTGGGGAGAAAAGAATGACTACAAGGTTACTCAGGTCGATTATCAGGCTGGTGATGTTGCCGGCATAAAAAGCGCTACACTTGAACTTGACGGACCTTTCGCGTATGGGAAACTCAAGAGTGAAATCGGAGTTCATCGCCTGGTGCGTATTTCACCGTTTGATTCCAATGATCGCCGCCACACATCATTCGCGTCGGTATTTGTTTATCCCAAGGTGGACGATTCCATTGAAATTGAAGTAAACGCTGCGGATGTAGAGATTCAAACCTCGCGGTCCGGTGGCGCCGGCGGACAAAACGTAAACAAGGTTGAAACCAAAGTTCAGCTTACCCATAAGCCTTCCGGTATCGTGATCGTTTGCCAGGTTGAGCGTTCACAACACGCGAACCGCGAGCGCGCCATGCAAATGTTGAAGTCGAAGCTGTATCAGCTTGAGATTCAAAAGCGAAACGCGGAACGTGACAAGATTGAAGCTGGTAAAATGAAAATAGACTTCGGATCACAGATCCGGAACTACGTGCTTCATCCTTACAAGTTGGTGAAAGATGCCAGAACAGGGGTTGAGCGACACGACGCACAAAATGTTCTCGATGGCGACCTTGATGATTTTATCAAAGCGTTCTTACTGGGAGGACAGGAACAGCCTGCGCAAGTTTAAAGCTTTAGCATGAAACAATTCAAAGGATGGAACCGCGAAATGCGTCCATCCTTTTTTATTTTTAATTGGCATTCTTGAAAACATCCGTCTATACGAGTCAATTCTGGTTACTCTGTTTGAGTTCGCTGCTTTTTTTCGCGAGCTTCAATATGATCATCCCCGTATTGCCGGAATACCTTTCCGAACTGGGAGGCGCGGAACTTAAAGGGCTGATTATTTCTTTGTTCACGGTCACGGCCCTTGTCTCTCGCCCATTCAGCGGCAAGCTATCCGACAAGATCGGAAGGGTGCCGGTTATATTCTTCGGAGCATTCGTTTGTATTATATGCAGCTTCCTTTATCCATGGTTATCCACCGTATCTGGGTTGCTATGGTTGCGACTGTTCCACGGGTTCTCTACCGGCTTCACACCCACAGGACAAACCGCCTACCTGGCCGACATCATTCCCGCGGAGAAAAGGGGTGAGGGGATGGGTATCCTTGGTACCGCCAATTCGGTGGGTATGGCGGGTGGCCTTGCCGTGGGTGGATGGCTTGAACATCTTTTCAGCCGCGACCTGGTGTTTTATTCCTCTTCCGGCTTCGCACTTCTTTCAGTGCTTGTTCTGTTCGGTATTCGTGAAACCCTTTCCACGAAGCAACGCCTGAGCTATCAGCATCTGAAAATCCGGCGTTCCGATTTGTTCGAGCCCCGAGTGCTGGCTCCTTGCATTGTGATGCTGCTTTCGGCCTACTCGTATGGCGCGATAATCACTTTGCTTCCGGACTACAGTGCTGATATAGGTATGCAAAACAAAGGCCTGCTCCTGACGATTTTTACCATCGCATCGCTGGCTGTGCGGCTTGTTGGTGGTAAGGCGTCAGACCGCCTGGGGCGAAAGCCTGTGTTGCGCGTATCGGTATTTGCTATTGCAGTAGCCATGTTACTTCTGGCTATCGCTGATACGGGATGGATGGTGATTGCCGGCATCGTGTTGTATGGATTCAGTCATGGGACTACCTCGCCAACTCTGCTTGCATGGGCCACCGATCGGAGCGACCCCGAACGCAAAGGCCGGGGTGTTTCCTCACTTTATATTTTTATGGAACTTGGTATCGGATTGGGCGCACTTGTCTCCGGTTTCGTCTATGCCGATCATTCCGGGAATTTTTTCAGAACGTTCCTCATTTGTAGTATCCTGGCGTTGGCCGGACTAACATATCTGTCTTTTCTCGCAAAGGGTCAAACGCGGGGTTGAAACTATTTGGAAGTACGACAGATTTTTCCTTCGGTGTGGAATGAAGGGCATCTACTGAAAGAATGAAAAGTTATCTTTCTGAATGAAAAGCATTCCCCTGTTTCTTTTCTTTCTGGTGGTAGCCGGCGAACTGTTGGCACAAATCACCGGAATCGGGTGGCTACATCATCTTTGTAAACCGCTGATCATGGTGCTGCTCGGGCTACATTACATTTTTGGGGCGACGCGTGCAGACCGATCATGGCTTGTTTTACTTGGGATCCTTTTTTCATTTCTGGGCGACACCTTTTTGTTGTATGACCAGGTTGACGAGATGTACTTTATGCTGGGTCTTGGCGGATTTCTCGCGGCGCATTTGTTCTATCTTTTTGCCTATCGTGAACACAGTGATCGCATAACGAAAAGTGGTACTCAGGTTAGTCGCGTACGTCTTGCATTCCCCGTTGTTCTTGCCGGAACCGGGCTGATCGTGATTCTTTTCCCTGTATTAGGTGATCTGCAGATTCCGGTGATCGTCTATGCGCTAGTATTGATGGCCATGGTTGTTTCGGCAATTTACCGACTGGGCCGTACCTCTTTTGCGAGTTTCAGCCTGGTACTTTTCGGCGCCTTCCTGTTTATGGTGTCAGACTCGTTGCTGGCGATCAATAAATTCCTCGATAAAGTGCCTCTTGGCGGTTTTTGGATAATGCTCACCTACATCGGCGCACAATTCCTGATCGTTTCCGGGTTGATGAAACATTCAAGGTCAGCTTAGTCAGAACTCAAAGGCTGTAATGCCCGGTGCATCTTGAAGGAATTTATTAAGCTCATCTAGTTTCTTTTCGCGACCCCGGATTTCGTAGAACAAAATTAATTTCTCATGTTCCTTGAAGTCCCTTCGTCTTCCGGCTTTCAACCCCAACATTTTGATCATGTTTTCAAGATCAGCGATTAGTTTTTCGTCCCTGGTGCAGGTAATTTTGTAGATCCGTGCCTGATGGATTTTTTCGATCTGCGTCGTTATCGGCTGAAGGGCGCTCAATACCAGAATCACCGTCGCCGAACCGGCCATTGCCATAAAGTACTCACCGGCGCCGACGGCCATGCCCAGCGCAGCCGTTATCCAGATGGTTGTAGCGGTGGTGATTCCACTTATGCTCAATCCATCCTTGAAAATCACTCCCGCTCCAAGAAACCCGATTCCTGTTATAATGTTTGACGCCACGCGGTCGGGAGAGTCGCCTCCTATTGAAAGCGAAATCATCGTGAACATCGTAGAACCAAGACAGATCATAATCATGGTGCGAAGCCCGGCGGCCTTGCTGTGATACTCACGTTCAAAGCCGATCCCTGCACCAATCACAAAGGAGATCAGTAAACGCAAGCCAGTTTCAACATCCAGTTCGATCAGATCCATAACAGGGCAATAAAAAAGGCGGAAAC
>JAEZEH010000033.1 GCA_023417785.1 Bacteroidota bacterium
ACGGAGCTCGTGCGGGCAAAGCATGCTCTTGCCGAAAGTGAAAAACAATTCCGAAACATGGTCATGCAGTCACCTGTAGCCACAGCGATATTCCGTGGACCGGATCTGGTGATAGAAATGGCAAACAAGACCATGCTAAAAAAAATCTGGGGTCGGGCCGGGGCCGAGGTGATCGGAAAAAAGGCGCTGGAGGTATTCCCGGAACTCAAGGGACAGAAATATCCTATGCTGCTCCAGCGTGTGATGAGGGAAGGAAAAAAATATCGGGAAGGCGAATCGGAAGCAGTTGTTAAACGTGCCGATGGTTTGCATACCTTCTTTCTTGACATCGAATACCGGCCACTGTTAGATCCTGGGGGAGCGGCTTCCGCGGTAATGATCAGTGTCTATGACGTTACTGAAAAAGTTCTGGCCCGACGGAAAGTTGAAGAGGTTGTCAATCAGCTTGAAGTGTTCAAGTTCGTTGCTGATAATGTAACCGATTTCATCGGGATTACCGATCTCAATGGCGTTCCGTTGTATGTAAATAAGTGCGGTCTCGAACGCGTGGGTCTGAGTAATCTCAAGAAGGTCACCCTGACAGATTTTTTCTTCCCGGAAGATCGTAAGCTAATACGGGAAACGTTCCTTCCCAAAGTCGCCCGCGAAGGAACCGGCGAGATAGAAATCCGTTTTCGGCACTTCACTACCGCCGAGCCAATATGGATGTTGTACAACGTAGTCCTTGTAACGGATGTGACGGGGAAACCATACGGATTTGCGACGGTGAGCAAAGATATATCGGCGCAAAAAGAATGGATGAACGAACTTGAGCAAAAGGTTCAGGCGCGTACAATTGCGCTCAGGGAAGCGAATCGACAACTAAGACAGTCCAATCAGGATCTGCAGCAGTTCGCACACGTGGCGAGTCACGACCTTAAAGAACCTGTTCGTAAGATCCGCCTGTTCAGTGGCCGGCTTCAGGATGATTTTAACGAGGTGCTGGGTGAAAAAGGCCGAACCTTTGTTACCAAAATTGCGGATTCAACGGAACGTATGTACGCAATGATCAACGGCGTGCTGAATTATTCGTCCCTGGCGTCCATCGAGGCGCCGTTTGTTGACGTTGATCTAACAGAAATTCTGCACAAAATACAGAATGACCTCGAAGTCCTGATTGATGAAAAGCAGGGGACGCTCGAATTCCCAACCTTGCCGCATGTCAAGGGTATCCCGGAACTTCTTTACCAGACATTCTACAATCTTGTAAATAACTCGCTCAAGTTTTCAAAAACCGGTGAGGACTGTCTTATCACTATTGAACACAAATACATCGATGTTCAGGAGGACAAGTTTCATAGAATCACGTTACGCGACAACGGGATCGGCTTCGACAACAGCTACGCCGAAAACATCTTCGCCACCTTCACCAGGTTAAATTCCAAAGAAAAGTACGAGGGTACGGGGCTGGGTTTGTCGCTGTGTAAAAAAATCGTGGAACGGCACGGAGGCCAGATCTCCGCCCGCGGCGAGAAAAACAAAGGAGCCGAATTTATTATCCTATTACCCGTCTAGACTAATACCATAAAAAAAGGCGGAGTTCTCACTACCGCCTTTTAACCCAAATCAAAGTATGATCGAAAACTAATGCTATTCCTTGTACGGATCGATGGTTTTGATGTTGCCTTCCTGATCGTATTCCAGCGAAGTTACCTTTACGTTTCGCAGGTGAGTCTGGCCCGAAATTTCTGTATCGTGATAGAATATGAACCATTGTCCGTCGAGTTCGATAATCGAATGGTGATTTGTCCATCCCTTTACAGGGTTCAGTACCACTCCTTTGTAGGTAAACGGTCCGTAAGGGCTGTCACCTGTGGCATACGCAATGAAGTGCGTATCGCCTGTTGAATACGTCAGATAGTATTTGTTGTTGTATTTATGAACCCACGCGGCTTCGAAAAACCGACGGTCATGATCACCACCCAGGATTGGGTTACCATTTTCATCAAGAATCTGAATTTCCTTAACTGGTTCAGCGAATTGTTTCATGCTCGCGTCAAGACGTGCAATCCTTGGTCCGATCGCTGGCTGGTCGTCTTTTTCAAGATCCGTCTTCGATCCATCCGGCCCGGAATACTTTCCGGTCGCCCAACGTTGTAGCTGGCCACCCCAGATTCCTCCGAAATACATGTAGTAGCTGCCGTCATCGTCTTTGAACACAGCAGGATCAATGCTGTAACTTCCGTCCATTGGCTTTTCTTCCGCTTTGAACGGGCCCTCCGGCTTTGAACCGGTAGCCACCCCGATGCGAAATACGCCGTCCTTATCTTTGGCAGGGAAATAGAAATAATACGTTCCGTCCTTTTCGGCTGCGTCAGGAGCCCACATTTGCTTTTCTGCCCATGGTACGTCCTTTACATCGAGAGCCACGCCGTGATCGGTTATCTCCCCTCCTATGTGATCCATCGAAAGGACGTGGTAGTCACGCATATCGAAATGTTCACCCATATCGTTTTCAGGTGTGCCTGCATCGATATCGTGAGATGGATAGACGTAGATACGTCCATTGAAAACATGCGCAGAAGGATCAGCTGTATAGATGTCGGTGACAAGTGGTTTCGGAATGGAGTCCACCCGGTGCTGAACGGATACAGAATCGGCCGATTCAACGGATTTCGTTTCTGTATTAACCGCGCAACTCGTCACTGCCAATGCAACAACACAACTTGTTGCATAAAAAAATCTTCTGGAAGCCAGACAATAATACTTCATTACAATTAAGGTTTTGTAGCATCGAAGGTGCAGAAAAAATACCAAATAGTCAAATTGACTATAAAGAATTTTGTCCTGCGATTTCAAAACCCTTGTTACGCTACATAACGGCCGAATTACAGCGCCTGGCGAATTCTTTTCGGTTCCTGCTGCGTACCGCAATGGATGCCTCCGCCTTCCCAGTTAAGCGGCATTACTTCCAGAAAGACCAATTCTTTATCAGGATAGATCTTCGAAAATGTGTTCGCCACTTTTTCCTGCAGCAGCTTGTACTCCTCACCATGCATGCTATAATCGGGTAATAAAACCACGCCATTTGCGACGTAATAATTGAGGTAGCTCGCGGCTGCCACGCGAAACACGCTATCTCCGGGATTCAGGTTGAGCGATTTTGGAAATACCGATACGGAGACATTATACAGCGAATCCCACATACCCGGCTCATTTAGCTTAATGTTTTTCAGGATAGGTGGTGGAAGTGGAACCCTAACGATTTGAAAGGGCCGCCCATCCTGATCCACGGCTTCGCGCAAGATTCTTTCATTCGCCGACATGCGTTCGAAGTTCAGTGTATTGACCGGATTGGCGTATCTTTCCGCTTCTGATACCCACGCAAGCAGGATGGTATTGGCGTTTGCAAATCTGACGAACTCATCGGTATGGCCCCCTGTACCAAGGCCTATATACTTATCTGCGATCAGCTGCCAGACATGCGGATCTTCCACCAGTCCATACGGCAGCCAGATGACGTTTCGCACGCCCAGCACGCGCTTCATTTCCGCCGCGATGCTGTCCTTTGAAGCACCTTTGTTTCGCTGCATCATCAACGACTCATTTAAGATGAGGGTACCCTTACCGTTAACCTCGATCCCGCCACCTTCAATATTAATCCAGGATTTAATCGGCGGCACATCCAGGGTCAGGGCCATCAAACTATCAATGACACCGCGTTTCGATGCAGGCGATTTGGCGAACGCTGCTTCGGCTTTTGCGGAATCGGTGTCAAACAAGTTATACAGCCAATCCTTATACCCATAGGTACACCATTCGAAGTCGACAGCCTTCATCTCACCCACTTTGTTCACAACAAACGTTGCGCCATGGTCCCGCATCCAGAATTCGTTATTCGGCATAACAAAAAAACGGATACCGGTTGTATCAATGCCTTCTTTGATAAGATAACTCTTGCAAACATCCCCCATGCTATCCGTTTCGGAAACGACATTCAGTTTGACATGCGGTTTAAGCGCTTTTATCATCGCGGCGCCTACCGCGTAATAGGGTGGATACGCCTGCCACCCCAGCCATACCGATTCCTGCTCTTCAAACTGACCAGGCATGAAAAAGGTCGAATCTGCGCTGTCCCTTACCGTTGCTTCGGTAGCTGTCGTACAATCGCTTAACGCAATCGCGGCCAGCGCAAGCAGGATCAAACAGGGCATGCTAAACTTCATGGGTTCTTTCATATTGAATTTTCAAGAGTTTCTGTTACGGTTGCCGTTCTTTTAACCTGGAACCGGGGTTGTTTTTTCAGCGATGGAATCCACGTCATAATTACTTCTCCCGCGATAAGCGGGACAAATGAAAAGAAATATTCGTTTACAACGCGGCGGAACGTGCTGTCTTCGATGATGCCGAAGAGGAAATTCAGCGGCACCATGTCGTCGAGCCGAACCGCGACGAATGCGAGCACGCAGATGTAACTTCTGATCATGAATTTTCGATGTTCATCGACCAGGCCCCGTCTGATGGTGATCCACGCCATGGTTGTAGATAATATGACGAGAATCGACAAGATCAAAAGTGAAATGCGGCAGGGAACACACGGGCTGATAACGGAAAGCCTGAGTGCCGAAATCCCGGCAAGTGCGACTCCAGCCATATATAGCTTACCGAGAATTCGATGCACTTTCACCCACCTTCGCCGGATAAAACTCCAGAATTGCACTGGCCCCAAAAAAAGCGTCAGCGTTCCGCCAGCCATATGCATCACCACCCAGAATTGATTGTGAAAGAAGGTGTCGCCGAAGATCGGTCCCCGGTAACCAAAGAAGTAGGCAACTACGTTATCGAGAAAAAAATACGCTGATAACCCCAGGATAGCGGTCCACAACGTAATGGCAAAAGTAACACGCACAGGTTTGTTAGTCATCATCAAAAAGAGTCGTCAGCCAAATAATCAAATATCTTCAACGTGTTTTTATGTCAACCCGAGCTTCAATACGATAATCGAGTCGAAAGAATGCCATTCGCTATCGGCTATTTTACCCGATTCCGTCACTCCGTTGTGACTATCGTTACCGTTACGTCAACATCGTCGGAGAGAATGATGCTTTCCTTTCCAACGCCGAAGTCACGGCGGTTTATGCGAAAGTCACTACGGAACAACAGTCCCCGACCCTTGCGTGAGACTGAAAACGGCACTGTCACGTCTTTGCTTACATCTCGCACGACGATGGTGAACACACCTTCGTATTTGTTTCTTGATAGAGCCTTAATGTTTTTTGACGCCATCCTTATAAGGGGGAATCTGGCAGCGTCAAAGTATTCTCTTCCAAGAAGGTGTTTATCGCGAAGTTCAATACCTGTTTTCACAGTCGACACATCCACCGACGCAGAAATTCTGCTTTGTTCAAGACTTGCAGGATCGAACTCCATTGACGCATCCAATCTTTCGAAGAAGCCGTTAACCCCAAGCCCGGCATTCCGGATTGTGAAGGCTACTTCATGACGCGTGACCTTCAGCGGAACAATTCCGGCCGGTTGCACAAGGATAAACCCCGAGAATAAAAGAAATATCAGTTTGGCCATAAACAATATTCAGCGTATCTCTACAGCGTCCTAAGGTATGCGATCAGTGCTTTCTCGTCTTTGTCAGAAAGATCTAATGCGAATTCGTGGCCCCGCACCGCCTGGCTGTTCTTACCAGGCGTACGAAACGCGGTGGGTATGTAGTCATCGCGGACCCGTCTCGCATCAAAAACATCCTCCAGTGTGGCAAGCCATGCGTTATGGAAGAATGGTCCCCGGTACCATATACCTTTTAACGAAGGGACTTTGTAATACCCCGTACCACGTCGGGTGTTGAGCGTGTAGCTGGGGTCAGTTCCAACGGATATACCAAAGATGTCGTATTTGTCCCAGTGCTCCTCCGGGATCTCGAACCCATCAGCTGGCGTAAGCATGTTGTTGGTAAACAAAGGCGGTGTGTGACAGGTTACGCAGCCTTGTTCCTTAAAGATCACTTCGCCTTTGCGACTGAGTGCATTCGGTTTGTTTGGGTTAACCGGTGGCTCAAGAGAGTATACGTATTTTGCGATAGCATATAATTGTTCGTCTGTATACCGGTCATGGGAACCAAATCCCTTGCGCACTTTATCTGAAGGGGGAAGTACACCATCGTCGGCAAGAGGAATAAACCCCTTATAGGTATTCAGAAAATCCAGCGACTGATTCATGGCGATGTAACGCATCATATCGCCGATGTCGCGATGGCGACCTAATCCACCATGGTCCAGATACTTTCGGTCCTTCACGCCGATCAAATCCTGCACCTGCGGTGGGAAAAGTATACTCGTGCCCTGCCGTCCAAATGCACCTTGCGGCACCGCATTATACGCCAACAAGATCTCGTCCCGGGTTTTTGTCGCAAGTTCACTGTTTGGATCATGGGCCAGCCACGGGGCCGCGAACAAAACCCGTGTTAACCATGGGGTTACACGCTCCGGCGCCTGGCTTAGTCCCCAGGCCGTTGCTTTGTCGCCTGGAAAATTGCCCTGCGCTCCTTTCACAACTGAGCCGTCGTTCATCACGCGGCTATGGCACATTCCACAAGACAGATTTCCTACCTTGACCCTGCCTTTTTTGCCGATCACGAAGCGCGCATAAGGCATCACCCCATCTTTGGTCAGCGGTACGCCAGTGTGTGTATAAAAGTCAGGATCGCGAACGGCATCATTTGAAACGACAGCACCGAAGGTATCAATAGGATGATCAAAAAGCATTTCTCCTGCGGCAATCCAGTCGGCTTCTGTTTTCAACGTCTTCGGGTCAAAAACGATTTCCGGTTCCTGCTCCAGCAACCATTCCTGGTAACCTTCCGGTTCGTAGTCCGGGTGGTAGATTGGATAGCTTTTGTAGATCACGCGCTCGGGCAGGGAATAATAATACTCTTCGGTCACCGGATGGGGCGAAGCTGATGGGTCTGCAAGGGGAAGTTCAAAATCAAGAATCGCAGCGCTGTCCCATGTCCGCGGGATTTCCGGATCAAAGCTAACTGCCAGCGCTGCCTCCTTGTCGGATTGCTGTGAGGTAACCGAAACCATCAAAACGAGGATAGCAAACAACATCATTGAAAGGAGTATGTTTGAAGGCTTCATCGACTCTTGATTAGGTGTATCAAGGTGACACCTTTCAGAATCTTGTTCAATACCGCAATCATGTGACCTTTATGATCTCAACCTGATTAACGTCTATTAGGACTGCGGCTTAGTGGCCACCGCGTTCGGAAAGCTCACTTTTATTGTTAACGGAATATGCGTTACTTCAACACGGTTTGTATTTCCTATGTCCAACATCAATCACATTTCACTACCAACCGAAAGCATCCAGGCGCTGGCAGCCAAAACCGTAACCCTTGGTTTTGATGGCTTTATCGACGCGATCGTCAGGGTGGTTAGAAACAAGACTAAATCAGAAACCACTTTTTTTCAGACGATAAGAGAATTCGGCGAATACACGGTAGACCGCAGCGCGGGAAATTTTGCGCTCGAACTTCAGGAGATCCTCAAAAAACCCGGCGGGAACATGCCGATCATGGCACTGGCGTTATCGGATTGGGTCGGTCGGGTGAACTGCATTGGAGCGCTGGGCTATCCAGAAATCAATCCACTTTTTTCAGGATTTCCGAATAACTGCAACCTGTTCAGTTTTGCCGAGCCGGGTATCACTACGGCCCTCGAATTCAACGACGGTAAGATCATTATGGGCGAAATGAGCCAGCTGAATGCGGGAAGTTGGCAGACCATTAAAGATATCGTGGGCCTGGATTTGCTTACCGATGCTTTCCGCGGAAGCGACCTGATCGCGATGGTCAACTGGTCGGAACTCGACCATACATCAGAAATCTGGCTCGGACTTCAAAATGAAGTCTTGCCACGGCTTGCCTATTCGTCGAAGCCACTCGTGTTTTTCGACCTCGCCGATTGTTCCAAAAAAAGTACCGATGAAATACACGAAGCGCTGGAACTCATAAGTAAATTTTCGCAATGGTTTCGCGTAACACTTGGCCTCAACAAAAACGAAGCAACGCAGATTTATAAGGCAATCGCAAATAACTCGCCGGTTCCCGAAGATGTGAAAGCTATCGGCGACCACATCTTTCGGTTTCTCACCATTGAAACTCTGGTGGTACACTTTCACACCACGGCACTGGGATGGAGTCGCGAGGGGGTGTATGAAAAGGAGACAACGCGGATTGCCAGTCCGGTGCTGGCTACCGGGGCGGGAGACAACTTCAACGCAGGTTATTGCTTGGGGTTGCTATCGGAAATGAGTCCCGACGCGTGTCTGGAACTGGGGCACGCTTTCGCGAGGCATTATATGAAGAACGGAAAAAGCCTATCTAAGAGATCCACCTAACCTGAAATCCGATGACCATTCGAATATTTGATGATTACGAAAAGCTTTCTCAGGCGTCGGCCGCGTTGATGGTAGACCAGATCGTTCGAAAGCCGGACTCGGTAATATGTATTCCGTCCGGAGAAACTCCGAAAGGAACGTTCCGGCATTTTGTTTCGCTGGTAAAGGAACGGAATATTGATCTCTCCCGCGTGACCTTTGTGGGACTCGACGAATGGGTCGGTGTCCCGCAGGATAATCCGGGAAGCTGCGGCAACTTCATTCGTAAGTGGTTGCTAGATCCTTTGAGGGTATCCGCAACCAGGGTCTATCTGTTCAACGGTATGGCTAATGACCTTGATGCAGAATGTAACGAAATGGATTCGGCAATCAGAAAAGTCGGTGGACTAGATTTTATTCTGGTGGGAATCGGATTGAACGGCCATATTGGATTAAATGAACCGGGGACTTCTCCCGCCCTTTATTCACACGTCATGGAACTGGCACCGACGACACGGGATGTGGGGCAAAAATACTTTCAAAAGAACACCGTTTTAACCAAAGGCATTACTCTTGGACTGAAACATGTGCTTGACGCCAGTACCGCTTTGCTTATTGCGAATGGTGAAAAGAAAGCATCGATTATCCGTAGCACCGTTTCCGGCCCCATCCGTATGGATGTGCCTTCAACCATTATGCACAAGCATCCGAACGGGCTGATTTATCTTGACATGGAGGCAGCCGGTGAGCTTCACAACGACTAGTGTCTTTCTAAGGGTTCAACCAAAGGTCCACAGGTTTGCCAACCACCGGCGTGAACGGGAGCTCAATCTTCTTTCCCTGTCCGGCGGAAGCATAGGCGGCATAGATTACCTCAAGCACGTCGCGACCAAGCTTACCGGTAACCAAAGGCTCTTCATTCCTGAGAATACATTGGATGAAGTGCTTCAACTCATGCGGATACCCCTGATTAAAGGCTTCTTCGAAGATCGGAAATGTCCAGCCCATCGTGGTATCCGCCTTCTCCATTGCGTAACCGTATCCCTTCCTGCTGTACGCGAGCGATGCATTGCCCTGAAACAAATCTGCATACACAACACCATCGGTACCGTACACTTCACTGCGGTCGTCCATCCCACCGTGTTTGGCCCAGCTGTTTTCAGCCACACCAATTACGCCGTTATCAAATTCAACAACTACGACGCTGTTGTCTTCGCCTTTTGTCCGGCCCTTGTGAAGTACGGTAGACATACTGGCAAACACACTGCGGGCCCGGGCATTATTCAGCATCCAGAAAAACCATCCGAACGCGTGACATCCCATGTCCATCAATACGCCACCGCCGGCCTGATTGATATCGTAGAACCAGTCTGAATGTGGGCCGGAGTGCTTCTCACCTTGTTTCAGCATATAGATATCCCCTACCGCGCCTTCCCTGACGAGGTGACGTACACGTTCATATTTCGGGGCAAAGCAAAGTTCTTCAGCGTACATCAGCTTCACGCCGGCACGTTCACAGGCTTCGATCATCCGGTCCGCCTCCTCGAGTGTCACCGCCAGGGGTTTTTCGATAATGATGTGTTTGCCTGCCTTTGCAGCGGCTAGTGTCGCCTCGCAGTGCAGGAAATTCGGAAGACAGATGTCAACGACGTCGCATTCGGAATACTCAATGGCTTCTGTAATACTTTGAAACACTCGTGGGATGCTGTACTTTCTTGCAAAGGCCTCTCCCCGCTCGCGGCTGCGGGAATACACCGCAACAACTTCCGCTTCGGGTACAAAGCGATGATAGCTCTCAAGATGTATATCAGAAATAAACCC
>JAEZEH010000075.1 GCA_023417785.1 Bacteroidota bacterium
TCCGGCAGGTTGACTTTGACGGTACGGCTTCCTACTCCGATATTCGTTTCGCCGATGTGAATGGCAGCCGGTCTGTCTCCGTGTTCCCGAACCCGGTGGAAAAAAATGAGCTGAACGTTCAGCTGAACTTTTCAGATGAGGATGAGGTATTCGTTTCCGTCTATGATGTGGCGGGACACAAAATAGATCAGTTCAGTTTCTTCGGCCCGGCTTTTACAAAGCCATTAAATCTTAAGGCGGGTACGTATTTGCTCAGGGCAAATGCCGGCAGGGAAAATCTTGTCTGCCGCTTTGTGGTGAAGTAACCTGTAACAGCTGCGTGTAGCCGTCAACGACTCCCCGCTTCTGATCTGGTTGAGCCAACCGGTACTTCATTTTTTTCGGAACCCTCAACGGTCCGCTACCTGCCTGGTAATGATTTTTTGCATTGAAGACATGCCCGGATTATGGCGACTAGCTTATTGTTTTATGAGGTCTTCGTAAGGACTATATGAGGTCTTAGTAAGGACTTTATGCGCGCCTTATATGTAAAGCAGGGATAAAGCAGTGATAAAGCAGTGATCAAGCAGACCCGGCAACCCAGACTGGACTATCTGTGCTTTATCACTGCTTTAATGCTGTTATACGTATAAGGTAATTACCAGGTCCTCACGAAGTCCTTACGAAGTCCGCATCAGGATCCTATAAGATCTATATCAATTGATGTCGCTTGCAGGTCAAACGATGTGATGGTAGATGCTGAGAATCTGCTCAATATAAATATAGCTAAGAATCTGCTCAATGTAAATATACATTTATTGAGCCTCCACCAGGTTGTGATGCTCGGGCAGCCGTTGAAGCATCTCTTTCACCATCGCCTTCAGGTCGAAAGCTGGTTTCCAGCCCCAATCCCGACGCGAAACGGAATCGTCGATCGACCCGGGCCACGACTCCGCAATCTGTTGACGGAAGTCGGGTTTATAGGAAATTGTGAAGTCGGGAATGACTGCCTGGATTTCGCTGGCAAGTTCCTCCGGGCTGAATGAAAGGGCTCCAATGTTATAGCTGGATCGAACCGTGATTTTCTCCTTTGGTGCCGCCATCAGTTTGAGGGTGGAATCAAGGGCATCCTCCATATACATCATTGGGAGCGGAGTTCCCGGAGCAAGGAAACATTCGAAACGGTGTTCTGTCAGGGCCTTGAAGAAAATATCCACCGCATAATCGGTCGTGCCCCCGCCGGGGTGTGATTTGTATCCAATCAGACCCGGGTACCGGAGACTTCGAACGTCAAGTCCATGCTTTTTATTATACCAGGCGCACCACCTTTCACCCGCAAGTTTACTGATTCCGTACACGGTGGTTGGATCCATTATTGTATCCTGTGGCGTGTTCACCCGTGGGGTTGATGGACCAAAAACGGCTATTGAACTCGGCCAGTACACTTTTTCTATCTTGAATCTGACGGCAGCCTCCAGCACATTCAAGAGACCATCCATGTTTATCTTCCAGGCCAGCGTAGGATTTTTCTCGCCCACGGCCGACAACACCGCAGCAAGGTGATAAACCTGCGTGAACTTTTCTTTCTGGAGAATTCGGTCCAGGCCCGCGGCATCCAGCACATCGAGCACTTCGAAGATCCCATCAAACGCGGCTTGTTCCCTCACGTCTGTGGCAACGACCACGTGCTTCCCGTAAACATCCTGTAATTTCTTTGTGAGTTCTGATCCAAGCTGACCGCCTGCTCCGATAACGAGAATTCTGTCCTTTGCCATGCGCAATATTCGAAGTTCAAAACTACCAAATTTTACGAATCACCTAATATCCGTTAGGAGGTTTTCGTTTAACTTAGTGCCCGTGGATTTTAACGCATATCTGGTTTCCAAAAAGATCGATTCAGCCGCCTTTCAACGCGCTGAGCCCTTGCTCTGGGACAGCTGGCGCGTCGAATTTGAAAAAATCAGTCCGGCGAGCTTTACATCCCAAAAGCTTTTTTTGATCAATCCGATTCGCCGGAAATACAGGCTGAATCCGGTTGCCGAACCCACGCCGCCCAGACCCGCTCCCGCCGCCCCGACTGAAGAAAGCACGCCAGCTCAGGCTGCGGCGCCATCTGCAATAAAAAAACCGGGTGCTGCAAAACCCGTGATGAGACCCAAACCAAAAATTCAGTAACTGCAATGTATCAAAACATAAAACCGGCTTTAGAAAAGGAATTACAGTCAATCAGGGAAGCTGGCCTTTACAAGAACGAACGAATCATTATCACTCCTCAGGGAGCGGAAATCAGAACTTCGGAAAACCTGGAGGTCATCAATTTCTGCGCGAACAACTATCTCGGCCTTTCCTCACATCCGCGGGTTATCGAGGCCGCGAAACGCACCATCGACTCACATGGATACGGCATGTCGTCGGTTCGTTTTATATGTGGCACGCAGGATATTCACAAGGAACTGGAAAAGAAGATATCGGAGTTTCTCCATACCGAAGATACGATTTTGTATGCTGCGGCATTCGACGCCAATGGCGGAGTGTTCGAACCGTTACTGGGTCAGGACGATGCAATCATTTCTGACGAACTTAACCACGCCTCTATCATTGACGGTGTCCGGCTTTGTAAGGCCATGCGTTTCCGATATAAGAACAACGACATGGACGACCTTGCCGTGCAACTTCGCGAAGCAAAAAAAGCGGGAGCCCGGCAAATTCTTATTGTGACAGACGGAGCATTCTCCATGGATGGTACCATCGCACAACTTGACCGGATCTGCGACCTTGCCGAAGAACATGGAGCAATGGTAATGACCGACGAAAGTCATTGCACGGGATTTCTTGGTAAGACGGGCAGAGGCGTGCCTGAACTTTGTGGTGTTATGGAGCGCGTTGACATCATCACCGGCACACTTGGCAAGGCTTTGGGCGGCGCGTCCGGGGGGTTCACCTCCGGCAGAAAGGAAATTATTGAAATGCTCCGGCAGCGCTCAAGGCCTTATCTCTTTTCCAATACACTGGCTCCCGCGATTGTGGGCGCATCGATAGAGGTATTCAATATGCTTTCAGAAACCACAGCGCTGCGTGATCGCCTTGAGGAGAACACGGCTTACTTCAGAAAAGCCATGACAGATGCGGGCTTCGACATCAAACCCGGTGTCCATCCCATTGTACCAATTATGCTATACGACGCCCCACTCGCGCAAACGTTCGCAGAGGCGTTGTTGAAGAAAGGCATATATGTAATTGGATTCTTCTACCCTGTGGTACCTAAAGACAAGGCGCGCATACGGGTTCAGATTTCGGCTGCGCATACAAGAGAACATCTTGACAAGGCGATTGCCGCGTTTAAAGAAGTGGGAAAGGAACTGGGTGTTCTTAAGGCAGCTGCCCTAAATTAGTTTATTTTTTACGTCAGTGGACGTGGCAATAAAATTCTCGAGACGTTTGCGGATATCCGTCGTCGAAAAGAAGTAAAAACTGTCTTTACGTCCCCTGATCTTTACCTTACACAGATTGAGGAAAGGTATGAGCCGGAATGATTTTATCTCCGGCCATTCGAAGCGGACATTCCGATCCTCCTCCATGATCACAAACTTATCCTCACCGATTCTGACCCGTTTTATCTTGTCACTTACCGAGAGGAAGACGAATACCAGGAACCAGCCCAGGAACACAAGAAAGGTGACAGCAACGATGTTGATAAGGTTGAACCCATAGATATAATAGAGCAGTGAGCTTATCGCCCATTGCAGGATCCCCACAAAAAGGAAGAAGTATTTCGCCAGGTAAAATTTTACGGGATTAGCTTCAACCATAGCTAACAATTTAAACGGTACTACAAATCTACGTAAAATCAACAGGAAAAGTTATCGCTTATTGTCGGATAACCACCGGAAAGTCATGTCCTCTGCTAAACGTGTAGGGATACTGTGGTTTCCCTTTCAGCTTCCGGGTCATCTCCGGAACCTGGTCATCTATATATGACTTTAGCTCATAAATAGTAACCTTACCATCGCGTGGGGCGCCATCGGCCTCACCGTTCAGGCCTTTAACGAGTACGTAGGTAAATAAACCATGCCCCAATTCGGCAAATTCAGCCGCGAATTGTTCACTTCCGGCCGAAGCAAGCACATGAATGCCCGTGCTGCGCGAAAGTTGCGCGATCGCCCTTTCCTCATTCCCCCCGCGTACCGCCAACAGCTCAACTGATCCTCCTGATTGACACGCGTCGAGGATGATTAGTTGCTTCAACGCCTTTATGTTTTTCAGCTTCTCCTGCATTGTGCCCGCGTCGATGGCCTGTTTTCTAAGCACTGAAGCATCAAATAATCTGCCATTTTCCGTGGGAATGAAATAAAAACGATTCTCCACCATGCTCCCATGGCCCGCGTAATAGAAAATAAAAACGTCTTCGGGTCCTACTTTCGCAGCGAGCTCATCAAGTTTGTTCAAAATTGTTACCCGCGTTGCGTCCTTGTCGAAAATCGTATCAACGACAACCTCATGGAACAAAGCTTTCGAAAAGCCGCCAATCACCTTGCTTAACGAAACCGCATCCGATTTCGCATAGTTTAGATTCAGCTTCGGATTTTGATATTCATTGATTCCAACGGCGAGAATATAACAGTTGCTATGCTTCGTATCAGATTCGATGAAGTATTCCACAGATCGGGGATCTGATTCAACATTGTCTTTATTGGAAGCAATGGCCGTAAACGTATTCGAACCACCGATCAGTTTTACAGTCATGCGAAACGTAGAATGCTTTCCGTGAGCAGGGTATTCGATCGATCCCTGAGGAAGGGCAAGACTTTTTCCGTTATGTAAAATCCGCAATCGGTCAACGCCGGAACCTGTGTTGATAAGTCGCACGAGTAATTCTGCGTGATTCTTTTCTCCCGGTACAATTGCGATTTTCAATTCAGGAGGCGGAGCGTTTCGCAGCTTTCCGTATATACCCCGCGTTTCGTCGCCGCCCCGCGTCTGAAAAATTCGTGGCAACAAGTCTGGTCTGTAAAACTCCTGGAAGAACTGATCAACCGAGTAGGTTTTTGTGCCTTCGACGAAGTGAATATAAGTTCTTGCTCCGTCTGTTCCACTGAAAAAACCTTCGCGGTTTTTCACGAGCCAGTCATTTTCTCCGAGATGAATATGTTCAAAGAATTCCTTGCCGCTCTCGAGATTCCAGAACTTCGTTACGCCGTCAAGACTATGACTGATGAGCATCTTTCCATCTGCTCCGAGTGCCAGCGCCGTTACCTCGGCATTATGCCCGGCGAGACTTCCGAGAAGTTTACCCGAGCCTACTTCCCAGATCCGTATCACCCTGTCGGCACCCGCAGAATAAATCGTCTTCTCCGGGGAATCAAAAATTGCTGTATGAAGGGGTGATGTACCGTGATTTATTTTTTCGACCATCAGCCCGGTGCCGACATCCCATCTGCGAACACTTCCATCCCAGGACGAGGTCAGGAGCGTTTGACCGTCTTTTGAAAACCGGATAGATGAAACGACACCGGTGTGGCCCACAAAATTCCGTACGACGGTACGGGTATCCGTCTCCCACATTTGCAGCGAATTGTCCAGCCTGCCCGTAACTGTATAAAGCCCTGAAGGATGAAACGCAGTGGTAAAAGCGGAGCCATTGTCGAGGGAAAAATAGGCTACCTGCGCACCCGACTTCGCATCGTGGATTTTCATGGTACCATCCCAGCTGGACGAAAGAATCTGGTTTTCCTTTTCATTAAATCGAAGGTCGAAGACGGGCTCACGATAGGCCGGAATAACCAGCAACGAGTCTCCCGAATCCGAATTCCATACTACTATCTTACCATCGCCGCCTCCGGTCAGGAGCCTTGTGCCATCGCGGGACTGATCGATCGCGAGCACCGCCCTGGTATGGCCTGCATACTCCATAATGGTTTTGCCGGATGCGATATCCCAGCGTTTTACTTTCGAACCAAACTTTCCCCTGATCAACGATTTACCGTCGCGCGACAGCAGGATATTGTTTTTCAATCGCACATATCGCGCGATATGCGACTGCCAGTAAAAATTGGGATCGTAGTCCAACCCGTCGTTTCGCAACGCCAGGAAACCAGCGAAAGGCTTTTCGATGGCCCCCTGCGTGAGCCCGAACACAATGCCGGTATTATTATCCGAGGCAATGATCAGCTTGCGATCGCCCTGCAGGAACAACACATCGTTGAATTTTGCTTTGGGCTGAGCCGGAAAACTGGTAAGCGCAGTTCCGTCTTTTACGGCGACTACTTTTACTTCATCTTCATTCAGCAAAACCAGCTTCTGCGCATCGTGACTCAGATGTATCGCCGTAAGGTCCTCCACCTTTTCGAGAATGGTCGTGCCTTGCGAAAGATCATTTAGCGTGTACACTTTCAGATCCCCATTGCGGGAGGCGACAAACAATTGGCGACTGTCGTTTGAAAACTGCGGGAAGGCGACACAACCTCCGCAAAAACCTTCCGGGTATTCGAATGCGTGAACAGCACTCCAGTCATCGGTTCTCATCAATTGCACTTTTCGGTTGTCTTCGCCCAGGGCCAGCCACTTACCGTCGGGGGAAATCGCCAGCATCACGCCCTTGCCAAGACCTTTGTCCGGATTAACGGGTATCCGTGTTGTTACCCGGTGTGATTTAAAATCAAGAACTACGGCAGAGTCACCTCGGCCGGTATTGTTGTGTCCGGCATAAACCAGAAAGCGTTGTAATGGATCAACCACTACGTCGGTGATATAGTCATTTGTATGGCGCACGTACACTTCACTGCCGGTCTGCACTTCCCAGATGCGTATGGTCTTATCGTTGCTTCCGGTGATCAGCAGTTTGCCATCCGGTGAAAAGGCCACTGTCGTTACAGAGGCCTCGTGCCCCTGAAAGCTTCTCACCTCACGGCGAGTGCTTACTTCCCAAAGTTTCGCTGATTTGTCTTTGCTACCTGTAGCTATATAGTTGGAATCGGGGCTTGTCGCCACGGTAATGACAGCCAGTTCGTGACCTTTCTGGATCACTGTTTCAAGTGATTGCGCCGATGCGCTACCGGCAATACAAAACATGGCAAAATAATAAAGGGCTTTCATGCCAAAAGAAAATGCGCTTTCTGAAATCACAGGCGGGTGGAAACTGAAGATTCGGGTTCCTCCTGCGGTATTTCCTCCCAGTTGGGTGGTTCGTTAGCGTGCAGATACTGGAGAATTTTGGTCTCCACCTGTTTTATTTTCAGTGATCGCAGGTATTTACCGTTCCGGGCGAGAAGAAGTCGGCCAGTTTCCTCAGAGATTGCCATCACCAGGGTGTCGGTGTTTTCCGACATGCCAACGGCTGCCCTATGGCGCAACCCGTAGTTCGGTGGGAGGTGATCATTTTCACTCACCGGCAGAACACATCTGGCAGCCTTGATCCGGGCTTTATGAATGATTACAGCACCATCATGCAGGGGTGAACTCTTGTTAAAGATGGAAAGCAGGAGGCGCTTTGAGATTTTCGAATCGAGGGGATCTCCTGTTTCCGCGTAAAACTTAAGTTCGGAATCGCGGGTAAATACTATTAATGCGCCGGTCTTGGACGCTTTCAATGCTTTGGCCGCCTCCATAATCTGGTCCACCTCAAAATCTTCGTGATACTGGTTCCGCCACGAGGAGATCGTTCTGAAAAAATTCTCCCGGAACTCAGTTCCCCGGCCTATCACCAGCAGAAACTTTCGGATTTCGGGTTGAAAAAGAATTATCATCGCGAGCACGCCGACACCCATAAACTGCCCCAGAATCGTGGCCAGCAGCTCCATCTGGGCCGCTCTTACGATGAGATAAATCAAATACAGCGCAAGAATCCCGAGGAAAATATTCACAGCAATACTGCCGCGAATAAGTTTATAAACCTGATACAATAGTACACTAACCAGCGCGATGTCGACGAAATCCACGAGCGACACATCCAGAAAACCTATTTTAATCAGGTAGATCATCCTTTACAAAGGTATTTAATTCAACCGCCTCCACAGCATCGCGCTGGGAGAATTAGCGTGTTTATCCTACATAAGGTGCTTCATTAGTTCGATTGCCTGGCTTGCCTCCTTCACATCGTGAACCCTCAGGATAGAAGCCCCATGAAGCAGGGCAATAGTTTGAAGTACGGTGGTTCCGTTCAGTGCATCCTCCGGCGAAATCTTCAGCGTCTTCCATACCATTGATTTTCTGCTCACCCCTACCATCAGGGGTCGGTTTAGTCTCTTAAACAGCCGCAGATTGCCAAGCAGCTCAAAATTCTGTTGAATATTTTTGGCAAACCCGAAACCAGGGTCAACTATGACATTGTAAACTCCTTGCTCGAGAAGATTATTCAGTTTGTTCTGCAGTTCTGCAATCACGTCGCGGGTGACGTTCTCGTACATCGACAGGCTGCTCATTGTCGCCGGTGTTCCTCTCATATGCATCGCGATATAGGGTACCTGAAGTTCGCGAACCACAGGGATCATTGTGCTGTCAAGGTCACCACCGGATACATCATTGATCATATTAGCGCCTTCAAGACAGGCAACTTTTGCCACCGATCCCCGAAAGGTGTCGACAGATAATATTATTTCGGGAAACTCACGGCGAATCGGAGCGATAGCGGCCACCACCCGTTCCACTTCCTCAGCCTCCGGAACTTCCGCTGCGCCGGGGCGTGTCGAATACCCGCCTACGTCAATAATGTGCGCTCCGTCCGTCACCATCTGCGAAACGCGTTCGAGCATAGCACGCTGGTCCGTGTAACGGTTTCCATCAAAAAAACTATCGGGCGTGACATTGAGAATACCCATTATCCTGGGCGTCCTGAGATCGAGCAACGTACCCTGTATATTCAGTGTGTGGTTTAACAAAAATCCCGTACTTTCGGACGAAAATCTCATTTTGAAAAGGAGTTTTCTATTCAATTTACCAAGTTAAAGCTAAATTTTTGTTTGTGGTTGAAAAAACAGCACAGGAATACAAATCCATCATCACAACGTGTCAGAATCTTTTCGAGAAAAAGACCCGCGACTACGGAACGGCGTGGCGTATCCTGCGGTTACCTTCCATTACCGATCAGATTTTTATCAAAGCACAACGAATCCGGAGTATTCAGGATAAAGGCGTACAAAAGGTGGGCGATCCTGTGCGGGACGAATTCATAGGCATCATCAATTACTGTATAATCGCATTGATTCAGATTCGTCTGCCCGAAGGATCAGGCCTTGACTTATCGTATGAAGAACTCAAACCGCTTTACGACGAATCAGTGGACGAGACGTTTTCGCTGCTGCAAAACAAAAATCACGATTACGGTGAAGCGTGGCGCGACATGCGGGTGGCTTCCATTACCGATATTATTCTTATGAAACTGTTGCGTGTAAAACAAATTGAAGATAACCAGGGTAAGACGCTCGTGAGCGAAGGTGTCAAGGCTAACTATCAGGATATGATTAATTATGCCGTGTTCGCGTTGATACTTCTTACTGACTAATTTATATACCGATTATGAGAAACATTATTGATCAGTTCTCCAGATTTTTTATCGGCATTCTCTTCATTTTCTCCGGCCTGATCAAGCTTAACGATCCGGTAGGTACGGAGATCAAGATGGAAGAGTACTTTGAAGTCTTTGCCACCGATTTCCATCCCGTTTTTCTCATCTTCAAGGGGATCGCCATGGAGATTGGATTGATAATGATCATTCTCGAGATTGTTCTCGGCGTAGCGGTTCTTATTTACTGGAAGATGAATTTTACCGCCACCACGATGCTGATACTGTTGGTATTCTTCACTTTCCTTACGGGCTATTCGCACTTTACCAATGCGGTAACGGATTGTGGGTGCTTCGGAGACGCGATCAAGTTAACTCCAGGGCAGTCCTTCGTGAAAGACCTTATCCTGCTTGTTTTTGTGCTGCATTTATTCTGGTATCGGAAGACTTACAGGCCGGTGCTTTACACCAAAACGGGTCATCTGGTGATTGCTATTGTAACGGTTCTTTCCCTCGCGACCGCGATTTACGCTATCAAACACCTGCCCTTTATAGATTTCCGGGCATACCGAATCGGCAATAACATTCCCGAGCAAATGACGCCGCAGGAACAGCCGATTTTTGAATACGTCTTTATACGGAAAGACAACGGCAAGGAAGAGCGATCCGCGAAGTACCTAATGGATACCACGCTTTACACCTACAAGAGTGTAGAACAACTCAACCCGGAAAAGACTAAGGCAAAGATCACCGACTACTCGATATCCACGCCTGAAGGCGAAGACGTAACGCAGATGACTTTCGAAGGCGACAAACTGTTTTTTGTTATGTATGACGTAAGAAAAGCCTCGGTGGATAATCTGGACGACATTCGCGAACTCATCAAGGATCTGGATGGAAACGTTGAAATGATGATCCTCACCTCCTCGGGACCCAATGAAGCTGAAGCTTTTCGTCACGAGCATCAGCTTGCGATCCCATATTATCTGGCGGATGCAACGGTTCTGAAAACCATTGTGCGGGCAAATCCAGGGATTACCTTATGGAGCAACGGCACGGTTAAGGGTATGTGGCACCACAATGACACGCCAGACGCAGAGGATGTGCTATCGCTGCTGACCTCACCATAAAAGCAATGAAGGTTTATCTTGTCGGGATGCCCGGTGCGGGAAAAAGCACCCTTGGAAAACAGCTAGCCACAAAGTTGGGCCTCCCTTTTTACGATCTTGACAAGGAAATTGAAAACCAGGAGGGACGCACGATTCCGGAGATATTCAGCCAATCAGGTGAGGATCAGTTCAGAATTATTGAGTCGACCATGTTGCGTGAATTCGCAGGTAACAAAGACAGTTTTGTTCTGGCCACCGGCGGCGGGGCGCCTTGTTTCTTTGGAAACATGGAAGTGTTGAATTCTTCGGGGCTGACGGTATACCTGAAGGTAACGATCAGTACACTAATTGAAAGACTGAGGAACAGTAAAGGCAGGCCATTGCTCGAAGCCGATCAGGACCTGGCGTTACGTATTGGAAAATTGCTTGACGCAAGACAGTCAACCTATGAAGGCGCCAGGCTCGTCGTGTCGGAGCCTGACGTTGAAAAGGTGGTGCGTGCGATACAAAGAACAGGAATTAATACGTGATACCGATGGTTAAAAGCCCGGTCAATACCTTTTGAGTTATGTCAACAACCGGGCTAAATAGTTCAATATTCATTCCCTGCAAAGGGCCGTTAGGTGACAACTGATAAGGTAGGTATTGCCCGTTAGTCTTGGTGTGTATTAAGGCAAAGTCAACGTAAGCCCTTTTAAAACGCAAACCCAGGCCACCAGAAACCGAATTGATTCTGTCTCCGAATGATTCGTCTGACCATCCACTTCCTTGCGATGCAAACCCTCCCCGAACCCTGAGAATCTTGTGTCGGAATTCTGCACCCAACCTGACATTCACCGTTGACGTAAGATTGCGGCGGATGTCATCATTTTCGGGGGCGTAAGATATTCCGTCTATCTCCGAACTGTATTTCGCATTCCCCGGATTACTATACTCGACGTCAGCGGAAATAAAACCCAATTTGGAGATGGCGGTTACACCAGCCGATATCCGTGACGGCGTACGAAAATTGTACTCCGAATTTACTACATCAGTACCCGCCGATTCATTTGTGAGAATAGTTTCGCCATCGCCATAGTAGTCGAAATTCTTCCACTCGGTATCCATCCATGCCTCATAGCTCTCCGTCAATTCATAATACGTGGGTGTTGTATAAGAAACACCAACCTGAAGAAAATCCATCGGGCGGAAAATCGCCCCCAGCGTGGCATTTAATCCTGAACCGGTGATCTTCAGCGTTTCGTCCAGCACAAGACCAGTAAAGAATGGATCGACTTCGTAGCTCTCGGAAAAAAGTTTGCGGGATGTGTAACGGATCGACGAAATTCCTATTCCGCCACCGACAAAAATCCGGTCACCAAAATTGGCTCCATAGCTGATGCTCCATTGGTTCGACGCCCCGGAAGTCGCGATTTCCTCACTTTGATCGGCGTCTGACAGATATTCTTCAAAATTCGATTGAACATCAGTGAAATACTCATGAGGCGGATTAGACGGATCAAGCACATCAGCCGAGCCGATTAAGAAATTATGATATGCAAGGCCAGCTGGTGTATTATAATTGTAGCCGTCTTCCATAAACTGATCCGTTACATCGCCCCAGGCATTTTCCATAAAGGCAGGTATGATAGAGTTGGCATTGTTCGCGCCGGCGTAGCGTATTGTACTATTAAAATCATTTGTCCGGTTGAATGAAATACCAAACGAACCTCCGATAAAACTTCCGCCCTGGCGCCCGGAGGGGACATTAAACACAGCGCCGAATCCAGGAATCATGAGCTTTGAATCATTCTCGGAGGTATTCTGGCCGAAATACCGGGTGTCGTTAGTGACGCCCCGCTGCCCGACCGACAGGCTAAATTCAGAGCGGTTATACATTCCCAGTCCGGCGGGATTAGAAAACGCGGAACTGTAGTCGCCGCCCAGTGAAATCTGTGTTCCGCCCAGCGCCTGAATCCGGGCGCTGCCACCCGGCTGAGTCCGGCTGAAAAGCAGCGCTGTTTCCGTGTAACTCTGTCCGTAACTATTTCCGGAAATGAGCAAAGCGATAGCGCTGAGGAAAAATAATGACCTCATTTTCATAAATGCTTTCGTTAAAAAGACAGGGAATTATCTGCTACCTCTGGACCGACCGCTTGATCCGCTGGATGGAGCAGGCGACGAACTTCGGCTGTTACTACCTCCGCTATTATAGGAAGGTGAGCTGCTTCTGCTCGGCGTACTATACGAATTGTTCGAATTTCCGAACGACGAACTGCGGGAATTCGAGTCACTCGAATAGTTCGAAGAACGCGTCCTCGTATTCGAATTGTATGTGCTGTTCGAATTTGAGTTTGTCGAATTCGAAGGACTGGTGTAGCGCCATGATTTGTTATAGTACTCATTGGTACCGCTACTTTCCCGGCCTCCTGAATTGGGTCTGCCCGACGTATTCTGCTGGTAAGACGACGTTCTGGTTCTGGTATTGGCGGAATTATCTACGATGGTCGAACTTCTGACAGGTCTTTTGCCATAAACGACTTTCCGGCCGGACTCGCCAGTATTATCAACTACGATAACGCGCGGATACCCGCCACCGTACCAGGATCTTCCTCCATACCAGGAATTGTATCCAAATCCATAAGACGGTCCCCAAGCCGATCCCCAGGCCCATGAATTACCGGGATGGTTCCAATAGTTATTGAATCCCCAGCCGTAGTTCCAGTTGCTACCCCAATGGTAGCTGAACGAGCTTGAATAATTGGACCGGTAATACGGGTCGTTCCAGGGATTACCCCAGGCGTTGTAGTGACTTCCGTAGAATGGTGAGTTCCAGCTATACATCGAAGGCCCCCAGTAATTGCGCTGATACCAGCTACTGTTATACCAATTATTGAAATTGTTATTGAACTGATTCAGGTTTTGCTGAGTCTGATATTGATAATTATTCACGAAGTAATCTTCATTGTCAACCTGCGCGGTCTCAGCATTCGAACGCGAAGAGTACTCAGGATTGACATTTCGGGCCGAATAACTATCGGTGGGATTCAGTTCATCTGACGACTCCGATGCGCGGCGATCCGCCTTCCTGGTCTCCGCCCTCGCGTATTGCTGAGCTGAGGCTTCGCGAAGCTTCTCGCGGTCTTTCGAATTGAAATACATATCATCATGCTCAATATCCTGAGCAAATGCCGACACTGAGAAAAGTGTCAGTATATAAAGGCCAAAAATCCTGGTTATCATATCTATCGAATTAGAAGGTACTATCAGTGTAATAACGCGAAACTGCTCATAAAGTGCACAGATAAAGCTACAAAATTTAACTGGTTATTCTTTCTGGTAGATTTATATTTGCCCTTTCATACAAAATGAAACAATAATTATACCAGCATGGGTAAGGAAATACCAACCAGAGCCGAAGATTACTCTTTGTGGTACAACGAATTAGTGAAGAAGGCCGATCTGGCTGAGCACTCCGACGTCAGAGGATGCATGGTAATTAAACCATATGGTTACAGCATTTGGGAAAAGATGCAGCAGGCGCTTGACGCGATGTTCAAGGAAACCGGGCATTCAAATGCGTATTTCCCGCTGTTTGTTCCTAAAAGTTTGTTTGAGGCCGAGGAACAGAATGCTGAAGGTTTTGCCAAAGAATGCGCGATTGTAACGCATTACCGGCTGAAGAACGATCCCGACAAGAAAGGACGATTAATGGTAGATCCGGAGGCGAAGCTGGAAGAGGAGCTTGTAGTGAGGCCCACCAGCGAAGCAATTATCTGGAGTACGTATAAAAAGTGGATTCAGTCATATCGCGACCTGCCAATTCTCGTCAATCAGTGGGCGAACGTCGTGAGATGGGAGATGCGAACCCGCCTGTTTCTGCGAACAGCCGAATTTCTTTGGCAGGAAGGCCACACGGCCCATAGTACTTCGGAGGAGGCTGTAGCAGAGACTATCCAGATGCTGGAGGTCTATGCAAAGTTTGCCGAGGAGTTTATGGCGATGCCTGTGATCAAGGGCCGAAAATCTGAAGGCGAGCGTTTTCCGGGTGCTATAGACACGTATTGCATTGAAGCGATGATGCAGGACGGCAAAGCCCTTCAGGCGGGAACATCGCATTTTCTGGGGCAGAATTTCGCGAAGGCGTTTGATGTCCAGTTTGCCGGAAAAGACGGTAAACTGCAATACGTGTGGGGAACGAGCTGGGGCGTAAGTACGCGGCTTATGGGTGCGCTGATCATGGCACATTCTGACGACGATGGCTTGATTCTCCCTCCGAAACTTGCGCCTATTCACGTGGTTATCGTGCCGATTTATAAATCCGAAGACGAGCTGAACCGGATCACTGCCCGCGTAGACGAGATGGCATCGCAACTCAGGAAGCTGGGTTTGAGCGTTAAATTTGATAACCGCGACACGCATAAGCCCGGGTTTAAATTTGCGGAATGGGAACTTAAAGGCGTCCCGGTACGGTTGGCAATGGGTCCGCGTGACCTTGAGAATGGCACCGTTGAAGTTGCCCGGAGAGACACTAAAGAGAAATTTACGCTGAAAGTCGAAGAGATTGCGGCGGAAATCCCCGCGCTCCTCGATAAAATCCAGTCTGGCATTTACGCAAAGGCGAAAGCGTTCCAAACGCAAATGACCACATCGGTGGATTCTTTTGACGATTTCAAAAAAGTCCTTGACGAGAAGGGTGGCTTCGTTGCTGCTCATTGGGATGGAACGAGGGAAACTGAGGCGGCCATCAAGGAACAGACAAAAGCGACAATCCGCTGTATTCCGCTCGACGCCGCAGAGGAACAAGGAAAATGTGTCTATTCCGGACAGAATTCTTCGCGAAGAGTACTTTTCGCACGTGCATACTAGCCGATGTCAGGCGACTGTTTTGGATTTTTAGCGAAATAATTCCCACTTTCGTGTCCAATCCGTTATTAAACAGACAAAACGAATTGCAATCATGGTAATGTGGATCATCATTTTGTCTTTATTGATTATCGGACTGGTACTTATTATTGTCGAGGTAGTTTTTATCCCCGGCACTACAGTGGTGGGCGTCCTCGGATTGATATTTTCGGGAGTTGGGGTTATAATTACTTACCGGCACTTCGGCGACGATGTTGGCTTTTATGTACTGTTAGGTAGCCTTTCGGTTACTGCTGTAGCGTTATTTTATAGTTTTAAATCGGGTGCCTGGCAAAGGTACTCGCTCAAAAGCTCAATCAAGAGCAAGGTTAACGAAGGAATTATGGAAACGCTTAAAGTTGGCAACGAGGGTGTAACCGTTTCAGCCCTTCGGCCAAGCGGTAACGCCAGCATTAACGGCCAAACCTTTGAAGTACGCACTTACGGTGACTTCGTTAATCCCAATAAGCCTATCCGCGTAGTTCATATTGAACTTCACCAGATCTTCGTAGAAGAAATAAAATAGTATCTATATTTACCTGATATGACTGAACAACCTCTTTACCTACTCGCTATTGTCTTCGGATCAATAGTTCTATTTTTCATATTCCTTTACTTCGTCCCGGTAAATCTTTGGATTACGGCACTCTTTTCAAATGTCAAGGTCGGCTTGTTTGAACTGGTGTTCATGCGAATCAGAAAGGTGCCGCCCCGTGTGATCGTCGAATCGCTGATCACGGCTACCAAGGCAGGATTACATATTTCGTCGAATGACCTTGAAACGCATTATCTCGCAGGCGGCAATGTGCCCAATGTGATAAGGGCCCTTATTTCAGCCGATAAGGCGAACATCAACCTCACCTTTAAGCAGGCTACCGCTATTGACCTTGCCGGTCGCGATGTTTTCCAGGCCGTACAGATTTCGGTTAACCCGAAGGTGATCACCACACCGAAGGTGGCCGCCGTAGCCGCCGACGGAATTCAATTGATTGCAGTGGCCCGGGTTACGGTGCGTGCAAGCATCGCGCAATTAGTCGGAGGTGCAGGTGAAGATACTATTCTTGCCCGGGTTGGTGAAGGTATTGTCTCGTCCATTGGTTCAGCAAAATCCCACAAGGAAGTACTTGAGAGTCCTGATAACATCTCGAAGCTTGTATTATCAAGAGGACTTGACGCAGGAACGGCGTTTGAAATCCTCTCCATTGATATTGCCGACGTGGACGTAGGAACGAACATTGGCGCGAAACTGCAGATAGATCAGGCCACCGCCGACCTGAAGGTTGCTGAAGCCAAGGCTGAGGAACGCCGTGCGATGGCCGTCGCCCTTGAACAGGAAATGAAGGCAAAAGCACAGGAAGCCCGGGCGAAAGTTATTGAAGCCGAAGCCGAAATTCCGAAAGCTATGGCCGAAGCATTTGTTAAAGGAAATCTTGGCGTGATGGATTATTACAAAATGCAGAACGTGCAGGCGGATACCGATATGCGGCAGTCGATCTCAGGAACCGGCAAGGCAGGCCAGTCCGGCGCAGCTGGTAAGAAAGAATAAT
>JAEZEH010000085.1 GCA_023417785.1 Bacteroidota bacterium
GAAATAGTTCTTTGCTATTGATTTTGTTTTTTAACAATTCCGGCACTTCTATGGCAACACATTCAACATTTTGGGGATTTTGTACACCAGAAAAAGTGTTTGAACAGGAAAGAGGATATTAGCCAGAAGGGGATGTTAACTGGCCTGGATGATAAAGCAAAACACACATGCCCACGATGCGTAGTTCCGGGCTGTGGAAAAGCGCGTTGTGATCTGCCCGATTTTCATTCTCACTTCTCAACATGAATGTTTCCTATTGATCTTGTACGTTTCCGACGCCATATCCAACCTGTTGCTTATGGATTGTGTCTTAGTCAAAAGCTTTCAGTGAACTTGAAGGCGTCTGACGATGTTAGGACAACACCAGGGACTAAAGCCCGGATAACTCCACGCTTTGTTCTGTGCTTGATTATAGTGGCGACGGAGGTTGGAGAAATGTAAGTTCGAAACTATTTCCCTCATGAAAATTAAAATCATTAATCCCGCCGACGAGTTAAAACAGTTGGTCCGCTATTTCTGGATTCTTGAATTTCATATGAAACCTGGTGAAACCACCGAGATACGGACATTCGTAGATGATTCCTCCGGGTTTGTTTTTCACCATAATAATGGTAGAAGCGCAATTAGAAATGATGCTGGGAACATTCCGACAGGCATAATTTATGGCCAGAACCGACAGCCCAGCATTGCCACTGCCGTCTCATCATTCGGTGCCGTAGGGGTTTTGTTTCATCCCCAGGCGATAAAATCCTTGTTTGAAATTGATGCCCACTACCTTACTGATCGTGTTTATTCGCTGGATGAATTCGATAAAAAGTCAGACCTTAGAAACATCATACTCGATACTGATGATTCCAGTGAAAAGATCCGGATTTTGTCGGATTTCCTGACAAAGAAGGCACGTGAAGTGGGTTCACCGGATCTTTTGGTAAGCGCTGCACTGCAACTGTTAAGCGAGGGAAAAGTTAGTCAGGTGAAGGATTTGATTTCGTATTTTAACGTCTCTGAACGTCAGCTTGAGAGACGCTTTCTAGCCAGCGTGGGCGTGTCGCCGCGCCACTACCTGCAGACTATGCGATTCAGAACCGTTGTTCAATTCATCCGCAATAACAGATATGGACGCCTGAGTGAAATTGCTCACGAACTCGACTTTGCAGACCAACCCCACTTTAATCGTGTTATCAGGAAGTTTTCCGGACTAAACCCGAAGCGCTTTCAGTACTACCGGAAAGAAGAGTTGGTCAACCTGCTCTTGCGATAGCCTGGGCGTTGGGCACCCTTCGTTGTCTCCGTGATAATTATTATTCCAGGATGCCTTACTCCCCGCAAGGCTTCTTTTCTCGTGATTTAGTCAACGTTCCTGAAATATTTACCAGGTGTTGTGAATCCAGATGGCCTTTGGATTCAAGCTCCCCGTTGTCGACGGCAAGACCAACCTCTTTTGTGTAAAGGTGTACCGATTTATCGGGACTCTTGACGGTGATAACGATCTTCAGTTTAACACTCATGTTCCTTTGTTTGTATTTATCAGACGGCTTCCCGAATATTATCGTGGTGCCACCTTTGCCAGATTGGTGTTCTGGAACAACAAACGTATAGTTTACGTAAGTTTCCTTCTGAGACGGGATGTGAAGTCGTATTCGTACAAAAATATCGTGATTCAAGAGATTCTATTGCTTTGGGCACGCGACATTTGCCACCATGGACCACATAAATGTCAGGCATTGTGGGCGTTCGCGCCGGCAACGAACAAGCTACTGCCTGTCAATCATGAAAACAAGTCACGTAAAAATTCCTTCGAACCCAGTGGTCCTGTTATGGATAAAGTTGCGTTGGTAGACTCAACACGCACGCAAAAGCAAAAGAAATCACAACATCGCCGTTCTGTCTTAATAAAGTCAGCAAGGATGTCAATAGTCATATCGCTCGTGTCGAAGGCGTACTCCATTCCGTTTTCTAACTCCCGGTGGCGGATCATGAGTGCCTTCAGATTAGCTATTAGGGTTTGTTTTCTTTTTTGAAGTTCCGGAGTTGAGAGCCTGCAACTGAAGAAATCTTTTGATGGGGGTTCGTTCATAGCCGATATAATTGGTTTCCAATGAGGTTATGAACGGTATGGAGTAAGGTCAATGGTTTACTCGCGGAAGCTATTTCTTTTATTTAATGGGCAGTCGACACGAGCCTTTTCGGCACGCCGTGATACAGTTGAAAAGACGTGAACGTACCTCCTGCAGGTTTCGGATTTGCTCGTCTACGAGCGACAATTTTGTTTTAAGAAGGAGCGACAACTCATCACACGTTGATTCGTCCCGCCACATATCCAGGAATCGGCCAATTTCCTTTAAGGAAAACCCTATCTGCTTAAGTTCCCGAATCAGTGTCAGTTCCCGGATTGTTTGCTCCGGATAGTCTTTATAATCGTTGGTGCGACTGGCTTTGGTCCCATTCGTAATTAGTCCTTTTCTTTCGTAATAACGAATCGTATCTCTCGATACACCGATGTATCTGGAAAGCTCTCCAATCAGCATGTTGTTATCTTATTTTTAACATTCACCTGAGCTGAATTTAGTCATTTACGAAATTCTGACATCAGACCGGAATTGTTAGTGGATGTTTTTTGTACAAAGCCGACGCCGAAAAAGGGTAACGTCATTCCAACCGGAAGAAATCAGATGGGTACTAACAGGTACGAATCAAAAAATTAAATAGTTATGAAGAATAGTGTAATTTTTTTCCTGGCAGTTTTTACGGCTATCTGTACAGGTTGTGAATCAAATGGAGTGATTGATGGCAACGGGGATGACATCGGTCTGGATGGGAACCTGAATGGAAAGCGAAATCTCCTGATCGAGAAAGCGGGTGTGAGTGAGGCTGAGTTTTCGATAGAAGAGGTCAGGTTTAATTCCACTTCCAGGGATACTTTCGAAGTAACGGTACTGCATCCCGCCGACTGCGAAGGCAAGTTCGATTTCTATTGGGATGGTTCAGTTGCGCTTTCGTATCCGGCCCAAGTCTATCTGGTGCTAAAATACGTTGGAAGTTGTCCAACCTCCGAACTTACTACAAGAACAACCATTTCATTGGACGTTGATAAATTCCTGACGCATCCGGATATTGAAGACAATACAATAATCCATGTGATAAACGGATCGGTAACGCATGCTTCGAACGATAAAAATGTGTCATCGAATGAATAAATGAAATGGATGACTTGAGATACATCTGTTGTTTATAGGCATTGGTTAGAAAATCCGGGAAGGCCGATCAAAAAGATCGGTCTTTCTTTTTTGTGATAGAGTCGGGTTAGTTCAAAAATTAGAAACGGGGGAACTACAGGGCCGCGACTTCGTTATCAGAGAGAATATTGTGGATGACTTAAGATCTACTTTCGTCTTACGCTGTCAGAAAATAAAAAATGGAAAGAGTTTATGAAAGCATTTGTATTAACCAGACATGGTGGAATAGAGAATCTTGTTCTTTCAGATTTACCAGTACCAACCTGGTCCGGTAATGAAGTATTGATTCGCACAAGGGCAATTTCCGTCAACAGGGTCGACTCTTTTGTTCGAGAGAATGACTTCGCCGTAAACGTGTTTTATAAGCCGAATGGCCGTAATGAGTCGATTGTTCTTGGCTGGGATGTATCTGGCGAAATAGTTGCTGTTGGCGGTGATGTAAAGGAGCTTAAGGTGGGCGATGATGTTTTTGGCCTGGTAAACTTTTTTGGCCGGGGCCGGTCGAATGCAGAATACGTAACAGCTCCGGCAGCGCATCTGACAGTGAAACCCTCGAATGTAACACATGAGGCGGCCGCTGCTTCCGGGCTGGCTGCGCTGGCAGCATGGGAGGCGATCATAACCTACGGTCAGGCACGCGCCGGACAAAAAGTGCTGATACATGGTGCGGCTGGTGGGGTAGGGCACTTCGCCGTACAACTCGCCAGGCATCTGGGTGCATTTGTCATCGGCACGGGTTCACCCGCGAGTAAAGAGTTCGTGCTTGGGTTAGGGGTGGATCAGTTTATCGATTATACTTCACAGACAATAGAGAATCTTGTGCAGGATGCCGATTTGGTTTTGGATCCCATGCCTGGACCGCACATCTTTCATTCACTGGCAGCGGCTAAGCCGGGAGGACGGGTAATTAGCTTGCTTCCATACGACGACCACGATGGGCGAATGGCTGCTGTTGTGAACCAGAAAAAACTATTCACACACAGAGTAGTAGTAAGTTCCAATGGCGAGACTATGAAAGAAATTGCTTCTCTTTTGCAGTCAGGCGTATTGAAACCACACCTGTCGGAGGTTTTCCCTTTCGGAGAACTACCTCTCGCGCATTCGGCAATTGACACTGGCCACACAAAAGGAAAGATTGTGGTTCTTGGTCCGCAAGAACTTGGTACCGGAAATTAATTAGTAGTTTTGTGTAGCTTGATCAGACAAGTAATTCATCATCAACAAAACGCTGCGAGGTAATTTTTTATGGTAGAAAAGACAAATCTATCGGATCTGCCAGTGGTACTCTGGATGTTTGAACAGGCCATGGCCGTCAGCAAACCGGGATATAGAGTGTGGCCAACGATTGACACCGCGGCGTTGCAGAAAGATATCGAGAACGGTCTTCAATACAAATTGATTCAAACGAACCAGATCCGTTGTGTTTTTAGTGTGCAGTTTTCAGATCCGTTTATCTGGGGGGACCGGGATCGTACCGATGCGGTTTACCTCCATCGAATTGTTGTGCATCCGGACTTCAAAGGACAACGCCAATTTGATTGCGTATTGGAATGGGCAAAAGGATCGTCGCGGCAACGTAAGCTTTCATGCATTCGAATGGACACATGGGCGGACAACGATCGGATAATCAACTACTATAAGTCGTTCGGGTTTGAGTTTGTCGGTGTACGAACCACAGGAAACCATTCCGAGCTTCCGATTCAAAACCGAAACCTCAACGTGGCACTTCTTGAAATGAAGGTGGATAATAAATAGTCACTTTTTCATTCCTCCTGCCATATACCGTGCTTGAACAGATTAAACCATTTTTCGATATCAGCAGGTGTATGGATTTCGGCAGCGGAAAAAATTTCACGGGCGAACTCGATCGGTGCTGTCCCGTTTGCTGTTATAATGTTACCATCTGAAATCGCCGGGCGATCTTCATAGAGTTCACTTCCGCTGTAATCAGGGGCAAACGCCGTAAGGTATTCGCGAGCATTGCTGGTGTGTCTGACGCCTTTCAGCCAGCCGTTTTTCGCGAGGAAGGTTGTGGCGGCACAGATCGCGGCGACTGTCTTGTTGCGGGAGATAGTATCGCTCACCAGGTTGTGGACCGCGTCGAGTTGTCCCTGCTCCCAGGCATCACCACCAGGTAAAATTAACATGTCGACCGTGTTAACATCAACGTCATGTATTCCGCGATCGGGTGTGATACGTAACCCTCCAACCGATCGAATCGCTTCGCCAGTCAGGCTGATTGTGGTCAGATTGCTCGTACTACTTTTGTTTACCTCGGGGGTTACATAGGCGATCTCCCAATCCGAAAATCCATCGAACAGGAATAGATAGATAGTCATTTGAGTAACTGTTTTGGTAAGTCGAAAATATAAAAAAATCGGCAATGACCGTTGTACCTATCCGACAAGCCTGAAGGCGGTATCTACATGCCAAACTGTCTGTGATTCCGTCGTTTTTTTACAATCGGCAGTCTCAATCGTTGCGTATTATTCGACCAGATCAAACAGAACAAGAATGGAATCCATTTCACCTCGATCACTACATCGTTCAGGATATGTCAGTTTTTTATGTGGCTTACTTTGTTCACTAGTACAAGTTGTTACACTGACGACGATAACATTCGAGCTGGTTAACGGACAGGAACTGCCGAGGGCTTTGATCATTACCGGGAACGGAAACATCCCGGCTCATAAAAAACATTATCCACCCTGGATTCACGAGTTCCAGAATGAAAAGGTAGCAGACATTCTCAAAGACATCGTGGACGTTGAGGTAACCGATGACCTCACCGTTCTTCGTCACGACCGTCTCCAGGAGTTTGACCTTGTTATCAGTAACTCGATTTTTCTGGAGCCGTCCCAAGAACAATTGGATGCCCTTTTTAAATTTGTTTCTAATGGGAAACCATATTTTACGTTGCACTGTGGCATACTCAGTCTGCTGAACTGGAACCGATATGAAGAATTCATCGGGGGAATTTTTATCGGTGGGCCTTCGACTGTCCCTGAGGAATTCAACGTCGTTACGAGCAACACGGAGTTTTGGGGGTACAACTACTCGTTCAGAAATGAAGAACCACATCCCATTTCACTAGCTGTTGACGACTTTGTTATTAAGGACGAAATATATTATTTCCAGCCGAGTATCCGGGACTTCCATGTAATTGCCCGGGCCGAAAATCTTCCCGTTATGTGGTGGCATCCGGTCGGACGGGGTAAAGTTATGTCGCTGACTCTGGGTCATGATAGGGATGCAAAGAACAACCGCGGTTATCAGGAGCTGTTAAGGCATGGCGTGCAATGGTTGATCGGAGCGCCTATCATCGCCGGATCCCAACCAAGGGTAGTTTCCAATAGGGATAACATATACAAAGATTTTGTGGTCTTATCCGACATAGCAGGGCACCAACATACAAAGCCAGTTCGTTTTAATGTGGTGACAAATACAAGACCCGATTTATTTTCGGTCACTTCGTCAAATAACGGAAGGATTCAACTTAAGCTGACTGGCAAGACAGGGCAGGGTGACTTCACGGTTCAGGCCCAGGGAAACCCGCGTTCGGCGACGAAGTTGTTTAATGTCAGCGTAGTTGAAGACGGCACAGGAAACATCGCTGCCTATCACGGTAACACCGCGTCAGGTTCCACCAACGAAAACAGCTACCTGTTTGATGCCGGCAATGTACTTGATGACGACCTTTCTACAAGATGGTCCAGCATGGCTACCGACTCTGCCTGGGTTGCTATCGATCTGCAAAAGACCTATACCATTCGGAAAGTAATTTTAGAATGGGAGGCCTCTTTTGCGATCAGTTATAACATCCAGGGATCGAAAGATGGGCGGACGTGGCACAACGTGATTTCAGTAACGAATGGCGACGGTAACACCGACACCCTGGACTTCCCACCAACGGCTATGAGGTACATTCGAATTAACGGAACCAAACGTGCCTCTGACAAGTGGGGTTATTCACTCTATGAGGTCAGGGCCTATCAATAGCACTTCAGGAACAGAGTGGGTGAACAATCTCAGGTCCGGTATCACCGTATTGGTGGTGGCCCATCACGCTGCATTGGCTTATACAACCTTTTCACACTTTGATAACGTCACGTATATCAAGTCCACTCATCCTGTGGTAGACCATCAGTGAAGGAGGAACAAATGCGGTCATTACATCTGGGGCGGTATTTGTTTTTTCATTCAGCCATAGTTAGGTATCGGGTATCCTGTTAGAAGATTTACTATTTTGGAGAAAATCTTATGACCAGGTGGAAGATGATGTAAATGCCGGCGCCTGGGCCCATGTACCCGGATCTAATTATGAATAGCGAGAATTTAAACTGTGTGCTATCGATTTGTAATACGTAACCGATGAACTTATGTTAACCATACGCTCCGGCTTGTTTCTCCTGGTTTATTGTATCCTTGCTGGATGCAATAGCCCGTCCGGCGACAAAGAACTTTTTAAACAGATACTCGAATCCGCCCGTGAGAAAGATTTTTTTTCTGCGCAAGAACGTTTGCTGAGCGAGGGCAACCGCTTGTCTGAGGCTGAGCGTCATGTATTGAATGCCATCACAGCCAATGCCTTCAACGATATCAATTCATCCGAGTCTTCTATTGAGTTATTGATGAAGGATTACCGCGATGAACTGCCGGATTCTATCTCCCGGATATTACTGGACCTCGTTCAGGACAACGCGTCCAAACGTTATGACTACAAACGGGCCAAAGAGGCGGTTAATCGAATCGTACAGAATTATGGGAAACACCTTTCGTCTGAGAAAATGAAGGATTATCAGAATTCACTTAAGCTCTGGACAATCCTTCAGGATGAACCCCCGCAGGAGGTAGTGCTTTCCGACGTGGACATCGAAATGATTCAGGATGTTGCAGGTCTGCGAAACTTACCCATTCACGTTGCTGAAGATACAGTGAATTTTATCTTTGACACTGGCGCTAATCTCTCTACCGTAACCAGGTCGACAGCGCTGAAGGCGGGTATGACGATATTGAGTGATTCCATCGAAGTTGGTGCCATCACGGGGGAGTCGGTCTATGCGCAGATGGCTGTCTGCAAAGAGTTTCTTCTGGACAGAATCATTGTCAGAAACGCGGTGTTCATTGTGCTCGACGATGAACAATTAGCTTTTCCCCAGATTAATTATCAGATAAATGGAATTATCGGGTTCCCCGTTATTGAAGCGTTAGGTGAAATACAAATTACGAAAGACGGATGGTTTCGGGTACACGAACGCGCAGGGTCCGATCATCAGGAAAAGAATCTGGCGCTGGATCAACTCACCCCGGTTATCCGGATTGACGGAAAGCACTACAACTTCGATACGGGGGCAGACCACACCATGCTTTTCAAACGATTCTTTGACGAGCACAAGGATGAAATAGAGTCTACCTCTACGCTTAGTGAAATCAACTTTGGTGGTGCAGGTGGCCTGACCACCCAACAAGGCTACCACATCGATTTACCGCTTACGATCAATGGACAGAAGATTGAATTGTCGGATGTTCCTGTCCTGACGGAAGAAACCAGAGGAAAATGGAGGGACATCTATGGAAACATTGGGCAGGATCTGATCAAAAAGTTTGACATGATGACCATTAATTTCAGGGCCATGTATATCAGGTTCGATTAGGTTCTTACATTGTGGCTGAGTTTGATTGGTTTTAATGAACAGATCTTAACGCTGGGGGGATCCCGCCATAATTTTTAAGCAAGTATGAGACTGACGACACTTTCAAGATTTGCCTGGTTGCTTTGTCTTTTTATTTTGACTTTTTGCAAGGCGGCGACACCCGATGGCTGTGTCGACGAATCAAAGATAAGCGAAGGCCCCTGCACCTTTGAATATGCTCCTGTCTGTGGCTGCGACGGGAAGACCTACAGTAATGCATGCGTTGCAACCAGGCATGGTTTGACCTCGTGGGTCGAGGGTGAATGTAAGTAATTATAAGAAAGATGTTTTGACGAAACCATTAAGGATCGCCAAAGCATCAATCTGCATCACAGACGTTTTACCAATGTTTTATTCACTACGCAATGTTTCCGCAGGATTGATCGTTGCTGCTTTTAATGCATGAAACGCGGCTGTCGCAACTGAAATCATCAGACAAGTGGCAGCTGCGATGATGATGGGGACGGAGCCGACGTTAGTGCGATACGCAAAGTTATCCAGCCACATATTCATCAGGTACCCAGACGCAGGGATACCGATCAAAATCCCGATAGCGACAAGCTTCAAAAAGTCTTTAGTAATCAATACAACTACACCCGAGGCTGATGCTCCCAGAACCTTGCGAATACCAATTTCTTTTGTTCGTTGAACTGCAGCATGAGCGACAAGTCCCAGGAGACCAAGACTGGCGATTACAATTGCAAGTATGGCGAACACGATGAATACCGTTCCCATTCGCTGCTCCTCAGTGTACATTGCAGCGTAATCCTGATCGAGAAAGGAATATTCGAATGGTCGATGAGGAAGCAGACTGGTGGTTATTCGTTCTACCGTTGCTAGGTGGTCAGATACATTTCCGGCGGAAAGTCGAACCAATACTTTATTCAGATTTTGCGGCTCGACGAAAAGTATCAGCGGTTTGATCGAATGGTGAAGTGAAGAGAAGTGAAAGTTTCGAACGACAGCCTTGATGGCGCCCTTCCTTCCGTTGAAGACGACCTGGCGGCCTACGGCTGTTGCGGGGTCAATACCCAATTCGTTAATCGCAGCTTCATTGAGGATGAAACTGTCGTCGATTTTGTCACTGATTCTTTTAACGTCTTCTTCGGTGAAGTTGTCGCCATGCAGTAGCTCCATACCCATCGCAGGAATATAGTCTTCGTCCACGATCAATCCGGTAAGCGTGATGCCTTTGCCGGTATTTTCCGCCAGGGACATAGAGTACCCGGCCTGAACGTGAGCCGGCGCACTCGACCCGAGGCTTACATGTTTAACCGCTGCGCTCTTAAGCAGTTCCGTTTTCAGTGTTGAATACTTCTTCCGGGTATCGCCATCCAGGGGCAACACAAGAACATTTTCCTTGTCGTACCCCAGTCTTTTATCCTGGAGATAATCCAGTTGTTTCCGGATGACCAGGGTTCCGACAATCAGGGTAACAGAGACGGTGAACTGAACAACTACCAATGAATGTCGCAGCCACAAACCCTGCGACGAGTGCCTGAAGTTGCCTTTAAGGATATTCATGGGCCGGAAATTTGCCATAACCATCGCAGGATATGCCCCCGCAGTTGCACTAAGTACGAAAATGCCTATCAGGATCCCCGTTATAAATACTGGATCCAGAAACGTATCTGCATTAAAGCGCTTGCCGGTCAGTTCATTGAAGAAAGGAAGCGTAATCGTTGCAAATGTGATGGCGACAACAAATGCGGCAAAAGTAACGCATCCTGACTCCGTCATAAACTGCAGGAAGATTTGTTTACGCTGCGCACCGACTACCTTCTTGACGCCAACTTCGCGTGCTCGTTCAACCGCTCTGGCTGTAGTAAGGTTTATATAATTTATGGAGGCAATGACAAGAATGAGAATGGCTATTCCTGCGAATATATATACATAGACAATACTGCTAACGACCTCAGGTTCGTTGGCGAAGTCGGAATGCAGGTGAAGGTCCTTTAACAACATCATGTTGTACCGGATGTAGTCGCCGTCACCTTGAATATCATTTTCTACAGCCTTAAGCGCAATGGCACTGGACTTTTCTTCCACAGCCTTTGGGTCGGCTTCCGGATGGAGCACAACAAATGTCAAATAATTTGCACTCCACCATATGGGTTCGGTCGTTGCTGCCCGAAGCGAAACAAATGACGCAACAAAATCAAACTGAAGAAATGAATTACCCGGGACATCTTTCAACACGCCCGTGACCACATAATCACGTTCGTTATTGATTTGGAGCGTTTGCCCTACCGGATTAGCGTCGCCGAAATACTTTCGCGCGGTTGACTCTGTCAGCAAAACCTGATAGGGCTGACTTAGCGCTTTCTGGGGATTGCCTTTCAGAAGTGAAAATGAAAAGACATTGAAAAACGTGCTGTCGGCGAAGCAAAATTTACTTTCGGTAAACACCTTGTCACCGGCTCTCACAATGAACGGATTCCATGCCGATTGATTGAAGAAACGGGCTCCGGTTTGAACTTCGGGCAGGGTTAGCATCGCAGGTAGCAGGGCCGTTGGCGAAACCGAGGTTCTCGCCACCTGGCCACCAAAACTGTATTCTAATGAGCTTCGATACAGGCGATCTTCGTTTTGATGAAAACGGTCGAAACTCAACTCATCGATAACCCAGGTAACAATGAGCAGGCAGGTTCCTATTCCCAATCCCAGCCCGAGAATATTAATCGCGGAAAAACCGCTGTGCTTGCGTAGATTCCTTACCGCGATTATCAAATAGTTTTTCAGCATGGTGCATCAATTTAATAGTGAAAGGAGGTGAGTTTTTTTCAAAAGGTTGCATGGAGCGCGGAAAAAATTTGAGTTACCAATCTCCTCATGTAACGCGATCTGTTGTGTGAAGTTACCCGTCCGGAAATACGTTCCAACAGTTACCGTAACGGGCAGCACAACTTTGCATGAAATGCCTTCGTTCAAGGCAAATATCAGGAAAACAAAACCTAAATTGGATTTGACATGGAGATTAAAAGGCTCAGTCCCTCCCCTCAATTGAAAAAATTCGTCAAATGCTATTACTTCATAGAGAATCCAAAGGACCAGTTGATTCATGATGTCTACTTTGCTGATGGATGCGTGGAGGCTGTATTCAGTGTGGGCTGGGATTTTTACAAGGATGACAAAAAGGAAGATTGGGCAAAGGTCATAGGTCAGATTATCAAACCGCGACAGCTGAAAATCCAGGGTAAAGGGCGAAGTTTTGGGATATGGTTTCATCCCCATACATTCTCATGCTTCACCGGTATCCCGATGTTTGAATTGAATGATAGGGTTTTGCCGTGGGATGTGTTTTTTCCGAATTCCTTCGCGGATTTTATTGGAAACTGTATACATGACAGTGATCTCGTCGGACTCGTTAAAGGAGTGGATGAATTCTTACTCACAAAGTTGTCGTCCTACAGAGCCAGGCCCGTTGATGCCGTAGTGGATTCCGCGATTGGATACTTATACAATAATAAAGGCAGGTCGAATCTGAGCCATTTGGCGGCCTCACTGAAGGTGTCGGAGAGATATTTGCAGCGGGCCTTCGTGTCCCGGATTGGCGTCAGTCAAAAGCATTTTATTCGGATCATGCGGTTTCAGCAGGTATTACAAAATCTGGGTCAGGACGATCTGGCGAACCTCACCACGGTGGCGTATACAAATGATTTTTACGATCAGTCTCACTTTATCAGGGAATTCAAATCGTTCACAGGATTTGTTCCATCTGCTTTCGAAGTGGGGAATCTTCCGATAAATCAACATTTTCTTTCGGTCGACTAAAATCAACGTATTGCCTCGATGGTGTTTTTTGATCGTTCATCGGAAAACAACAGAAGCCGGAACGTCGATTTGCAGATCCGAAAGCTTACGTCGTTGCTCACTCACGAAAATATTTTTTTTATCGTGTAGTTTTCGGGACTGATTTTGTACTAACCGGATAAATAAAACTATCTGTTGGTATGAAATTGAAAACCTTATTTGTATTCGTACTAATTGTGATTTTCGACAGCGCGCTCGCCGCTGGGGTTGAAAAAGAAAAGGTCAGACGTGGAAAGGTTTTGGCCAATGGCATTTCAATCGCTTACGAAGCTTTTGGCCCGCCGCAGGGTGAGACGATATTGTTAATTCATGGTCTGGGCTCGCAACTAATGGACTGGCCGATAGAATTAATGGAGCGTCTTGCGGCAAAAGGTTATCAGGTGATTCGGTACGATCACCGCGACATTGGGCACTCCGGGAAAATGGACACATTGGGTCGCCCTGACTGGGGATCGATATTTCCATTGATTGGATCCTGTGGTCAGGCACGCCTGCCATATACATTAAATGACATGGCTGCGGATGCCGTGGGCTTGCTTGATGCGCTTGAAATAGGACGTGCACATTTAGTGGGATGTTCAATGGGTGGTGCCATTGCTCAGCTAATGGCGATACACTATCCCGATCGTGTGCTTTCGCTGGTTTCAATGATGGCGTCTTCGGGCAACCCTGCCCGGCCACAGCCCGATGCGGATGTGATGAAACTGTTTGCCGAACCGTTTCCCGACACGACGGATCCTGAGCAACTCGCTGGTGCGATGATGAGGATATCAAAGGCACTGGACAGTCCCGCATATCCAACTGATGATGTTCTCCTTAAGAAAAAGATGCTGGAACATGTCCAAAGGTCCTGGCATCCGGAAGGCAGGGAACGACACGCGGCGGCGGTGCTCATTGGTGACAACTGCGACCGAAGAGAAGCGCTGTCGAAACTGAAAGTTCCGGTAGTAGTTATCCATGGAACATCCGATCCGTTGGTGAAGATTGAATCAGGCAGGGAGGTTGCTGCTGCAATTCCTGGTTCGCGCCTGATTACACTTGAAGGAATGGGCCATCATATCCCTGAGCAACTCATCGACGAGGTTGTAGATGCTATTCTGATGGCAACGAAGGGATCCTAATCAGCAATGCCAGGTCAAACTGAGAGTGAAATCCGCTTCGAAAGAAGGTCGCGCCGGCTAAGCTTTTGGAGCGTTGTTCGCCAACGGATCTCGATCTTTACTTTGCCATCCCGACGCGTCGGGATGATGCGAGAGGTGCACTGCATCAGTAATTGCAGTGCAGCCTCGTATATCAATTAATATAAAATTGTTCCGTACCAACACACAATGTAATTTTAAAAATGGAATTTTCTCCCTTCAATCCTGTTGTTAAACTCTGCCTTCAAGGCATGGAAATGGAAGAAAAAGGTATGCCCGACGAAGCAGCCAAACTATTTCTGGAAGCCTGGGATATTGCAACAAACGACTCTGAAAAATTTCTTGCTGCTCATTATTTAGCGCGCTGCCAAAAAACTGTTTTTGAAAGGTTAAATTGGCTTGATGCGGCTTTAGAATCTGCATTGAAGGTAAATCATAACGCTGTTCAAAGCGCTTTGCCGTCTCTATATCTGAACATAGCGAAGTGCTATGAAGACTTAGGTAATGTTGACAACGCAAAAATCTACTCAGATTTAGCAATTGCATATAAGCCCGGTTTATCAGAAAAAGGTCCATTCTATCACGGCACTAAAGCGGATTTGCAGGTTGGCGATCTGCTATCAGCAGGGGGCGGTTCTAATTACCAATCTGAAGTAAGAATGAATCATATTTATTTTACGGCTTTGGTAAACGGAGCAGGGCTGGCTGCAGCACTTGCGCAGGGTGATGGGATTGAGAGAGTGTTTATTGTTGAGCCAACAGGGAATTATGAGAATGACCCAAATCTAACAGACAAGAAATTTCCAGGTAATCCTACTCGTTCATATCGCTCGGAAGCGCCATTGAAAATTGTCGGAGAAGTAACAGAGTGGGTAAGACCTTCGCACGAAGAGCTCAACGCATTTCGCAAAAAGGTGGCGGGCAATAAAGGGGAGATAATCAATTAGTCAGAAACGGCACAAGGGAAAATAACGAACCGCCAAAGGAGATTACCTATATGTAAAACACCTGCTTCCAAAACACACTCAAATGCGCGGGGTCGCGCATAGCATAATAGTGATACTATGCTTGAGTGGCCGAGGAGCGGTGAGGCGAAAACCCTTTGAATTTAATTTTAAATGTAACTTTAGCAAGTTTCCTGAGGGTGTCGGCGACCTCCAATTTCATAGCCCTGTAGTTGCAAAAGGACATTTATCCGGTTTTCCGTAAAAACTTGACTTGTGCTTCACATATCAACTCAGTTCTTCGATTGAAATATTCAGCGAACGCATCAGTACGCGAAGGAATGTGAAAGTTGGCGCTTGCCCACTGGAGGCAATTCGCAATACTTTGTCACAGTCGTGCAGGTCTACACTAATTCTGCACGAAGGAAAATGTTGTTGCAGTATTTCCAATAGGATGTCACGCTGCTCCACATCTTCGACGGACGTTTTATAAACGTCTACTCGATTCAGGTTCTCCATTGCTCAACTGTTCGAACCGGCGAAATTAGGGGAGGTACCTTTTTTTTGATTGTAATTTTCCGACATCTATCGAGTTTGGCAATATATTCTGGCCAGGAAGCAAGGGTGGAAAGCTTAGATAGGGTCGATGAGATACCGGGTATACCCACGCTGATTCACCGGGACCGAATGTAGCCGTTGCTGTAATTGTTTAGGGGTAAGCCCGGAAAGCCGTTTGACTTCATTGATGAAATGGGCCTGATCGAAATAGCCGAGTTCATAAGCAAGCTCCGTCATGGATTTGCCATGTCCATTCTTGAGCGTTTCGAACGCTTGACGGAATCGCATCATCTTGATAAAAAATCGGGGAGACACACCGACCTCTGTCGCGAATTTTCGTTCGAGTTTTCGTTCCGACACCCGAAATTCATTTTGCAGGCCTTTAACGGTTACATCTCCTTTGGCATTCCTGATAAAGCGGATGCAATCAGCAGCGAACGTGTCGGTATTCACCGGCAGCCTTTCCTTCAAAAAAGTCTCAAGATGGTCTATCTTCCCGCGTAGGTCCTGCGCATCCTTTAAGCGTTCAATCGATTCGGACTGAAACTCGTCAAGTGATATCGATTGATTAACCATCTCGGAACTTTTTATCCGGAATAGTTGACTAAGACTGTGTGTGTGAAACTGAGCCCCAACAACAGATATTGAAGAAACTGGTTTGTAGACCTCGGGACTGGTGTTGAGTCCATGGACCGTCCCGCGCAAGAATCTGCGTTCTTTGTCGGAGAAAATACTTATCCCGGCCGACTCGCTCACAAATGTTCGAATTTGTATTTTCTTCGAGTCGTCAGACTGAAATTCGAATGCCCAAAAGGACTTTACATGTTGAGCCAGACAAGGAGGCGGCGCGATCAGATGATGTATCAAAGGGTTCTCTCGTCGTGAATGTTCATAAACGAATAATCGTACCGTTGGTTACGTGATCAGAATGCCATAGGATAGTGAATCGATGACTAAGCCTGCAGGAAGGCAGGCTTAGTCAGACACCACAGATCGGTTAGGATTCGCATTAGCTGGCTAATCGTCTCACGCCGACAAGCTGGAGTGTCGCCATCAGAGCTACCCACAGGGCAACGGCCACGATGAGCAGGTATCCGACGCCGGACAATGCGAAAGATTGTGTCACCGCGATCAATAAACTAACGACTACCCACGCTATGTCAAGGGTTGTAATCAGGTTCACCAGCTTGCGGCTGATACTGTCCTGTCTTGCTGCATATAAAACCAGGCCGGCAAAAGCTATCAGGAAAAAACCAACCCCAAGGATAGGCGCTGTGTTCGGTGTATTAATGATGTTTGCCACGAATCCAGGGGCGACGGCCAGAATTAATCCCGTTGCACCTGAGCTAATTCCATTAATCAATAAAGCATTTCTTAGTGATTTCATAATTTTGGCGTTTTTCTTTCAAAATTATGCTTTGCCCCAGGTGTATGGATTATCCGCACGCGACAGTCCTTTATCCGCGGACGACAAATTATATAAACTCAAGGATTGAGGTGAAGCGTCAGGCGTTGTAGGTGACGGGTGTCTGACCGGTCCATCGCTTGAAGGCACGGGTAAATGCGCTTACCTCGTTGTAGCCAAGGATTGCCGAAATTTCTTTTACCGGGTATTTGCCTGTCTTCATATAGTCAACGGCAAGTTCCTTGCGAATGGAATCGGCGATTTGCTGGTACGATGTGGATTCGCTTCGCAACCGACGCTGGAGGCTGCGCGCAGTCATATGAAAGTTGGCTGCAACTTCCTGTAACGTTGGAATGCCCAGGTATGCGTTACCCGATAGATAGTCCCGCACCTTCGAACAGAATTCCGCGTTCGAGCTCATTTTAGTTGCTTTCGCAGCCATTGCCCTGTTCAATAACGATTGCTGTGCTTCGTAATTTGCTGTAAGAACAGGGACGTGGTATAGGACGCTATCGAATGTAATCTGATAATGGTTGCTGCCGAACTCAGGTTTACAACGGAGAACACGTTCGTATTCGCCGGAGTTGAAATGTGGGCCGGGAATTTTAACGTTGAGCGGCGTTACTTTCCGTAACACGAGGCCGTCTAATTCATGGACACAGAAGACCATGATAAAATCAGCAACGTGTCTTGAGACATCGGAAATTGTTTCGTGGGTTGCCGATATTATCACTGAAAATTTTTCTGTTGTATTCGCCACGGTCGCGCTGACAGCATCTGTGATCTGTGGAGTGAGGGAACATGCAGCGTCTAGTGCTGCTCCAATCGACGGGCTTGACTTGATAACCTCCCCAACGATACCGAGTGCGGCCAATTGAAGGGACTCGCCAAAATGCAAACCGAATAATGGGTCGCCCGAGAGTTTTACGGCCTCGCGCCAGAGGGAGCGAAGATCACTATGACTCAGGTCACCCGCATCATTACCGAGTATACTGTCAAGCGAAATACCAGCGCGGCTGCACAACTGAATAGCGGAAATGTTTCGCTGTTCGCAATACGAAAGCAATGCACCCGCAAACTGAGTTCGAACACTTTTTTGTTTCATAGGCTCTGTTCGATTATTCGGGAAAGGACGCGGATTTCGTCGAGGGATACAAGTTTGTGAATAAGAATCCCAGCCTGAACTCAGATCAGTCTCGTTTCTTGTAAGCATACAAATATCCGTTGAATGTCGGAACCAGAATTAATCCGTTCACACCGACTGTCGTTCCCACTGAAAACAATGGTTTTGCCGGCAGTCGGTGCCGCTCTAAGATCGCGCCATCCGACACATTGAGAATTACGAGTTCGTATGACAACATTCCCACCTTGATTGTTGCAATAGCAAGCCCGCCTTCCGCCTGCGTTGCAATGCCACGATTTTCAAGTGTATCGGACTTCCAGATCAGTGACGCGCTCACGCCATTATCACGAATGCACATGAGTTTGGCGTCGGCACCTCCGCCTGGAAGAATATATCCTTCCGGCGACGTGGACTGACTCCCTCCTGGTTTGTAACCAATATTATATGACCACCTGACTTCACCAGATTTCGTATCGATAGCGTGGACTGAGTTAACGTTATCATTGACGTAAACGGTTTTTCTATCATAGGAAAGGTCCGGACTCGAGGCACTTCCGCCTGGCAGTTGGTTGTTTTGCCAAATCATTTCGAGCGATGGCGTTGAGTCTTCTGTGTAACGCATGGCAACGAGAGACGCCTGTGGCGCGCCAGGAAACCAAAAGGTGAAATAGATGTTCCCGGTAGAATTATCAAATGCCGGAGTGTTGGCACATGGGCAATCTCTGGTTCCCTGCATACACGCCCGTGGATCGAAATCACGAACAGCCGTTTCCGAGTCGATTAATTTTTTTGGCTGCAGTACTTCTTTTCCCGTCTTGCGATCCAACACGTAAATCGTTCCGATGTGAGTTATGAAAATGAGACGACCCGTTTGAGTGAATTGCGCCGAAAAAGGAAATCCGTCGATACCAACGCTCCATAGTATTTTTCCGCGCGCATCAAAAGCATACATTCTCTGATTGTCGGCGATGAATAGCCGCTGATCTTTATCAATCAAAACGCCGGACGCGACAGCGAACTCATTCAACTTCGGGCTACACCATTTTGTATCGCCGGTAACCGGATCAAGCGCATAAAGGTGGCACCCCTCGCCGCTGGTAGTGATAAAAACTGTGCCGTCATCGCCGAATGAAGGACCCAGGTTTATGGTTCCATCGAACTTCTTATACCAGGCCAGCTCGACCTGTCCGGGAATATTAGTTCCTGAGAAATCCGTGTTTGCTCCGTCGGCATGCGTTGCTGACCATCCCGTTCCATATATATCTCCGGACTCTGCAGGAGTAATCGGTATGACCGAATCACCACAGGAAAGCAGAAAAAATGCCAGGGAAAAGTTGGCCGTACGTCGGACATGCCATAATATTTTCATCATGGAGACAGACATCATTTGTAGTGTGAACTTCGAAGTGTTACTGAATCATCAGGGGAGTGGATGGGTTACAAAAAAGTCCCAGATGACATCCGTGGCATCGATCGCGGTGGATGGTGCATCGGCGCCCTGCCTTGGTATGAGTCCGCCGGGCCATGAATGTCCACCGTCATCCACCAGGTAGCTTTCGATGTCTGCGTTGCCCGAACACTCGCTCCATCGACGGAACGTGTATTTGCCGGAGACGATTTGTTCTTCGTATTTCTGACAAGCGTTGTGTTCGCGTAGTACTGTTAATCCTGAGTCTACCGGCGGATAATAATATGATCCAAGTCCGATTCCGCCTTCGAATGGAATCTTCTCGTCAAGCCTGGAGTGGATGTGTAATGCAGGGATGGGCCGCACCGGATCACATGGAGTCTTTGGTAGAAACGGACCCGAAACTGAAGCAACGGCTGCGATGAGATCGGACCGTTCGCAGGCTAGCCTGTAAGTCATCATGCCTCCGTTTGACATGCCTGCCACATATACACGGCTAGCATCAATCGGGTATTTTTCAATAAGCTCCTCTATCAGCGTTGTTATGAACCTGACGTCGTCGATGTTTTCTTCCAAAGCATAATGGCAACACGTACCGGCGTTCCAGCTTCTCAGACTGAATCGCCCCGTGTTCTGCGTGCCATCCGGATACACGACTGCGAAGTTATTCTGGTCTCCTTTTTTCGACCACCCATAGTCGATTTCCGCCTGACTGCCCTGACCTCCAAAACCATGCAACACTACGACCAGCGGAACTTTGGAATCGTCATTATATTGAGGAGGGAGGTTGAGCATATAGTGTCGTGCTATACCATCAACAGTGATCGCTGAGCTAAAACGCCTTGGTTTACTGCCATTGTCGTCGCCGCATGAAGTGCTGACCAGGAAAATGGAAACAACTGCTAATATGTGGGCTATGTTCATGATTTTGTCTCCTTGTATGATATGGACTAATACTATCTTTTTTCTTTGGCTTTTGCGCGGATATTGTCTTTCATCTCCTGCTTGTTTTCGCTGTACTTTCTATACTGGGTGGCAGTGAGTACTTTTTTTAGTTCGAGATCTTTTTCTTCCGAGACGGTTTTCATCTGCCGGAATCGTTGCATTCGCCCTTGTCCGGAATCGTAGATACCTTGCATTCGCCGCGCATACTTCAGGTTTATTGCACTTACGTTTTCTTTTTCGCTATCGGAAAGAGATAAGGTTTGCGCCATGTTTTCGGTTTGCATCTCTGCGCGTTCTTCGGGCGTTGTCTCTTCCATTAGCGTTCCAAGTTTACCCTGTGCGAAGCCCATATCACCACACAAAGCGAGAAATGCCGTTAAGGCCAAAATTTGTATCACTTTCATAAATCTATCTATTTTTAAATTCTTATGACAAAACAAACAGAATAACGATATCTGATGGATAGTATTTGCCCCGAGCCTTCCCAGATTGCGGGTGAAACGTTCAAAAGCCCCCTTCAAGCGATAGGTTCCTAGGAGATTATAGAGCGCTCCAGCCACCTTTTGAATTCACTCGCCTTCGCCTTGCTAACGATGATCGGCTCACGTGGAGATGGCGTTGTGCGAACCAGGAGTCGCCCATTGAAAAAATTTTCGAGCTCTACTATAGCTTTTCGATTTATGATGTACTGACGATTGGCCCGGGCAAAACGTCCCGGGTTCAGAATTCTTTCAAGTTCTTCCATGCTCGAATCAAGTACATGCAGCTGATTGGCAAAAGTTGTACCATACACATTACCGTTTTCGATAAAAAAGTGGGCGAACTGACTGATTTCCACCGGAATCAGCTTTTCTCGGAATGAAACAAGAATGGTTGAGCGCAGATTGGCTGTATTCGGGTATAGGGTGTCGTCGTAAGGTGGGTTCTTATCAGGTGTGCCGATTAACGTCTCGAATTTTTGTAAGCTTTTTTCGAGGTCCGTCTTCAGTATTGGTTTTAGCAGATAGTCAATGCTGTTCACTTTAAACGCTTTGATGGCATATTCGTCGAAAGCTGTAGTAAATATGATTGGAAAGACCGGTATTATCTTATTGAAGATATCAAACGAATCTCCATCTTCAAGATGAATGTCGAAGAACCCGAGTTGTGGCATCGGGTTGCTTTTGATCCATTCAACCGTTTTTTGAACACCAGGTAGGATAGCTGCAAGATGATACTCCGGTCGGATTTCGTGTAAGGCATAGATAAGATCCTTGGCCGCATTTTCCTCGTCTTCAACGATAATGAATTGAATATTCTTCATATAACTGGCACTGCGATTTCAAAGTATTCATTTGTTTCTTGAATGCCGATGTCACCGGCGTTTCGCAATTTATACCGCTTCCGGAGATTAGATAATCCGATACCGTCTCCATCCGTGAACTTCTTATTGATTGAGTTTCTTACACGCACCGCATTCCCTTGTCGGAAAATCTCTATTCGCAAGGGTTTTTCGGAATTGATGCGATTGTGCTTGAGCGCGTTTTCCACGGCAGACCACAACGAGAAATGTAGGACTCTGCCGTTCATTTCGGATTCAGAGAGACTGATTTTAAAGTCGAGTCCGTCACCAAATCTTTTTTTAAGTACATATAGATATGACTCCACATGCACCAGTTCCTCCTTCAAAATAACCGAATCTTCATGTTTCTTTTCAAGGAAATAGCGAAACGTACCTGACAGCCGGTCAACAAATTCCACCGCACCCTGACTGTTCTCTCTTATCAATACCTTCAGCGTAGACATTGAGTTGAAGAAGAAGTGGGGATTCATTTGAGCCTTCAGTATCTCAATTTCAGTTTCAAGCTTCTCTTTCTGAAGCGAGACAACGATTGTCTTGACATTTTCAAGCGTTCCAATGAGCTCAAATGCCCGGCCAACCAGCATCGCCAGAATGGCAATAACGGTATTACGGAAAAAGTAGTGCAGGAACAGTGGTCGTTTTATTTCATTCGGGAAGTATTTCGCAATTAAGATATTTGTCAACAATGCCAGCACTACGACGATCACAACATTAAGGAAATTTGCTTTAGCAGGAGAGAGCAATAGTTTTTTGGCCAGGTCCTTTTTCCAGATCAGGTTGAATCCGAGCAAAAGCAGGGCAGTGAGGAACACTGTAATAAATAGGAAGGCCAACCTTCGTTCATAATGGGGAACATCCGACTGGATTATTCTTTGGCTTTGGTCAGCCAGCGTGAGCCATGGCACTGTATAAAAAACAGCGAGTGCAAAGGACAGTCCTCCAATGATCGGGTTTTTCTTTGTCAACATTCTGGCAATTCAAACCGGCAATGTTAGGCAAACGGTGTTGCCAAAAATTGTAAGCATCCGTCATACGGCCCCCTGGTTTTTGATTTATGCATCGCGGCAGTTAAACGTGGCAATTCCGCGATTCAACCGGTGTGAATGTGCGTGTCGGAATAATACAGGAATCAATCGGTGTCAAAATGATATTGGGGTGCGGATGAACCTGCGCCTGGGGAATTAACTCCTTAATTGAATTGTTGATGAAACCGGAAAACAATGAAGATTATTGTTGGCGCATCCGGAGTAGCTGTTCCTGAGCACCCGGAACGCTGCGAAAGTTGCCAACAACATTGATGCAGTATTTGAGTAGCCAATTAAAACCGGGTAAGTAAATGTGTCAAATCAAATTGCCCGATGACCATGAAAATAGTCAATGTGGATCAATGGATGTCGGGGGCACACGACCAAAACGGTTTTCCATCCATTGGATCGCGAATTTGTTTAGGCGTGCCGCGTCAAAGAGGAAGCTTTTCGCTTTGCCGACATAATGTTCCGGTATTGTGAAACGGTCTATATAATCTCTGAGGATTTTGTTGAAATACCAATCCGACGATTCGTCGTCGTTGGCGATTCCTTTGTCGGTATCGTATTCCTCAATGTGTACCCATTCTTTTTGCCCTTTGACATTGGTAATCGGGAGCACATATTGAATGGTCGGCTTGTTTGGAACCTTTGCACGATCCTCGCTGTGATGGAGCAAAGTCACGGTGTCGAATGGTGCACCGATCAGAAGAATTTTTCCGCCAGATTTCACCAGCCTGGCCAGAGGCGATTCCGAACCAAAACCGTATTTGAGCGGGTGTTTTTCTGTAAGATGGGTTGCCAGGAATCCATTGGCGCAGAATGAACTGTCGGGATGATTACTTCGCAATGTGCCCGGCCAGTTTCTGAACAGTTCCGCTACCACACTCCATTTCCGAACGGCGCGCGATGTGCGTGGATCGAATGGCGGACATTCTTCATAATACACTCTCATCCTCGTCTCGTCCCAGCCCTGCATGGTATATGGGCCATCTTCCCAGCCTACATACATCATCAGGGTTCCCTGTTTTGTAAGGATCCCGAGCAGCGATCGAATGATAATGTCGGGGCCACCGACAAGCCAGCCGATACTCTTGACGGATACATGCAGCATCACGTGATCCGCTGCGCGAACGCCCATCGCGGTAAGGGCGTCTGTGATAGTTGACAGGGTAATCAGCACGGTGATTTGAATTATGCCCGTTTCAAACTGCAATGTCTTGTCGTGGCAAAATATATTCAAATATAAAGAGTGAAAGTAGTACGGTGAGGAGCTTGTACGCATCCGACGTTAAATAAACAACGATATTTTTGAATGACGGATTCTTACAATTCAAATAATCAACCAGATGCTACCTTGCCGACGTTTATTGCTCACAGGGGTTTTGGTTAGTGTTCGGAAGAAGGGAGATCTGCTTCTGAACCTAACCAAACATCTCGGTGGACTTTCCGCGGTCCTGTGTGAAAATGTGGTGGGACTGTATTTTATCGCACGATATCCGTATTTTGAGGAATGGACCGCCACAAATACTTTTGCCGGTTTTACGATTTCCCAATTGAGGCTTATGAACAGCTTAAGGCGAAAATGTATCTGCGATCCTGCATCAAGGGTGAAACGCTTGTGCAGCCGGGGCAGATTCAGCAGGAGATATACTTTGTAGCCGCGGGTGTCCAAATGTCGGTTTATGAGGAAGAGAATAAACTCCATGTTATGGCGTTTACTTACGCGCCAGAGGTGTGTGTTCTGCCGGATTCATTTGCGTTGCAGGTTCCATCAAAATATAGACTGATCTGTCTTACGGAAAGCGCGTTCGAGTGTATGCGATTATCCGACCTCCATTCGTTATTTGACGGTAGCCGCGAGATTGAACGGCTTTTCAGGAAGATGACGGAAAGAATACTGGCCGGAACGATCGATCGGCACCTGGAATTGAAAACGACGACCATTGAAGAACGTTTCAAGGCCTTTTGCAATAGAAGTGGTCACCTGCTTCAGCTTGTTCCGCATAAATATCTTGCTTCCTACCTTAACATTGACCCGACAAATTTCAGCAAGCTGTTCAATACTGTAAAGATCTGAATATTGGTCTATACCAACTCATTTTTCGTAAGTAACGACGAGCTTGCGAAAAAAAGGTATGGACTGCAATTGGTTAGACAGAACAGAATACCCCTTCGAATCAAGGTTTTTTGATATGAATGGCCATCGACTTCATTACATTGATGAAGGTAAAGGGCCGGTTTTGTTATTTGTGCACGGCACCCCTTCCTGGAGTTTTGATTTCCGGAATGTGATTAAGCAATTGAGCTCGGATTACCGTTGTATCGCGGTGGATCATATTGGATTCGGACTTTCTGATAAGCCTCGTGACTATGATTATTCAACGATCAATCACAGCAGAACGCTGGAGCGATTCATAAAGGAAATGAATCTACGCGAGGTCAATCTTATTGTGCACGACTTCGGAGGGCCGATCGGGTTTCACTATGCGATCAATCACCCTGAAAATGTAGATAAAATCGTGGTGATCAATTCGTGGCTATGGAGCACCAGGGGGGATGCGGATTTTCAGCGAATGCGGAAATTGATTGAGAGTCCTTTGATGCCGTTCCTGTATCGGTATCTGAATATGTCTGTGCGTTTCCTGTTACCCAGGTCATTTGGCGATAATAAAATGCCTCGTGCAACGTGGCGTCAATACGCCGGGCCTTATAGGCGAATGCGAGACAGGACAGGTCTTATTAGTTTCGCTTCGTCCCTTGTGAAAGATCAGGACTGGTTTGAATCCGTCTGGAACATGCGCCAAAACCTTAAGGAGAAAGACGTGTTGTTCGTCTGGGGTATGAAGGACAGTTTTGTTAAACCGGAAATGCTTGAGAAGTTTCATTGGGGTTTTCCACATGCGAAGGTGGTGAGATTTCCGACCGCTGGTCATTTTCCACAGGAGGAGGACCCTGAGGGCGTGGCGACTGCGATTATGGCTTTCCTTTCAAATAGAAATGAACTTTCAAAGGTTGAACGCCCCGCATCCTAAAAGCCAATTTCGGGTTCATCGCACAGTGAAGACAAAGGGAAATGACCGGAGTCATTCCCTTTTGTTCAGATTATACGATGGCTCTGCGTATACTTTGTTCAAGAGGCGTATAATTTCCGTCTTCACGTTGAAGTGAAAGCTCTTCCCTGAGAAGTAATGGCGGCTGAGCCAGGAATCTCGGTTCAGTACCTACATGAGGCTGGGCGGCGTGAACTATGAACGGATGACACAAGTACACGGTTCCGGCTTCTCCTGTGGCGAGTACTTCCTCGTGCTCCGGCAAATCCGGGATTCGTTCGGCGAGCTCCGTAAATGACAGTCCATCGTTACCTTCGGGCAATAGCAGTTTCGCTATATCGATATGCGAACCAACGCGAATCCGTGTCGGCGCGTCTTTCTCACTGACATCGGAAAAGAGAAAAAGCATAAGCAGCCCTCGCCCTTTGGATCTGATATTTACACGCCAGTCAAAGTAGGTCTTTGCATCGGGGCCTTCAAAGCTCGCGTCTACGTGCCACCCCGTATCCCCGGGGTTGTCGGCAGATGGAAACCGAACGGGAAACGTACCCATGCTGCGGCACGGGATCCATCGTTGTACGCCGATTAATTTATCGAACGCGTTATGCAATATCGGCGTGTTGGCGGCCCGTTGGAAAGGATCCTGGGAGTACATTCCCAGTCGCACAACGGGCTTCGTCCAGGTACCTGGATCTTCGCGATTGAAACCCACGTCACGCCAAAGAATTTCTCTGGCTTTTGCCGCGACCTCACGGGAGAATGCGTGCTCGATTTTAGTATATCCCTTTACAATGAATTGCTCAATGGCATGATTGTCTATTCTGTCCACGTTAGTAAAATTAAATGTATAAGAACCACCGGCGGGAGGTTTCTTCGCGGTGGCGAGTTATTATTGAAGAAATGAAGTATTAATGGTACTGCATCCGGTACCGATCAGGCTAACGCCTGGTGGCATACTTACACTAATGTGGGAGACATTCTCATGCTGCAATTATAATGGTTTTTCTTTCGGCTGACAAGAAGCGAGACATGTGCTGATCGGGGTTACTGGAAATCAATCGAATCTGACGTCACTCCATTCGGGTCGATAGCCAGTCCAACGTCACAGGCCAGACGAAAAAAAGCCGGCAGAACAATTAATGAGGATCGGGCGATTTCGCGAGAAGCTTAATAGGTGGAAGGAAGATTGACACTATGTCGGATTTGTGCTATTTTTTGGAGCGATCCAACAACAAGAATTATGCGCCGGCTAGTCTATTATGTAGCAGTTTCTTTAGATGGTTTCATTGCAGGCCCGAACGAGGACATTAGCGACTTCGTGCAGTCAGGTCCCGGAGTTGACCAGTACTTTCAGGATCTGAAAGGATACGACACTGTCATCATGGGCCGACGAACTTATGAGTTCGGCTACAAGTGGGGGATTAAACCGGGAGAGCCTGCTTATCCGCATATGCAACATTATATTTTTTCCAACTCCCTTCAGTTGCCGCCCAACCCACAGGTTCAGGTTTGTGCCTGCGACGTGGACGTAGTCAAGCGTTTAAAAGCCGAAGGCGCCGGGGACATCTATCTTGCCGGAGGTGGTGAGTTTGCGGGTTGGCTGCTCGATCACAACCTTATCGATATTGTAAGGATCAAGCTTAATCCCCTGATTCTCGGTGATGGAACAAGGGTCTTCGGATCATCAACATCTTCTGCTAAACTGACGATGGTTGACCGGAGAGATTATGAGGAAGGGCTACAGATCCTGACCTATGAAATGAGTGGAAAGGGTTTAGGTTGAGTCCGCAGCAGTCTGAACGCGGGCAGGTTTTCGGCTAAGACCTGATTGACGCTGAAATTCGGCAGTGACTAAATTCAGCAAGGTCGTATAATGAAAAAAGAAGTTGATAGCTATGCATTCCTGATTGAATCTGTTAAACCCTGATTGTATCTGAAGCGGGCAAATTCGTTTTGAGGCGGACAATACAGATGTCTGAGTTGATCTGAGGTTCATTCGTCCTCGATAGCTTTGTCAAAAACAAGTTATGAAGACGAATATGATTATAATATTGCTGTTGATTGTTTCTGCTACAGTTTCAAGCGCGCAATCTGAAGAACAGAAAACCGCGGTTCCCAACAAGCTATTTATAAGTTACGGTCCGGCAGGCGCGTTTCTCAAAACGGAAAACAGTGACGGTTCTTTCGGCGGCGGCTCTGCCTTAACCCTGGGATGGAATTTTACACCTGACTTTTCGCTATACCTGACTTCCATGGGTTACCATATGGATAAGGCAAATTTTACCAACAGCGAACCCGACACGTATTTCCGATGGGGTATTAACGGTCTTGGCTTTCGGTATTCTTTTATGAACTGGAGCCGAACCCGTTTGTATGCCGACGGAGCTTTTCTGCAATCAAGTCTGCGACCCGATTTACCGGAACGGGTGGTTTTTAGCGGAAACGGGTTCAGTGCAGGGGCGGGTATCCAGCATTTCGTCGCACCTCAATGGTCTGTTTCTGCGGGGATCGTTTATGTTTATAGCCATTTTCGGAAAAAGGTGGAGGATGATCGCACCATAGACTTCAAGATGACCGGCCATGGCGTAAATGTAAATGCCGGATTCGCATGGCACCCTTACGCTAATCGAAATAATTCGCCGGGACGATAATGATTCAAAGAGGCTTTTTGATGATGGAGACGATAACGACAGTTCCCTATGAACAGGCGATGTATGCCGAGTGTGCGAGTATGCTGGCAAAATCCTTTGTGGCTAACCCCCTGCATATACGCGCTTTCGGAAACAGCGTGGGCCTCAAAAATCATTCATTCTTTTCGATCGGACTTGATTCATTTCGTGGGCGGCGCCTTGTCGCGGTCGTCGATGGTGAAATCGTTGGATTTATACATTGGGTACACTCCAGTTGTTGCCAGTTCTCGGCATTTGATAAAATGTCGGCCTTGCCACGGATGATCTCAAAGCTGGGTTTACCTGCGACGATAAATGTCAGCCGATGGCTGAGCCGCTGGGAGAAACTGGATCCGGCTCACGAGCATTTACATTTGGGGCCCATCGCCGTCAAAGCATCCATGCAAGGGCGCGGTGTTGGTGCGACATTGATGAAGCGTTTTTGCCTGGAAGCGGATTCATTGAGTCTCGACGGATACCTCGAAACGGATGCCCTGGTAAATGTAAAATTTTATGAATCTTTCGGGTTTGTTCTCATAAAAGAGGCTGAAGTGCTGGGCATCACGAATTTTTTTATGATTCGAAGCCCATGAAATAAGACCGTTGATTACACTATATCCGGCTATCGTTATTTACGCAAGTAGCTTATCGGTTCTGTACCCATGACAGGAAGGTAGTCGCTTTTGCTTTACTCACAACGATTGATTCTATGTCGCACAGGCCGGTTTCAACGAGTAATTTACGGGCGTCAAAATGTTCAATATGACGGATGGCGCGAAACGAAATCAGGTATTGGCGGTTCGCACGAAAGAACTGTTCCGGAGAAAGCATTCTTTCAAGTTGTTCGAGTGTTTCGTGAATCTGAAACTTTTTACCTTCAAGAGTATATAGAAAAAGACCATTGTCTTCAATGGCAAACAAGGCAACCTGGTCCGTGTGCACAGGTATCAACTGGCTCCTGAACGACACAAGCAAGCTTCTGCGGTAACGGGGGTCACGCCTTTCAAGTGAATTCCTGAGCGTGTCAAGTAGTTTCAAATCGGCTGTGTGCCTTTCTTTTTTCACGAATCCTTCAACCTTTTTCAGGCTGCGATCCAGCATCACTTCGTTGACTGGCTTGAGGAGGTAGTCGACGCCGTTGTTTTTGAACGCCTCCATCGCATATTCGTCATAAGCAGTGCAAAATATAATCGGGCACGGGAGAGGTACATCTCTGAATATTTCAAACGATAGACCATCGCCCAGCCGAATGTCTGAGATGATCAGATCGGGACTTTGGTTCTGGCTGAACCATTCAATTCCGGACTCAATATTATCAAGCAGTGCCACAATTGAATAATCCGGCCGGACTTTTTCCACCGAACTTCGGATATCCCAGGCAGTCTGCACTTCGTCTTCGATTATTGCGACATTCATGAATCAATAGATTGGAAGTTTTACACGGAAAAAGGACTCGTCCCAGTCCACAACAATTTCCCGCCCCTTTAAAATTGTATAACGGTTATTTATGTTAGAAAGACCAACGTGCGACGACGGGCCTTCTGCGATCTTCGGCTGAAAGTTATTGGACACTTCGAGGTATTTTTCCCTCGCGTTAATTTCAATCCGCAAGGGTTTTCTGGTCGTCAAAACGTTGTGCTTCACCGCATTCTCAATAAGAATCTGGAATGTATTCGGTGGGATACCTTCATTATAGATCGCTTCAGGGATATCAATATCTGTTTTCAGCGCATCACCAAAACGTATTCTCAACAGCGAAAGATAAGATCTGAGGAAGTCAATCTCTTCTTTAACCGTTACTTCATTTTTTCCATAGTGCGTAAGCATGTAGCGATAAACCGACGCCAATTCGTCGATGAATATGAGCGAGACATCGCTGTTCTGTTTTACAAGCGCCTTGAGAGTATTAAGACTGTTAAAAAGAAAGTGAGGACTAATCTGTTGTTTTAAAGACTCGTTAAGGATAAGCAGCCCTTCTGTTCGAAGAATCTCCAGTTCCTTTTCTTTCCGACGTTTTTCGTGGATGACGTCGAAAACGTATTTGATCAGAATGATAAAACCACAAAAAATCCATAGCCTCACCACAAGGAAAAACCATGCGTTCGGGGAATAAAGTCGGTCACCGCGCAGCTGCGCTAACAGCAATCCTGATTTATCAAGATAGCCGATTGTTAAATAAATTATGGTGGAAAGAAGTAAGGTCAAAAGGATGCCGGGTACGATTCCATACCAGGGCGATCCATCACGCCATACAGATCGGAAGTCGGCCAGTGAAAAAACAGTAATCCACATACCCATGATAGCGGCAAAGGATGAGACAAACCGCCATGGTAGTAAGGCATCAATCGGATGACTAAAAACAAACAACCCGGGAAGCACAATGGCGAATATTATTCCGGTCCGAAGTTCCAGCTGGCTTGTCCACTTCATCATTCAAAAATACGCGTCTCCGGGAATTTGACCTAAATGCTATTGTCGAAACGGACAAATCGGGTATTGAACCGGACATGGACGCGGCTTGAATAACGAAGGTCCCCGGAAACAATGGATAGCTTTGCAGGCTGAAAAAGGCTAGGTAAGCTGGATACCATTATGAGACGTACGTTGACACTTTTTCGAGTCGAGCCGCGTTCGGGCCCAGGGCAACGGTTAGGGTGCAGGCTTTCGAAACTATTAACGGCAATGACATACGCATTTTGTATGATCCCGACCGTTAGCTGTAACGAGGACGGTCTGGTTTCCAGGGTTGGCAATGTTGATTTTGCGCACCGCCTATCAGCGTACAGCATATTTGCCGGTGAATTGAAAAACCTCTCTCCGGCGGAAGGTTTCCACGTATATGAGTTATCTACTGAGCTATTCAGTGATTATGCCCTGAAACAGCGATTGATCAGATTGCCGGAAGGAAATGTTCTCATTGAAAAAGGCGTTGGCTTACCCGACTTTCCCGACAGCACGGTGATGGTCAAGACTTTTTATTATTTCCACGACTTCAGGGATCCCTCGGAAGGCAGGCGTATAGTTGAAACAAGGCTGCTGGTGAAGCAAAAAGGAAAATGGGATGTGGCTACATATGTCTGGAACGAATCACAAACCGATGCGCTGCTTGTCGATTCGGGACTAAATACAACCGTAAACTGGATAAACGAGAAAGGAGAAGCCGCGGTAATATCGTACCATGTACCCTCTGTGCGCGAGTGTGTGACGTGCCATAGCTATCGTAATGAGGTTATTCCGATCGGGCCGAAAATTCGAAACTTGAACCGCCTTATAATCGGGAATGGTGGCGAAGTAAACCAACTTGCACACCTTGAAGACCTTGGATTACTTAAACGAACCGGAATTCCTGTTTGGCACCTACCATCGTGGAATGATCGGAACACTGGACTGGAGGACCGGGCACGGGCCTATCTCGATGTGAATTGCGGACATTGCCATACGCCAGGAGGTTTCGCCAATGAAGTAAATTTGTCGCTAACCTTCGAAGAAACGGAAGGTGGGGCGGATATAAGACAACGGAAAGATGCAATCGCTCAGATGATTCGCCGGGGAAGAATGCCGTTGATCGGAACTACACTTGTCCACCGGGAAGGCCTTGAACTGATCGAATCGTACATCAAAAGTCTAAAGTAGTGACGAGAATCGGCACATTGATACTGCTTCTCTGTTGTGTCTCCGCTGAGACGTTTTCTCAGACTTTGGCGTTCGACCACAGCAACAAGCACCTTCTTCACGTTTCGTTCAGCCCGGGAATCACATACCGAACAATCGATTATTCTTCTGGAGAAAAATGGGTCGGTCAAAAACGGGCTGCCAGTGAAATTCCGAAATTTGGTTTCAATGCTGAGGTGACCTTCACAAAGCGACTCGCCCCAAACGTGTATGGCAGGACAGGTCTGCAGTTTATGAATCAGGGATACCGTACCAAAGCACAATCCCTTGACTGGACCTCGGATGTGGATGCACCGACGTCAAGCAGGATCATCATCAGCCATCATCACCTTGGTATCCCGGTGGAGATTGGGTTTATGACATTTAACAGAGGTGGCATAGCGGTTATTGCTTTCGCGGGTGTGGGACCAGATATATTGCTGAATTCGAGTACGGTACTTAAGACTTATCCTGAAAAAGCTCAGTTAAAATCGAAGAAGTCTGTCGGGTTTTCTCGATTTGGCGTGAACACCCGCGCCGGAATTGAAGTAATGGCAAAGGTTAGCCTACGCACCAGTCTGGTCGCCGGCATATTGTTTCAATATTCGATGACTTCCCGCCTAACAGGTTCAGACTCAAAAGAACACGCTTACGGAGGCTATCTCCGTTTGGGTGTCGCGAGACAGTTTTGATTCGCCTTTGCAAAGTCTTCGGTAGACTGGCAGGTCCCCGGCCTTACCGGATTATGGCGAACTGAATTGATCACCTGGTCCATCATCCGCGTGATCGT
>JAEZEH010000104.1 GCA_023417785.1 Bacteroidota bacterium
GGATTCTGAAACAGAACTGCTGTTGCAAGTTGAAACGCATCGGTAGTAAGCCGCTCCTGCCCCTTCGTGTTATCCTTGTTCAGGAATCGGTTCAGCATCACACCACCAAATTCCATACTCGCCACGGTGTTCCTAATGAAGGGATGTAGTGTTGCATAGAAGGCTTCCTTCTCGCGGACATCCTGGACAAAGACCAACATCTCAGACGCAAGGACAGCTTCGCTTCCCACAAAATTAGGATACATCCGCTCCCATCCGCGTGGCAGCGTTGCGCCGTGGAAGATGATCATCAAACCATGGTCGTTGGCCTCGGAAAGTATGTCTTCATACAAACGCATCGTTTCCTGCTTATCGCCACCGAAGAAATCCACCTTCAATCCTTTCACCCCAACTTCCTGAAGCCACTTCATCTCGCGCTTTCGCGCAATCGATGTATTCATTTTATTAAGCGGCGTCATAAAGGCATCGTTTACGGCTCCGTTGGAATTGTACCACAAAAAGACGTCAACCCCTTTCGACTTTGCGTACTGGATCAGATTCTCCATCTTGTCATAGCCTATTTTCTGATCCCACCAGGCATCGATCAGGATGTATTCATAATTCATAGCTGCGGCGAGATCAATGTATTTCACCTGGTCTTCGAAATTCATACTGTTGTCCTGCCATACGATCCAGCTCCAGGTGCCACGCCCATAGCGATAGGGTTGTGAGGGTTTATAGAGAGGTTCGACGACATCAAAGGGAATGGTGGTCTCAACTATCGGCTTGAGGGACGCTCCCACTGTAACGGTCCGCCACGGTGTAACGCCGGGCAGGCCAAGTTGTGCTTCCGAGCTACCGAACCCATTGTTTTGTTTTGGATTTGGATACTCAATTGTATACAGGCCATTTTCAAATCTGCTAAGCTGCGATGCACAGTAAAGGCTGCTCACACCTGTTTCGGAAAGCAACACCCAGCCGTTGTTCCCGACGCGGAAGAGACCCGGAAATACGTATCCTTCCGGAGAGGTTGTTTGTTCCAGCGGAGCATCGGCCTGATAGCCGCTTTCATAACTCGGGGTTGTTCGCGCGAAGCCGCCCATCGGCGTCATCATTGGAGAAAGGAAAGCTGTTGTAGCAGAGGGGAACCTGAAGCCCGTGGTTTCTCTGGTGACGACACACGCCAGTGTTTCTTCCCATTTTGGTAGTTCATACCGAAAGGCGACGTCGTTTGCGCTTACGTGGAATAAAACTGAAATGGGCTTCCCGTCGGAATTCTTAAATGTGCATCTTAATGTATTCGCCTTGTACGTAATATGCGATCGTTTAATTCTATCCTGCGTGTACTCCTTATCAATCTGGCCGGTATCAGATTCGGTAAGTACCATGTTCGTGCTGAAGTCACCTTCGTTAGTGATCAGTCCCAATGGCGAATCCTCAAGTATAACCGTTCCGTTGTAGGAAACCGAGTAAACGGGGGTACCGCTCCTGACAGATACGTTTAGCTTCAATTGTTTGTCGGGGCTTGAAATTGTGACAACGTTTTGTGAATAACTCTGTACCCAGATCATCAGTGCTGAAACTGACAGGAATATTCGTGCTTTCATTGGTGGTAGTTTTTTAGTCCGGTGGTCAGTGTGTAAATGTAAAAGAAACACTTACTAAAAACTATCATCGGGAAACAATTCACAAGGGAGTATTACCGTGTATAAAAAAATGTTCGTGATGTGGTCTTGGGCTCTGGTCGCAATGCAGGGCATGAGTTACACGAACGTGGCAACAAACTGGTGGGCAGATGAGAAAAAGAAAAGTATGTCACAAAAGAACCAGCGCCGAAAAGCTTGGTTCTTATATCAGGAACCATAAGTTAATAGCAACTCGCGAGGGTGTGGATTACTTACCTGACAGGTTTTCGACTGCTGAGTGAAAAATCCTGTGAGCAGATTGTTCATCCACCTGCAAGTGCCATTCGTTACCCGGCATAACGGCGAGCACCGGACCCGCCTTACAGCGATCGGTGCAGCCTGTCTTGATAACCTCTACCCTTTTCCGCAGGTGAGAGTGTTTCACTTCACTCTTAAGTTGCTTCAACAAATGCTTGCCCCCTCTGGCCTTGCATTTACTTCCGCAGCATACATAAAAAACACATTCGGGAGTGCGTGAAAAATGCTTCATCTAAAGCAACTTTTGATGTACCATATAACTTTAAACCTTCTGTGTCAGGCAATCAGGAAATAAAAAAAGGCTGTTATTGGCAGCCTCTCTCTGTTTCATTTGCCCTCGTTGAACTACTCCCCTTTTTTCAGGTCGTGGATCTCCCGATCAATGTCGAAGATGGCATCCTTGTGATTAATCTGATCGAAAATTTCGATGCAGCGACGGGCCTGGGATTCTTCTTCGTATTGCTCGTCGAGGTACCATTGCAGGAAGCGTGTTGTCTGATAATCGCGGACCTTCTGGCAATGTTCACTCATTCTGTTGAAGTTCTCAGTTATCTGAATCTCCTGTTCTAACGCCATGACGAGCACGGCGCGAAGATCAGAGAAGTTACTTTCAATACTTTTCACTTCGGGAGAAACGGCCAGGGCACCCGCGTGGCTGATATAATGAAATATCTTCATCATATGTTCGCGTTCCTCTTCGGACTGTTTTCTGAAAAATTCACCGGTGCCACGAAGCCCCTGTGCATAGCACCAGGCCGACATTGACAAATACAATGCGGAGGAGTGCGCCTCAACGGCCATTTGCTGATTAAGCATTTCCACCACACTTTCCTGAAGGGATGTTTTTTGACGAAGTATAGATGTAGTTTTCATTTTCAATGTTTAGTCGGAATTAGAGATTCACGAATGTAGAACTCAAAAGCACTATGACAAAATAATCATGCCGGTGGAATGTAATTTGGAAACAGTCTAATTCAGACGGCTGCGGCAGCCACAGCCTGAGGACTGATGGAATTTCTGAGAAGGAGATCCTGGAGTTTCAGTTCATACATCATTTGGCCATATAAAGTGCGTAATCGAGCAAAATCGGCCAGCGGCAATATAATAACGTCGCCCCGCGATGAAAGCGGAACGCGTACTTCGTCACACGCGTTTGAAACGTCCGAGAGATATGCTTCGATGTCCGTAGCTACCATGGATGAGAAGGTGAGCAAAAACTCGCAGGTCGACTGCTTTATAGTCCGTTCGCCCACCAAAAGCATAAACGAATTGCCGGTGTGAGTGAGTGAAAAAGGAATGCTTAGCGTAAGGGTTTCCAAGCTTTTGGACTTTGATGTACAAAAGTACTGACGAAACGGGAAAATGCAATGCTTACGTAGACAAATTCTAAATAAAATAGGGCAATGACTATCAGTCGGTTATGTGGAACGGGCACTCGACCCGGATTAACAAGCTAAATAGGGTTTGGGGGAAAGGAGGCGCGATAATATTACCAGGGTTTATCAGGTTGGTGAAGCGACATCCTGCTACGTTGGTCCTGTCCCGGAACGACGTCCGGGAATCCCGATGGTCGATAAGGCCGTTAAGGCTGCTCCCAGACTGATAACTACACTTTGAGACAGATAGTCTTGAGCCCTGACGGACCCAAGACTACCAAGCCTTTAATTTTTGCGTTTCGCCAGATCCTTGAACGCGGATCCAAAGATAAGATAGCTCGTATTTCCGCCTATCGTACCTTCGTTTTGCCCCCACAGAAATGGCCAGTCATCGTAGTTCTCGAAATGGTCGGGTTTTCTGAATAATACGCCCGGAGCCACGTTGCCGGGAATGAAAGAAAAATCGGCCCTGTTATTCCCATAGAAGGTAGCCTTGGGACGAGTAGCCCCTACCGTTGCCACCAGCGAGTAGTTGTGGTATGGATGGCATCCAAAGAGGAAGTTGGTAGCCTTGTAGGCGTGTCTGGCGTCGATGACGTCCGGGAAGTACTTGTTGGCAAAACACACGGTAGTACCGAAGTTCATAACCGCTCCGCTACCCGCCCAGTTACCCAGACCGATAGGCACCCCGTATGGATTATCCTTTTCGAGTCCTAGAATGTATTCGTTATATTTCAAAACATAGGGGCGAAGTTTTTCCTTATAAGACGCGTCCAGATGCGGGATGGCATTCAACGCGGTCAACAGCGTGAATGTCACATTGCGGTCCAGCGCAGGCCACAGTAGTTCCTGAAACTTGTCGATATATTGTTGTTCTCCTGTCGCGATGTACAATTGAAGGTTAGAGCCAACATTTGCAAACCGGCCCCAGCCCGTGTTGTCCTCCGGCTCATTGGCTATTAACTCCGATGCCTCTTCCAGAAGTCTTTTCGACTGTTGCAGTGCCCTTGCTGCAAGGTCGTCGTTATAGCCTTTCAAGGCCCGGCTTGCCGCGGCAAACATCGTTGCTGCGCTGAGATCGAGTCGTGGATTGCGGGATGTAAATGCCCACATATCGTCTTTTACTCCGCTGGATCGTCCGTCTGCGGCAACTTCGTACGGCCCCAGATCGGAGTTGTATGGCAGGCCATCCGTTAACGATGCGGCGTCACCAAGGTGATGGTAATTGTCAAGAACAGAATTCGAGAGTGTTTGCGCCATGTGGCCGATTATTTCCGCCTGAGCCACCAGGTTCAGAGTTCCGTGCTCGATGAACTGCAAAACGTCGGGTGTTCCGTCGGGACGGTGAAGGTCAACGTAACGTTGTTTCTGGTCGATGAAAGTCTGATCCCGCTGGGGTTTGAAATATTCCCAGGTTTGTACGAAGTTATGCACCACGCTGATATTCGATCCCGTCTCGATATCAAAATCTCCTGCGTCGAAGAAACCACCGACGTTCAATCCGGGGATCAGGTCGAGTGCCTTATACTTTGTATCGGTTGTCGGCCCTTGTGCATGCAGGTCGAAGTGATCGGTGTTCGGCGGTGCCTGACGATACCCGTCTTTGAAGGGCTCGCCGTGCCATACACGGTAAGCTTCATTCACATACATGTGGTTCATATGTATGGGTATCCATATATCACTGGTGGCATCGGTGATCTTGTCATAGACGTTTTCCTCGATCAGAAAATTGTTTGTCTTGAATTTGCCATACTGGATATAGTATATACCGGGGTCTTTGACAGTCGAGAAATCGAATTTCACATAGTGATATTTGAAATAGTTGCCCCACGGTAAGATTTTGCCGCTGAAGACTTCAGTAGCGTTGCCGTCGTTTCCAAGCTTGAACAGAGAGCCTCTTGCAAGGGGTTTGTCTTTCTTATCAAGCTCAATCACCGCGACCTTTTGCTGTGAAGGCGTGTAGCCAACCTGAGAAAAACCAATGTTAGGTTCTCTGATCCAACCATTGATTGCATTAGGTTCAACCGTCCAGGTCAGAACCTTCCCCGTTTTACCTGCGGGAAGTATGCTTCGAACGACAAACCAACCGTTCTGCGCCAGTACACGGCCGTCGAATAGCATAAGGTCGGCATCATGCGATGTGATTTTCACCAACCGGGATGGGTCATCCGGGGCTAGCAGGAAAGTCCGGCCTTTTTCCAGTGGAAGCGGATCAATGAATTTACCGGTACCCCTGTCGTCGGAAGTAACATAACCTTTGTATTGTTTGGGCTTCTCACTGTTAGGCCTTGTAATGGTATTGCCAACCACATAGCGGGGAAAGCGGTTATAGCGCCCATCCATCAGGTAGGTTTTGTTCCAATACTGTGATGGAAGGAACTCAAGATTAAATCCCGCGCTGCCTTCCAGATTTTTCGGAATGGGCTTATCGAGGTAAACAGAAATCTCCACGCCCTTGCCTTTTGCAGTAACAACAACGCGCGAAGTGAAGTCGTAGTCTTTGTATGTTAACACAGACTCAATGCTTTTCGACTCGCGGTCAATATTACGCGAGGGAATCTCCGGAACCAGATCCCACTGCTCCGGGGTATTGGAGAGTCTAACGGCACCACCCTGTGCTGTTCGCACGCCATGGTGAATTAATTCTATACCGGCGTTCTTCTCATCGTTGAAACCACCGGTAAAAGTGTTGCTATAAACAAGGACATTGACGCCCTGGGTCTCGAAATATTCAAGATCATTGAGTTTTAAATCCTGACACACAGCACAATTCAACGCCGCCAGCAGCAGCGTAAAAACTGAAAAAATTATTCGTCTTTTCATGAGGATAAATTGATTTCTTAGGGACTGGTTGTTAACATGTAAATGTAAAACAAACACTTCTTAATTACTATCGAAAGTAAACGGTTCATAAAGTAGTACGACCGCGTATCAAAAAAAAGCATTTGAGCGTTCCTATCGTATGGTTGGCCAATCATATCTTGGAGGAGTTCACAAAATCAAAGGCAGTCTTCGATTCGAAGTGAGGTAACCACGCCTTCGCCCCGCGGGGAAATCCGGCACGATCAGTACGGGTCACGGGAACTCCTTCCGGAAATCTAAGGGCATTCGCGGTACAGCATGAGCGGGATAGCGGGATACCTGCAAGTAATCTGGTTTCCGTAGTGCGTTAGCGGGAATACGGGACGCCCCAAAGAAGCAGACAGGATGCAAGGAGGATCGGAGGATACAGGGAGGATACAGGGAGGATGCATGAAGCCTGATCTGTATAAGGTCTGTATAAGGTCTCTATAAGGTCTCTATAAGGTCTCTGTAGATACTGCGTTGGAAAACCACGACCTGGAGCCAATGTCAGGCTTTTTTTATATCTTCGATTTTACCGTTAACTAACAAAAAAGCTTTGACATGGCAAAATCTCATTCACTTCTCAAACTGCAGGGAACATACTCCGACATCACTTTTGTAAGAAGCCGGGCCTATGGCGATCACGTTCGGGCAAAAAGGGGCACATATAAAGAAGCTAAGGTTAATGATGCCTTCAAAAGTGAAAGTAAGCAACTGGTTGGTGCGAACGTACCTGCAAAAATATTC
>JAEZEH010000095.1 GCA_023417785.1 Bacteroidota bacterium
CTTCGAACCTCCACGGAGCAGTTAGACACTGTCCTGATCCGGAATCTGGTTGTAGCCATATTTCGGATCAGGTGTTAGTGTTTTATCCCGTAACCTCCACCCCCGAGACCGGAGGGCTTGTCTGCCAGTTTCAACACCCTACAATTTGATCTCAGATTTCGGATTTCAGATTGGAAACCGATCTGAATTTTAAAACCTGAAATTTGAAATCTTCAATATTTTTGAGAACATCTTCGGACTCTGGATTCAAAACGCAAATCTGAAATCCTTTCGTTGTAAAATCTTTAACAAAGTAACGGCAAACACCCTCCATAAAACAATAAATCCTGGAATATTTGTATATTTTTTAATCATATTTCATATTTTTGAATATTACTTAAAATTCAAATTTTTGTATGGCTGAAAATTTCAAAATTGACAATGTAGACCTGAAGATCCTTGAAATTTTGATGCAGGACGCTAAAAAACCGTATACGGAAGTGGCCAAGAAAGCTTTCGTGTCGGGCGGCACCGTTCATGTTCGAATGAATAAACTGGAGGAAGCAGGCGTAGTAGAGAAGACGACCTTAAAAGTTAACTACGCTAAACTTGGATACGACATCACGGCGTTTATTGGTATCTTCTTGGAAAAGAGTGCGTTATATGACCAGGTGATGGCGAAACTCAAAGCGATTCCCGAAATCACAAATATCCACTATACCACCGGCAACTATTCGATGTTCGTCAAGATCCATTGTAAGGACACGCAACACCTGAAACTCGTTCTACACGACAAAATCCAGCAGGTTGAGGGCATTGAACGAACGGAAACAATGATAAGTCTGGAAGAAAGCCTCGACCGCAGTCTCAATCTCACCTAAGGCCGGATTTTATTCCAATTGAGTAAACTTCCATGAGTAATTAAGGGCGAAAAGAACCTTATAATATCATTTTTGTTATACTTTTGTGACTGTTTAAAATTAGTCTAAATAGGCAAGATGAGTAAAGACAACCAGGTACTGGAAGAATTAACCTCGAAAGAGTACGAGCACGGCTGGTCCACAAACATCGAGACCGAATCTGCTCCGAAAGGTCTGAATGAAGACATCATTCGATTTATTTCTGCCAAGAAAGAGGAACCGGAATGGCTTCTTGAGTACCGACTCAAGGCCTATCGCCAGTGGACCAAAATGAAAGAACCACAATGGCCTAATGTGACTTACCCTCCTATCGACTATCAGGATGTAATCTACTATTCCGCGCCGGTTCAGAAAGCAAAGGCAAACCGGCTTGAAGATGTCGACCCCGAATTGATCAAAACGTTCGAGAAACTTGGAATTTCACTCACTGAACAGAAACGCCTTACGGGCGTAGCGGTGGATGCGGTAATTGATAGTGTTTCGGTCGCTACCACGTTCAAAGAAACGTTGGGTGAACTGGGTATCATCTTCTGTTCCTTCAGCGAAGCTGTTCGGGAACACCCCGATCTTGTGCGAAAATACATGGGTTCGGTTGTACCGGTGAACGATAATTATTTTGCGGCGCTGAACAGTGCGGTGTTTACCGATGGGTCATTCTGCTATATACCGAAGGGCGTTCGTTGCCCGATGGAATTATCCACTTACTTCCGTATCAATGCTGCTAATACCGGCCAGTTCGAGCGTACCCTCATTGTAGCCGACGAAGGCTCCTATGTCAGTTACCTCGAAGGTTGCACTGCTCCTATGCGGGACGAAAACCAGTTGCATGCTGCTGTGGTGGAAATCTATGCGATGAAAGATGCGCACGTAAAGTATTCTACCGTTCAAAACTGGTATCCCGGTGATAAGGAAGGCAAAGGTGGAATCTACAACTTCGTAACGAAACGTGGTTTGTGCGCCGGTGATCACTCAAAGATCTCCTGGACTCAGGTTGAAACCGGATCGGCCATCACGTGGAAGTATCCGTCATGTATTCTAAAAGGCGACTACTCAAGCGGTGAATTTTATTCTGTCGCTGTAACCAATAATTATCAGCAAGCCGATACGGGTACCAAGATGATCCATATCGGAAAACACACCAAGTCGCGTATTGTTTCTAAAGGGATCTCTGCAGGACATTCGCAGAACAGCTATCGCGGCCAGGTCCATATAATGAAGAGGGCCGACGGCGCGAGGAATTTTTCGCAGTGTGACTCCCTTCTTATGGGCGACAAATGCGGCGCACATACATTCCCATATATCGACGTTGAAAACAGCACCGCCAAAATTGAGCACGAGGCAACCACCTCCAAGATTGGCCAGGATCAGATCTTCTACTGCCTGCAACGCGGAATCGATGAAGAATCAGCAGTAGCCCTCATCGTAAACGGTTACGCCAAGGAAGTCCTCAACCAGCTGCCAATGGAATTTGCCGTCGAGGCACAGAAGCTGTTGGCCCTGACGCTGGAGGGATCGGTGGGATAGCCTTTCAGATTTCTAATTTCTGATACAGATTGATTTCAGATTTCTAATTTCTGATTTCAGATTGGATCACAAACTGATTACTTATAATAATTAAAACGTTGTGTCAACTTATGGGAACAATTAAAAAATTTGAAGATTTGGAGGTTTGGCAGAAGGCCAGACTATTTGCCAAAGCAGTCAATGAGAAAACAAATCGAGGTAGCTTCTCGCGTGACTTTGGACTAAGGAATCAGATTAATAGATCGAGCGGTTCTGTCATTGACAATATCGCTGAAGGATTTGAGCGTGAAGGTCGCCAGGAGTTTGTTCAATTTTTTCAATTACGAAGTCCTCTGCAGGCGAAGCCCGGTCACAACTTTACCGCGCGTTCGACCGGCAACACTTAGGAGAGGAAGACTTGGATACATTGGTCAATGACGCGTTGGCACTTGGGAAAATGCTTGGGGGATTTATGAGTCATTTGAGACAGTCGGACCTAAAAGGTTCAAAGTACAAAAGTCCTGATGTCAGTGATTCGGACTTAGTCAGCTGGAATGAAATCAGTTCAGATCCGGAATTTGATTCAAAATAATGAATGCAAGGAATCACCCGAATAAATTTGAAATTTGAAATTTTAAGTAATGTTAACGATACGAAACTTACAGGCGAAAATTGAAGACAAGCAAATTCTGAACGGAATCAATCTGGAAGTGAAAGCCGGAGAGGTTCATGCGATTATGGGGCCTAACGGTTCGGGCAAGAGTACCCTGGCCGCAGTGCTTGCGGGCCGTGAAGAGTTTGAAGTACTTAATGGCGAAGTGGATTTTATGGGCAAGAACCTTCTGGAGATGGCTCCTGAAGATCGCGCGCGTGAAGGAGTATTTCTCGCGTTCCAGTATCCGGTCGAAATTCCCGGCGTAAGTACAATCAACTTCATGAAAACCGCAGTGAACCAGATTCGCGAAGCCCGCGGTCAGCAAACACTGGATGCGGTCTCTTTCCTCACCCTGATGAAGGAAAAGATGAAGCTTGTGGAGATCGATCAGTCGCTCCTCAACCGTTCACTAAACGAAGGCTTTTCGGGCGGCGAGAAAAAACGCAACGAGATCTTTCAGATGGCGATGCTTGAGCCTAAGCTGGCCATACTCGATGAAACGGATTCCGGTCTGGACATCGATGCGTTGAAAATTGTCTCTAACGGTGTCAACAAGTTGCGGAACAAATCGAACGCGGTGATTGTCGTTACACACTATCAGCGCTTACTGGATTATATAGTTCCGGATTATGTACACGTCCTTTACAAAGGGAAAATTGTAAAGTCAGGTACGAAGGAACTTGCCCTCGAACTTGAGGCCAAAGGATACGACTGGATCAAAGATCACGAGGCAACGGTTTAACAGGAGGTTTATCATGAGTACAGTTGTTACTGAAAGAAATATCACGCAGGAAGTAGTCGCGTCCATCAGGAGAAATCCGAATCACGGTCTAAATTTTCCAGAGCTGCGCGCTGATGCGTTGCTGCAGCTGGAACGTATGGGCCTGCCAGGTAATAAATCCGAGGAGTACAAACACACACCGCTGACGCGAATCCTGGAACGGAATTTCGATTTCAATATCGAAAACGCTGGTAGTTCCGGGATACCGAATGCCGAGACGTTTCTGATTCCTCAGGTCGAAGGAAATGTCATTGTTTTTGTTAATGGCAAATGGGTGCCCGAATTGTCTTCCATTCAGAAAGAGGACGGGGTGGTTATCACACTGTTTTCAACGGCATCCGAAACCGAACTCGAACAGATAAGCAGCCACCTTGGCAGGGTTGCCGATCACACGGTTGATGCTTTTGCGGCCTGGAACACAGCTTCCTGGAGCGACGGTGTTTTTATTCAGGTTACAAAAAACAAGCGTGCCGAAAAACCCGTGCTTATTTATCACCTTCACGATACAAGGCAAGGCCAGGTAATCAGCGCCGTACGCAACCTCGTAGTCGCTGAAACCAGTAGCGAAATCACCATTCTCGAAAAGTTCGACACAATTGGAACTGCCAACGGGTTTTCAATGATCGTTTCTGAGGGAGTTGTTGCGGCGAATGCAGCCGTGAACTGGTATTCCGTTCAGAATGACGCGAACCGCTTTCATCAGGAGCTCCGGCAGATAAACCAGGAAAGCTCCAGCCGGGTGAACACATACACGTTTACCCTTGATGGTAAAGTGGTACGCAACAATCTTCATCTGGCAATTGACGGGGAAGGTATCGATTCCCATATGTATGGCTTATACCTGATAAGCAAGGAAACCCTTGCCGATAACCATACCGTAGTCGATCACCGTCAGCCTAATTCTTTTAGCAACGAGTTCTATAAAGGAATTATGGATGAAAAAGCGAAGGGGGTATTCAACGGAAAGATCTTTGTGCGCCCGAATGCACAGAAGACGAATGCATTCCAGTCAAACCGGAACATACTGCTAGGTGATCAGGCTACAGTAAATACTAAGCCGCAGCTCGAGATATGGGCCGACGACGTGAAGTGTTCGCATGGTTGCACTTCGGGGCAGCTTGACGAGGAAGCCTTGTTCTATCTGAGAACTCGTGGAATTCACAAGGATACGGCACGCGCCATGGTGCTTTACGCATTTGCCGTCGAGCTTCTTGAAACGATGAAGAATCAATCTTTAAAAGAGTATATCGATTCACTGATCAGTGAACGACTTCATAAAAACTTTTGAGTATGAACGCAGTCGCAGCTACGATGAAACTGGAGATCGACAAAATCCGCAAGGAATTTCCGATTCTGCATCAGCAGGTTAACGGGCGTGACCTTGTGTACTTCGATAATGCGGCGACGTCGCAAAAACCCCAGCGGGTAATCGATGCATTAATTTCATATTACACCGGCTATAACGCGAACATTCACCGTGGCATTCATACGCTTGCTGAAAAAGCCACTAAATCCTACGAAGACACACGGCGTACAACCAGAGCCTTTATCAATGCAGCCTCCGAAGAAGAAATTATCTTTACCCGAGGCGTTACCGAAGGCATTAATCTGGTGGCGTCATCTTACGGCGGCGCGTTTCTCTCCAAGGGCGATGAAGTGATTATCTCGGGACTCGAGCACCACTCTAACATTGTACCGTGGCAACTCATCTGTGAGCAAAAAGGTGCTGCGCTAAGGATTATTCCGGTTTCCGACGAGGGTGACCTTGACCTCGACGCGTTCACCAAACTATTGAGTAACAGAACGCGTATCGTTTCTGTGAATCATGCCTCGAACAGTCTCGGGACCATTAATCCGATAAAAGAAATTATCCGGCTGGCACACCAGGCCGGGGCGGTGGTTCTGATAGATGGGGCACAGGCCGGTGCACATCTTCCAATCGACGTGCAGGCCCTGGACTGTGATTTCTATTGCCTTTCGTCACATAAGATGTACGGCCCAACGGGAACGGGCATTCTGTATGGAAAAAAAGCTATCCTTGAGAAGATGCCGCCTTATCACGGTGGCGGGGAAATGATACGGGATGTAACGTTTGAAAAAACAACCTATAACGATCTTCCCTACAAATTCGAAGCAGGGACGCCCAACATTGGTGACGTGATCGCTTATAAAGAAGCGTTTGATTTCATCACAGATCTCGGAAAGGAAAACATTGCCGCGCACGAGCACGAATTACTTGTCTACGCTACGGCACAGGTAGGCGCCTTAAAGGGAGTTCGATTAATCGGCACTGCTGCCGAAAAAGTGAGCGTGCTTTCCTTTGTTGTTGAGGGTATCCATCATTTCGACATTGGTCAAATGCTCGACGCGCGCGGCGTCGCAGTCCGCACGGGCCATCATTGCACCCAACCTTTGATGACGCAGTATTGTATCGAAGGCACCGTTCGTGCGTCTTTTGCGGTGTATAATACCCTGTCTGAAATCGACCAGCTGGTGGAGGGCCTGGACAGGATTATTCGCTTTATAAAAAAGTAATCTATCTGCAGGAAAAGCCATTGCGGATTTGCGGGATCCATTATATCCATCAATTTTGTAATTGGTAACAGCAGGACAAGATGAGTATTGATTCAGCACAGGAAGAGATTGTAAACGAGTTTTCGCTGCTTGACGGTGATCAGGAAATGACAGTGTTCTATATTATGGAACTTGGTCAGAAGTTGCCCGACATGGCGGAAAGTGAAAAAACGGAAGAGAATATCGTTAAAGGCTGCCAATCCAAAGTTTGGTTGAATGCCTCTCAGGAGGAAGATCGCACGCTCCGGTTTCGGGCCGACAGTAATACAGCCATTACCAAAGGACTAGTAAGTTTGCTGTTGCGCATCTTCAATGGCCAGACCCCGGACGCGATATTGAAAGCAGAACTGAATTTTATGAACCGGATCGGGATGGAACGGTTCATCGGTACGCAGCGTTCTAATGGTTTCGCCGCAATGGTGAAACAGATGAAGCTCTATGCTTTGGCTTATAAAACGAAAATGGAAATTAAACCATGAGTGAAGAAATACCAGGCGGGGAAGCGCCAGTTGCCGAACCGAACTTGCGTGATAAGGTCATTGACGCGATCAAGACAGTATATGATCCGGAGATCCCTGTTGATGTATATGAGCTGGGTTTGATCTACGAGGTCAGTACCTATCCGGTAAACAATATCTATATCCTAATGACCCTCACCTCACCCTCCTGCCCTTCCGCGGAAGTTATCCCGGGCGAGATTGAACAAAGAGTCAAGTCGGTCGAGGGTGTAAATGATGTAACCGTTGAACTCACGTTTGACCCTCCGTATTCACAGGAAATGATGAGTGAAGCGGCAAAACTTGAATTAGGCTTTTTATAAAATTTAACGAATAAAAAACATATGTATCCTGAACAATTAGTTGCTCCGATGCGGACTGACCTTACCAGCGCCGGTTTTGTAGAATTGAAAAGCGCCGAAGAGGTTGACCAGCAACTCCAAAACCAGCAGGGCACTACCCTCCTGGTGATCAATTCCGTTTGCGGATGTGCGGCAGGCGCAGCAAGGCCCGGTGTAAAGTGGGCGCTTGAGAACACGAATAAAAAGCCGGATACACTGGCCACGGTGTTTGCCGGCGTAGATAAGGACGCGGTCGAGAAAGCACGTGAGTACACACTTCCGTATCCGCCATCGTCTCCATCGATCGCGCTTTTCAAAGATGGCGAGCTGGTTCACTTTGTTGAACGCCATCACATCGAGGGTCGCAATGCCCAGATGATCGGACAACATCTGCTTGAAGTTTTCGACGAGTACTGTTAGTTCTTTTCAGAACCTAGGAAATGAAGGCAGCCGAAAGGCGGCCTTTTTTTTTAAATGTCTAGTGTGCGGTAAAAGCCGCCGACACTTTTTTCGGTTCGCAGGAATTCGTAACATATCTCAATTGCTACTTAACAAAGTCATTCGATCTATCTGGTCATCAGTATATTACTGAGCTTAGAAACTAAACTTCGCAATGAATTCCTCCAACTCATCCATTAGGCTTCTCGGACGGTTGATACCCAGCGCTTCGTTAACCAGTGGATTCGGTTTAACGTGTAGTTCGTGGAGGCGCAGGTGCTGGTTTATGAAAAGAAACTCCAGACCAGGGACCAATTCCTTAAGCACATCGAGCAGGTCAATAATTTTAATGTTACGTTCCACCAGGTTATACGTGCCGTTTGGAAGCTCGCTACGAATCAGATTTGCTAATGCCCGGGCCAGCGCTTCCACATGGATGAATGCCCGCGACTGCTTTCCATCACCCTGAATAGTGACCATCTTGCTAAAGTTCGCTTCAAAAACAAACCGGTTGATCACCGCATCGAATCTCATACTCTTGTTGTATCCATAGACGTTGCCGCAACGCATTATGTACGTACTCATTTTGTCGGACAGCCGGCGGACATGTTCTTCTCCACGCAACTTGGATGTTGCGTAGAGCGATTGCGGCTCTGGCACAGCTGTCTCATCCACAGCTTCAACAGCTGATCCATAAACGCCTGTGCTACTGGTATATATAACGCGTTTAACGTTGCTTTCTTCAATGGCGTAGACAAGCTCAGCAGTTCCCCAGTGGTTGATCTGTTCATAGACGTGCGCATCGGTATTGGCAAATGGAGTCGTCACCTTTGCCGCCAGGTGATAAACAACGTCGATGTCCTTAAGAACCTTTCGAAGGGCACGTGAATCCAAAAGCTCGCCTTTCGTGAAGGTGAGTTTGGCATGATTTCGCAGCCTGAGTCCAAGAAACAGGTTGTAGTTCAAACGACTTAGGTTGTCGTAGATAATTACTTTTTCGACTTCGGGATTTGCTACCAGGTGTGCGACGAGCTCGGTTCCGATATAGCCCGCACCTCCGGTGATTAGGACTTTCATGTCAGGATTTAGAAAAGTTTAGTGTATGGTTTTTGGTTAAGAGAATTTCACTTGCCTACGAGGTCGGTGTTTAATCCACACTCCACTTTGTTCAGTCCGAACCACCTTGCTTCACGTTCCTGCATGTCGGGATCGAGTTTCCTTGTACAAGGCTCACAACCGATGCTGAGGTAGCCCTTATTTTCAAGCGGGTGTTTTGGCAATTTATATTCCTTTTGATATTCCCATACCATTTTGGCATTCCAATCGAGCATGGGATGAAATCTGATACAACCATGAAGGGCAGGCTGTTCTACCTTCATCGCGGCCCGGACTGCGCTTTGGTCGGCACGAACGCCGTTGATCCAGACATCCTTCGACCGAAGGATCGCGTCCATAGGTTGTGTCTTGTTGAGGTAGCAGCAATGGTCGGGATCCGAAGTGAAGAGGAGTTTACCTTCAAAGTCGCGCTGCATGAATTTCGGCACGTCTGATCTGAGATCGAGGGTGTTGATGCCAAACGTCTCCGTAATCTCGTCTCTGAACTTCACTGTTTCCGGGAAGTGATAACCGGTGTTGATGAAGTACACCGGGATCGTCCGGTCGATGCGGCTAATCATGTGAAGCAAAACCAAACTGTGCGATTGGAATGACGACGTAGTGAAAAGCAATTTGCCCGCCGCTTTGTATCCTTCGATTTTATCCTTGATTTCCTGAAACTTCATGTAAAACCTAATTACTTTCGATTAAATGACTTAAATTCAGCATCTTATCGGATTATTCAGAAGCAATACTTCAAAACGGTTGGCTGACATTTACCTCGGCGTTACTTCGCTCAAGCCGCACCTAGTCAACGCTATTAATGTTGCCTTCCGTATTCTAACGTTCAGGTGTTTCTTGGCAAACAACACTTATGAAAAATTCATTCATTGATGTCGGTTCCTCTAACAACTGATCGTGTGCTTCTTCCTCAGAGTCACCCTGAAACGAAAACGCGTAGTTAACAAAAAATCTGAAAAAGATGTCTCGCGGCAGACATATTATCTCAAGTAACAAAACAGTCTCCCTTCAAAGATCGCACTGCCGGTTGAACCTTTTATCAAAAATGCTGTTAGATATCCATAGCTGTGTCGGTTTAGGTTGACGGGAACAATCTTGTTAACTTAGCACCTTGCTGATTTGAAAAATGAAAGTGAAAGTAACCCGGAAGGAACACTTCAACGCTGCCCATAGACTTTTCCATCGTGATTGGTCGGACGAGAAAAATGCCGAGGTATTTGGCAAGTGTAGTAATCCCAATTATCACGGTCATAACTACGAGTTACTGGTGAGTATTACCGGAACGCCGGACTCATCGACCGGATACGTTTATGACTTGAAGCGGTTGAGTGATTTGATCCGGGATTACGTAATACGAGAGTTCGACCATCGCAACCTGAACCTTGACACCGAGTATTTCAAGAACCGGAATCCTACCGCCGAAAATATCGCTGTGGTCATCTGGGAAATTCTCCGCGCCAAAATCGATTCATCCTTAGACTTGAAAATCACCCTGTATGAGACAGAAAGAAATTTCGTTGAATATCCAGCCAGTTAAACCGATTGATGATGATCTGGCGGAAGACCATGCGTTTTCCTCTTATGAAACTCCGCTTCGCCAGGACGCATTCGACCTGGATGACGACGAGAAGATAGATCGAATCGAAAAGCACTTTCGTGAAATCATGCATATTCTCGGACTGGATTTGGCTGACGACAGTCTGAACGGTACGCCGCGAAGAGTCGCCAAGATGTATGTGAAGGAGGTTTTCAGTGGTTTAAACCCAAAGAATCGCCCACATGCCCGCCTTTTTGAGAATAAGTATAATTATGATCAAATGCTCGTTGAGAAGGACATTACTTTTTACTCCCATTGCGAGCACCATTTCGTTCCTATTTACGGTAAAGTCCATGTATCTTATTTTTCCAGTGGCAAGGTCATAGGGCTTTCAAAGATCAACCGCATCGTCCAGTATTTTGCCAAGCGCCCGCAGGTACAGGAACGTCTAACGGTGCAGATAGGCAAAGAAATCGAGCGCGTACTGCATACCGGAGATGTCGGGGTGGTGATCGATGCTAACCATATGTGTGTCGCTTCCCGCGGTGTTGGTGACACCAATAGTAAAACCGGTACAGCTTACTTCAGCGGCAAGTTCAATGATGAAAATATCAGACGCGAGTTCCTGAATTACATCAACACCAGGTGATACGATCAATCGCACGTATCGCTTTTTTGGTTTAATTGTTATTCAATTACAAGGGAATTGATTTAACTTGGAGACATAAAACCCTTTAATAGCCATTATTATGTCTCTCGAAAACGAACTCAAGCAGAAGTTCCGGAACGAACCACAGAAAGCAATCCTGAATATTCTCTACACCTCCTACTTCATTCAGGACCGGATGAACACGCTTTTCAAACAGTATGACATCACCCGTCAACAATACAATGTATTGCGCATACTCCGGGGTCAGCATCCCGGCCATGCTTCGGTAAATCTCATCCGGGAACGAATGCTTGATAAAATGTCCGACGCCTCGCGGATCGTAGAACGACTCAGACTGAAAGAGCTGGTGGTTCGCAAGAACGCCGAGAAGGACAAGCGCGCGGTAGAAGTTACGATCACCGACCGCGGCCTTGAGCTCCTTCAGGAAATGGAAAAACCCGTTGAAGATTTCGAATCATTACTTCGAAATCTCGGTGAGGAAGAAACCCGCCAACTCAACAACTTGTTAGATAAAGTAAGGGAGGGCCAGCAGCGCAGCGAGGATTCCCTCAAGAATACGGCAGCCCTTCATTAGGAACAAAAATTTATTACTTTAGCAGCGTTTTAACAATAAAGCTTACTATGGTATTCGATCTCGACATGATTAAAGCGGTGTACAGGGAAATGCCTTCGCGCATTGCCCAGGCCCGGCAAGTTGTAAACCGGCCACTCACGCTTTCAGAAAAAATCCTTTATACACATCTGCACCAGGATCAGAAAACGGAGAATTTTTCCCGTGGGAAATCGTACGTAGATTTTGCGCCAGACCGTGTGGCGATGCAGGATGCCACCGCGCAGATGGCGCTGCTGCAGTTCATGTCTGCCGGCAGACCCCGCGTAGCCGTACCGTCTACCGTGCATTGCGATCACCTTATCACAGCGAAAACGGGTGCGGACGAGGATCTTACCATAGCTACCCAGGAGAGCAAGGAAGTTTTCGATTTCCTGTCTTCAGTTTCCACCAAATATGGAATTGGTTTCTGGAAACCCGGTGCGGGAATTATCCACCAGGTTGTCCTTGAGAATTATGCTTTCCCGGGCGGCATGATGATCGGTACCGATTCGCATACAGTGAATGCGGGAGGTTTGGGAATGGTCGCCATTGGAGTTGGAGGCGCCGATGCCGTTGACGTGATGTCGGGCATGGCGTGGGAGCTTAAGTTCCCGAAACTCATTGGCGTAAAACTTACCGGCAAGCTCAGCGGCTGGGCATCTGCGAAAGACGTTATATTGAAAGTGGCGGGTATCCTCACAGTTAAGGGTGGTACCGGAGCTATTGTTGAATATTTTGGCGATGGTGCCCAGTCACTTAGCTGTACAGGCAAGGGTACCATTTGCAACATGGGGGCGGAAGTCGGAGCAACGACCTCAACCTTCGGGTACGACGAATCGATGGGGCGTTATCTCATAGCCACCGGTCGCGCTGAAGTGGCGCGAATGGCCAACGAAATTCGCGAGCACCTTACCGGCGATCCCGAAGTGTATGCCAATCCGGAACAGTATTTCGATCAGGTTGTTGAGATAAACCTTTCAGAATTAGAGCCCCACCTGAATGGACCCTTTACACCGGATCTCGCTACACCGATTTCAAAACTAAAGGAAGAAGCTGAGAAGAATGGCTGGCCTATGAAAATTGAGGTCGGACTCATCGGTTCATGTACCAATTCATCGTACGAAGATATTTCGCGGGCGGCCAGTCTCGCGCGGCAGGTCGCCGAAAAAGGACTTAAGACAAAGGCAGAATTCACGATCACGCCAGGATCCGAACAAGTAAGGTATACCATTGAGCGTGATGGGTTTATCGATACCTTTGACAGAATCGGTGCAAAGGTTTTTGCCAATGCTTGCGGTCCATGTATTGGTATGTGGAACCGCGTTGGTGCAGAGAAACGCGAGAAGAACACTATTGTTCACTCATTTAACCGGAACTTCCAGTCCCGTAACGATGGAAATCCGAATACCTATGCTTTTGTTGGTTCACCCGAATTAGTGACCGCACTGGCAATTGCGGGAAATCTCGGTTTCAATCCTGAGATTGATTATCTGACCAATGAACAAGGGGAACAAGTAAAGCTTGACCCTCCGACCGGTGACGAACTTCCTGTAAAAGGATTTGACGTTCAGGACCCTGGATATGTAGCTCCCGCAAAAGACGGCAGCGGCGTGGTGGTAAAAGTTAGTCCGGAGTCTGACCGACTGCAGCTCCTGGATCCATTCAAACCCTGGGAAGGCACGGACCTCACCGGCTTGCGATTACTCATTAAAGCCAAAGGGAAATGTACTACCGATCATATTTCCATGGCGGGTAAATGGCTGAAATACCGCGGACACCTCGACAATATTTCGAACAATCTGCTCATCGGCGCCACCAACTTCTTTAACACACAGATCAACAGTGTGAAGAATACACTGACCGGAGCTTACGGTGAAGTACCTGGTGTCCAGCGTGCATACAAAGCTCAGGGCATCGGCACGATCGTCGTGGGGGACGAAAACTATGGCGAAGGTTCATCGCGTGAACATGCTGCCATGGAACCTCGCCACCTCGGTGTTCGCGCCATTCTGGTGAAGTCATTCGCAAGAATTCACGAAACGAACCTGAAGAAGCAAGGTATGCTCGGACTTACCTTTGCCGATAAGGAAGATTATAATAAGATTCAGGAGGATGATATTATTGACATCGTTGGGTTAACCACCTTTTCGCCTGACCAGCCTCTGACAATAGTGCTGCATCACGCAGACGGATCGGAAGATCGCATTCAGGTGAACCATACATACAACGCGAGCCAGATTGAATGGTTCAAGGCAGGGTCTGCATTGAATCTTATGGCGAAAAAATTCGCTGAAGAGAAACATCAGGAGCTTCGTCCCACGACAAAGACTCCGGGTAAGACAGTGATTCAGAAAGCTGTCGAAAAAGACAGGTCGAAAAAAGCTTCTTCGAAAAAAATTCAGAAGGTAGCGAAAAAGGCGGTGGCAAAAACCAAGGAAAAGCCTAGTACCAAAAAGCAAGCCGTGAAGAAATCAGTTACCAAGGCTTCAAAGTCTGCCCCAAAAAAGGCTGCGGTTGCTAAGAAGTCTGTTTCCAAGAAACTTGCTCCGGCAAAATCTGTTTCGAAGAAAACAGCTCCGAAAAAGGCTACACCTACCAAGCCCTCTAAGAAAGTTGCAGGCAAGCCTGCGGCAAAGAGGAAGGTGTCCCTCAAGAAAGTTGTGAAGGTACTTGCTGGTGATGCGGCGAAAGGTGCGAAACGCATGGTGAAGAACGTAGTCGAGCGCATCACCTCTAAAAAGACTGCGAAAAAGAAAAATAAGTAAAATCGATTTTACTAGATTTAACAAATGTAAGCCGTCTCAAAAGTCATGAGACGGCTTTTTCATTTGGCATCGTCGTGTCTGGATCCGAGAAGAGCATATCCATAAAAGCAACAGAATTTCCACGGTTGATTTCAAGTCAGCTGAACATCAGTTCAAACCGACATCGATGTATATCAAGAAGTTATCCGGCTACTTGTTCCCGGCCATAGCAAGAATGATCTCAGCCAGGTGCTCGGTCCGTCAGAAACCGAAGGAGTACTCGGCAAGCTCCCTTCTTGAAAATGGTGAGGACAACATTGTTTTTCATACACGGGGCCCAAGTTTCCATCATCCAGGTGGCTATTTTACGTCGGCAACGGTAGGGATAACAGACCAATTCCACCCCGCGATCGATTGAAATGTGATGTTTTCTGGGTAAATTTATTTGCTCACCAAACATAGCATTTATGAAACCTTTCATGCGACTCCTGCCCGCCCTCCTAATTCTTGGCGCACTGAATACATTCGGACAAAAGAAGGACGTGGAGGCCATAAAGGCATTGATCGAAAAAGAGACCAAAGCATTTTTCGAAATAGACAAAGCTGCCTGGAGTTCCAGCTGGATACATGAACCTTATGCATTCTGGTCGTTCGCAGATACAACTGATGTGAATTCTTTCTCTGGCTGGAATGCTATTGAAAAGGGTTTCGCGGATTACTTCCGCACGGCCAAGCCATCAAAGGCGAGCATCGACCGCACCTGGCATGACATCAAAGTATTCGGCAACGGGGCTTACGCGCGGTTCACGCAAAAAGTAAATGACAATTCCCGCCGGCCCTCCCAGGCAGAAGTCCGTGTCCTTGAAAAAGTAAAAGGCGAATGGAAAATCGTGTGCGTCAGTGTGATCGCGATCGAAAAAGACAACGAGCCGAAACGATAGGATTTCGGATCCAAATTTCAGATTCCAGACTAGTCGAAGTTTTGAATTACCTCCTGGTATCAGTATTGTCCTGACCGTAGCATAACCAGCGTGCAAGCTTGGAGGGCTTCGATACCCAGGGCTTCGGCGCGTTGCTCAAACTCGTAGTTCTCGGTTCCCGGGTTGAAGATAATCCGTTTAGGCTTGAGTGAAAGGATGTAATCTATCCATTCGGCCTGATTGCGTGTGCCGATATACATTGTAACAGTATCCACCCCTTCGATTGCCGGTTTTTTCCTCAAGTCCAGGATTTCGTGGCCAATTACCTCACCGGTTTTTATGCTTACCGGTACGATGTCATGTTGGTATTGCGATAGCATCTGAGCCGCGAGGTACGCATACCTGGAGCGATCCGGTGTCGCGCCAATAATCACTGTCTTTTTTCCCATCTTGCGGTATTTAAACCGTTAAATTAAGTTCATTGTTCGTGTCCTGCGAAATACAATTAACTTCGCCTATAAAATTAAGCCAAGGATGCGCCTTTCTATTATCGCCTTTTTCCTCTGTTTTTCGGTTACAACATCATTCAGCCAGAACAAAGAAATCCCCTACGAGTATACTGTAGACCTCACTCGCGTTGTTGACGACCGTCTCTTCGTTCAGCTGGCCGTGCCACCTGTCACAGGAGATGAAATCACATTCTACATGCCCAAGATTGTTCCCGGTACGTACGCAATAGCCGATTATGGGAGGTACGTCCACGATTTAAAAGCTCTTGACAAAAAAGGCAAGCCGCTTCCGGTGGAAAAGGTTGATGAAAACACGTGGAAAATCCGCAACGCCCGAAAACTTGTAACGATCACCTATTGGATCGATGACACATTTGATACAGAAGTAAGCGGACCCGAGATATTCTGGCCGGCAGGAACGAACATAGAGGACGGAAAGAACTTCGTGATCAACGCCGCCGGTTTCTTCGGGTACTTTGAGGGACTGAAAAAGGCGCCCTTTCGGATTAATATAATTCGCAACGAGAGCATGTACGGGAGTACGGGCTTGATTCCCGTGCAAACCGGAGCACCAACCAAAATCCTGAAGTTGGAAAAGAAAACGACGTCGGTGCCACAGGCTGTTGATGTTTTCAGGACGTCTGATTACGACGAACTGATTGACTCGCCTATCATGTACGCGCAGGCCGACACGGCAATCATTCGCGTGGCAAATACCGAAGTTCTGATTGGCTCCTACTCCCCTACCAATAAGATTACGGCAAGCGAGATCGCTGAAAGCATTCGGGAAGTTCTCCAGGCGCAAACTGATTACCTGGGCGGAAAACTGCCCGTAGACAAATACGCTTTCATCTTCTACTTCACTGACCAGCCCGTTATGAGTTACGGTGCTTTGGAACATTCTTATTCGTCGTTCTACTATATGCCCGAAATGCCAATCGGCGAAATGAATCAACAACTGCGTGATTTTGCTGCTCATGAGTTCTTCCACATCGTAACACCATTAACGGTTCACTCAGAGCACATTGAAGATTTCGATTTCAATGATCCAAAAATGTCGCAGCATCTTTGGATGTACGAAGGCGTTACTGAATACTTCGCCGGCAACGTACAGGTAAAACACGGCCTCATCTCGCCACAGGAATACCTGAATGTGCTTTATGAAAAAATGCTCACCGCGGATCAGTTTATCGACGACGTACCCTTCACCGATATCAGCCGGTTTACGCTTGACAAGTATCACGATCAGTATTATAACGTTTATCAGAAAGGTGCACTCATTGCCATGTGCGCTGACATCAAGCTACTCAAACTATCCAACGGGGAATACGACTTACGGAAGTTGATGCTGGGCCTGTCAGAAAAATTTGGCAAAAACAAAGCTTTCAAAGATGATGAACTGTTTGAGTTGATCACGGAGATGACCTATCCGGAGATCGGAGATTTTTTCGCCAAACACGTCGCCGGTGGTGAACCTCTGCCATTCGCAGAAGTCCTCCAGAATGTTGGTATCTTGTATAAGGAGGAAGAAGCCTTCGAGGATTACAGTCTGGGTATAACTAATGCCGATGTGGGCCTGACAGAAGTTGATTCTAAACCACGACTTCAGATAGTATCCACAGATCAGCAGAATGAAGTGGGTAAAGCCCTTGGTTTCTTTGAAGGTGACGTGCTCCTAGCTATCAACGACGAAGAAATGCCTGATCTTGGACCCGAACTTGGCACGTTTATTCAGAAACAAATGCAGTCTTTGCCCGGATCCGACAGCATTTCCTATACTGTGTTACGAAAAGATTCTACCGGTGAACTCCGCGAAAAACGTCTTGCTGCTCCGGTTCAGAAAATCGAAATGGTACGACGCCACATTATGATGCCCGACCCTGAAGCAACAGAGGAACAGCTTCGGACAAGAGATGCGTGGTTGAAGGAATGATTGCGGATTCCGGGTTTCGAATTGATTTCAAATTTCAGATTTCGATTTTGCTGATTTCGGGCCTCAGACTAATTCCTGTTTCAGGTTGATTTTGCTGTGCCTAGTTGAAGGGCAACCGCTTCGGCGCAACGTTCCCCGTCCATGGCGGCGGACACAATACCACCGGCAAATCCGGCACCTTCGCCGCACGGATAAAGCTTCCTGATGTGGATATGTTCAAGGGTTTCTTTATCACGTGGAATTTTCACGGGTGACGAGGTCCGGCTTTCAACGCCAACGATTTGCGCGTCGTTGGTAAAGTATCCTTTCATTTTCGTTCCAAAATTTCTGAAACCCTGTTTCAGGGCACTGATGATAAAAGGTGGAAGAACGTCGCTCATATCGGCCGAAGCAAGACCAGGCTGATAGGATGTTCCGAGTAACGATGATGACACGCGACCTTCGACAAAATCGACCAGGCGCTGGGCGGGTGCTGTCTGCGAACCACCCGCTATTTTACAAGCACGCTGCTCAATGGCCTTCTGAAAATACAACCCGGCCAAGGGCCCCTTATTTGAAAAGTGGGCGAAATCCAAACTGTCGACGGCGACCACAATCCCGGAGTTTGCAAATCTGGAATCCCGTCGCGAGGGACTCATACCGTTAACGACAACTTCGCCGGGAGCCGTTGCCGACGGAACAATAAATCCTCCGGGACACATGCAAAACGAGAACACTCCCTTTTCGTTGCTGCCAATTTTTGCCTGATGTACCAGGGAATATGACGACGCAGGAAGATATGGACCACGATCCGGGGCGCAATGGTACTGCACGCGATCAATCAGGTTCTGCTGATGTTCTACGCGAACGCCTAGAGCAAAGGGTTTAGCTTCGATGTGGATGCCGCGCTGATTCAGGAGATCGAAGATATCCCGGGCGCTGTGTCCGGTGGCCAGAATTACGGCTTCTCCATAAACATGATCACCGTCCCGATTAACCACGCCACGCATTATATCGCTTTCGATTATGAAATCAACTACCCGGGAATTGAAAAGAATCTCGCCCCCCGCCCCGAGAATCGTTTCGCGAAGGGCGGCGATTAGTACCGGTAGCTTGTTTGTCCCGATATGCGGATGGGCATCAAATAAGATTTCCTCTTTCGCACCGTGCGCGACCATGATTTCGAGAATACGCCTTATGTCGCCTCTTTTTTTAGAACGTGTATATAGCTTCCCGTCTGAATATGTTCCTGCCCCACCTTCGCCAAAGCAATAGTTGGAATCAGGATCGACATGGTGGTCCTGATTGATGGCGGCAAGATCCCTTCGCCGGGTTCGCACATCTTTGCCGCGTTCGAGGATAACCGGTTTAATTCCCAATTCAATGAGCCGAAGTGCGGCAAACAATCCGGCAGGTCCGGCCCCGACGATGACTACCTGTCGGGCGCTTTTGACGTTTTTGTACTCGCGATTCGCTTTATGGAGTTGCGAAAACTCTTCGCGCGACAGCACTTCCACCTGCATACGCACTACGACGTTCCGGCCACGCGCATCGATTGAGCGCTTTACCGGCCTCACAATCAACTGGCCGTCATTGGGAAGATTCAGCTTTTTGTAAAGAATACCAGGAAACACATCATCGTCAAATGCCTCCTGCGGATGGAGTATCAAATCGTGTACTGTCATATTGAAAGGTTTCTATCCTTTATGAAGGCAAAGGTAGGAAAGTTGGGGGAAGGGCGACAGTGGTAGTACCAGTTAACTGTTACCTGTTCGGTGGTCCTTGGTCAGTAGGAAAAAACATTTCCGATGTTGAGGCTGAAATTGAATGTGTGGGCGAAGGAGCGCTGGTCGAGGTTTTCGAAGAAGGTCGCATAATTCGGATCAATATCCGTGGTTCGAAGGCCGAAATTGGCAGAAACAAAACCGTCCATTGTAAACCCGCGGCCATTGTTCTTTCTCATAATGCGGTATCCCAGTAGCGGTCCCCATTGTATGCGTTGTTCAACTGCATTGAAAGTAAAGATGTTATCAGGACTCTGGTTCAAGGGTTGATTTACGAAGTGGCCAAGATTTGTAAAGCGGATTTCGTGACCGAAATACCACATGCCGGCCTTGACCGGGTTATACAACTTCTGTCGGATGGCTACACTGTATCCCCTTTCGAATTTTTTCCCCGCTGCAATTTTTAAGTCCTGCTTGAAAAACGGATCGCGGATTCCGATGAATTCGAATTCATGCCCAAGCCGTTCTTCCTGATAAAACTCGATGTTCAGCGGAATACGTCCCGCGGCTAACCAAAGAGGATTGGTCGCACCGATAACGCCTTTGAATTCATTATACCTTACGGCGAAGCGCGAAGGGCGCGATTGCTTTCGCGTGTTGGCTCTCCGGTGAAATCGATCTGCGAGATGGCTGATTTCCTCGCCGGCTTTATTCGTTTCGTAAAACGGTTTGTAATACCCCGACAAAGTACCCTCCTCGTTGTAAATCTCCCAGGTGCCGGTTTTCATTTCTCCTTCCAGCGATCCTCTCGTATGCAGGCTGCCATCGGGATAGTAGCCCTGATAGATACCCTTGTCTTTTATGTACTCGCAATGACCTTCCTCTTTTCCGTCGAGGGAATAGAATGTCCATCTTCCTTCCCGCTTTCCGTTTTCGATTCGTCCTTTGAGCTTGAGTGCACCGTTGGGAAAGTATTCCCGGTAATCACCCGACCCGAACTGGAATCTTGCCTCGCTTTTGAGGCTTCCGTTCAATGAAAAACTTTTCCATTGGCCATCTTTTTTTCCCTCAACAAAAGCGCCGGCGGAACTGATCGTGCCGTCTTCAAAATAATAGGTCCATGTCCCGGAGGGTTGGTCGTTCTCATAAACACCTTGAGAAGCAATTTTTCCGGAAGGATAGTAGGTGTACCAGGTGCCTTGTTTTTTGCCTTTGACAAAACTTCCTTCAGCCTGAAGCGACCCATCTTCCTGAAAATAGCGCCAATGTCCCGTAATCGTCGTGCCTGACTTTGGTCCTGTGCCAAGGATTTTGCCGGAATGATAATACTCGACGTGTTTACCAAAGTCGTCCTCGTATTCGCATGATCCTTTCAGTGTTCCATCTTCGAAGTACGATTTCCATATACCGGCGCGGCGGTTATTGCTGTACTCTCCCGTTTCACGCAGCTCGCCGTTTTCATAATACATCTTCCACTCACCCTCGCGCTTTTTGCCATAAATGATCCCCTCCATACTCTTCTTGCCATTTTCAAAAAAGTATTCCCACAGACCATAGTTCGCACCCTTGAAAAGTATACCGCGCATCTTGAGAACACCAGTCTCATAGAAGAACTCCCACACCCCACTCGTTTCGTCGTTGGTGAACTGACCTTTGGATTCAACTTTACCGTTAAGGAAATAGGACATGTAATGGCCGTGCAAAACATTACTGACGGTGTCTTTGACCAGATAAACTTCTTTCAGTTTTTTGCGTTCCGCGTCATGCCATGACTTGCGTGTATAACCCTGCCCGAAGAGTTGGGCAGTCGCCATTACGATAAGCATCGAGGGAAGCAAAAATCTCACGAAGGGCGAATTTGGTCCACCCGAAAGTTAAGGTTTTTTCACCAAACCGGCGGCTACTTCAAGGCCTTGATGACGGCTGCCTTACCCCATTCTGCCTTCTCCTGCTCACTCCAAAGTTCAGGAAAGAACATAATGCGCTGAAAGCGTGGTGGAAGGTACTTCTGCCAATTTGTACCACCCGTTGCCGGGACGTTGTCGGGGTCACGTTTGAGGAAATGTCCAGACGATTTCAGGTGAGCCAACCGCCACAACACATTCGCCAGATGATCGTAGGTGCGCAGTCTTTCAACAATTTCGTCCTTACGGGCTGAATGCTGAAAATGCCGCAGATATAGTTGGCGAAGATTCGTCTCCCTGAAGCGCGTAGCCCGTTCGTAAAAGTCATTCATGTACTTTTCTTCGAACTGCTGCAGCGTGAGCGTCTTCTTTCCTGTAGCCAGTTCGGTGGCCCCGCTTTTCCAGTATATTTTTTCCATCATACCCGGTATATCGGCATTCGCCAGGGTCTCGCGCTCGGACGTGTTCACGAGGTTGATCATATCGGTAGAGCTTATTTCAATAAGCCGATACTGCGCTGACTGAAATCCGCTTGCCGGCAGGAGTGCCATTCTGAATTTCAGGAACTGTTCTTTCTCCATACCGTGGACCATGATCTCGAAGCTGTCTTCCAGGTTTCCGAAATACATAATAACACGGTTGATACGTTCGATGAAAAACTTCTCGTCAATGTCGGCCTTTGCAGAGATCTGATCAAGTTCGTTAAGAATGAGCCTGAAATACAACTCCGTGATCTGATGATAGATGATGAATACCTTTTCGTCGGGGAAATGAGTTTTTGGCGTCTGCAAACTAAGCAGCGTGTCCAGGTGGATGTAATCCCAGTAAGTGAGATAATCCGAATAAAGCAGGCCGTCGAGGTAACTTGACAGGTCCTGACCCATTGCGTTATACTTTGCCCGAAGTTTTTTTAGTTGTTCAATAAGTTCCGGTTCAACCGTTTGATCTTCCATCTTTTTGAGATAAGATGTGTAAATTAGCCCCGAAGTTAAGAGAAATCGTACATGTCACGAATCGTGTGTGAAAAAGTGTTAAGAATTCTCCCATCTTCCATTAACCTGAATAACTGAAATTATGTCAAACCACAAGGGTACTGCTGTCGCTGCGCCGAAAAAGTCATTGAAGACCGACACCTTTGAACACCCTGATTTTTATGCGCTGGACGACCTTATTACCGAAGAGCATAAACTTATCCGTTCCTCCATCCGGGACTTCGTGAAGAAGGAAATTTCACCCTACATAGAAGAGTGGGCGGAACGGGCATATTTTCCTTATGAGATTGTTAAAAAATTCGGGGATATAGGTGCTTTTGGGCCCACGATCCCCACTGAATACGGAGGTGGCGGTCTTGATTACATTTCTTACGGATTAATTATGCAGGAGATCGAACGCGGAGATTCCGGAATGCGTTCCACTGCGTCGGTTCAGGGATCCCTGGTGATGTACCCGATCTACCAGTTTGGCTCTGAAGAACAGCGGCGCAAGTATCTACCAAAATTGGCTTCCGGAGAATGGCTGGGATGTTTTGGTCTCACTGAGCCGGATCATGGATCAAACCCCGGAGGAATGGTTACTAACTTCAAAGACATGGGCGACCATTACCTGCTCAATGGCGCCAAGATGTGGATTTCTAATTCTCCTAAAGCAGACGTTGCCGTGGTTTGGGCAAAGAACGAGGACGGGTGGGTTCATGGTTTGATTGTTGAACGCGGAATGGAAGGCTTTTCAACTCCTGAAACACATGGCAAGTGGTCTTTACGAGCTAGTGCAACGGGCGAGCTAGTGTTTGACAACGTTAAGGTACCCAAGGAGAATCTCTTACCGGGCAAGAATGGTCTCGGTGCCCCGCTGATGTGCCTCGACAAGGCACGGTATGGCATTGCGTGGGGTGCAGTGGGCTCAGCTATGGACTGTTATGAGTCGGCTCGCAAATACGCTTCAGAAAGAATGCAATTTGGCAAGCCGATCGCATCGTTTCAACTGATACAAAAGAAGCTCGCCGAGATGCTTACCGAAATAACAAAAGCACAACTTTTGAATTGGCGGCTGGGGGTGTTGAAAAACGACGGCAAGGCAACATCCGCACAAATATCCATGGCCAAGCGCAACAGTGTTGCCATGGCACTGGACATTGCTCGCGAAGCCCGCCAGATTCACGGGGCGATGGGAATTACCGGCGAGTACCCAATGATGCGTCATATGATGAACCTCGAATCGGTGATCACATACGAAGGTACGCACGATATTCACTTGCTGATTCTGGGAAACGAAATCACAGGAATTCCCGCGTTTTCATAAAGGGTAACGACCAGCTCTTTGCCACCGAACTCCTTAACAGAGCGTCCGAACGATATTTTTTGGACCTGAAACAGGCGAATACCGAATTTTAGCTAGATTTACTAACCTTCCTTCCAATCCAAGGTAATCCTTCGCCGGATGTGCCGGGAGTAACTTACGGGCTATACGGCCATGGGTAATTATTTCATTGCCCACGATTAGCACGCTTTAATGTTAGGTATCATTCCAGTACTCTCACAGCACGCAATCGAGGCGCCGTCATCGTCGCTACCAATCTCAAAATTTCATACTAAAATGAAAAAATTACTAAAACGAATAGTGCAACGCGGGGGATTCGACATCGTCCGATCCACCCCGAAGGAACAAGTCGAAGCGCTTATCAGGAAACTTCAACCTAAACCAATAGATAAGGAACTGATTCGTATAGGGCCCAACGCGGACGGCGGATACCTCGTGCCAGACGATTTGGAAGGCATCACGGCTTGCTTTTCGCCAGGCGTAGGCAAGATCAGCCAGTTTGAACAGGATTGTCTCGACCGTGGAATGAAGGTTTTCATGGCGGACAAATCAGTCGAGAAACCTAACCTGGACGTTCCTGCCGACAAATACGATTTTATCAAGAAGCATGTGGGCTGCGTTAACAATGCGGAGTTCACAACCATGGATCAATGGGTGAACAGCTTTGGATTGAACGAAGGGGATGACATGATGCTTGAAATGGACATAGAAGGCGCTGAGTATTATTCAATTCTCAATATGTCTGATTCACTCATGCGTCGGTTCCGGGTCATAATCGTTGAATTCCATACCTTGCATCATTTCTGGAATCCCTATTTCTTTGAACTTGCCCAGGCAGCGTTTGACAGGGTCCTTCAGACGCACACGTGCGTGCATATTCACCCAAACAATTGCTGCGGTATCAAATACCAAAACGACATTGCTATTCCGCGAGTGATTGAAATGACGCTATTGAGAAATGACCGCGTGAGATTGGTGGACAAGCCGTTGACGTTTCCGCATAAACTTGACTACGATAACTATCCGGATAACCCCGAAAAGAAACCCATTGTTTTGCCGACGAATTGGTATAACACGTCAAAGAAGTCAGTCCACGAATTTGTTCATCAATAGATGAATCATCAGTCCTCAACGTAGGCGGTAAAGGTAAACCGTTGTACGGGTTTCTGCGGATCGTTCGTGTACAGTGTGATCGCTTTTTGCTGAGTAGATTTCCGTCCTTCAGAGTGGAAGGTGATCTTGATCATTGCCCTTTCGCCCGGCTTAATTGCGGTCTTATCGGCTGAGGCAGTGACACACGAACAGTTGGGCTGCACCGAATTCAATGTAAGTTCGGTCCGACCGGAGTTAGTAACATATAGGTCACGTGATATCGAAGCGTTTCTGCCGACGCGGCCAAAATCCATTGACGAAGCGGCGAGTGTAAGCCTGGGCGCCCTGGCCATATCTTCCGGCGTTAATTCTCCGAAGTAGTCTTCGAGAGTAGCGTACACGGTAAATGCTTTTACAGGTTCGGCATCGTCGTCGGTGTGAATTTCAACGTTGTCATTCTGGAAACCATATTGGTTTCTTTTTTTGCCATCATATACAAGTTTCAGGTGGCCGCGTTCCTTTGGAGCGATCACTTTCGGTGTTACCTCCACGGTCAGGTAGTCAGGCGCGTTAATGCCCATCACCTCCACGGTGTCCGAACCTGCATTCATAAATGGAAAATCGCGAACAGTTGGTTCTGTATTGAGATGTACCTTGCCCATATTCAACGAAGCAGACTTGAATTTCCAGTTACCTTTCGCCACCTGGAAGTCAGCGTCGGAGCCTACCCCGTCCGTTGAAACGATTCCTTTAATTTGTAGTACGATGGGATTTGCCTCGTAGTCGGTTGTAACCGATAGCGATTTGTTAAAAAAACCTGGGCGCCCTTTCGGGTCGTAACTTGCCTGAATGAAACCGGTTTTGCCGGGTGCAACGGATTCTTTACTCCAATCTGGTGTGGTACACCCACAAGACGCCTGTACATTGAGAATTTTCACCGGGCGATTGGTTGTATTCGTGAAAAGAAACTCATGCAGTACCGGACCACCGCTTTCCCTGATGGAACCAAAGTCATGGGCTTCCTCCCGGAACTGAATGTATTTTGCCTGCTGGCCAAATACGGTAACCGAGATCAGGAGGAGCAAAAGGAACGGTAATCGATACATCAGTTTATTTTTAGGAACCCTCAAATTTAAAACTAATTCAGTTCAGCTTTATTTTATTTTATTTGCACTATGGCAAGAATTCTTACGGGCATACAAAGCAGTGGAAGACCTCATCTCGGGAATCTGCTCGGTGCCATAATTCCGGCAATTCGGCTATCCCAGCAATCTGGAAATGAATCCTTCTTCTTTATTGCCGATCTGCATTCGCTTACAACCATCAAAGATCCGGAAACCCGCGTCAATAACGTACGCGCTGTGGCCGCGGCGTGGCTGGCATTCGGTTTCGATATTGAAAAGAATTACCTGTACCGGCAGTCTCGCATTCCAGAAGTTTGCGAGCTCACCTGGTACCTCAATTGCCTCACGCCATTCCCCATGCTTGCGAATGCGCACTCTTTCAAGGATAAGTCAGAAAGGCTGTCAGATGTTAATGCGGGATTGTTCACGTATCCTGTTTTGATGGCGGCGGACATCATACTCTATGACGCGCAATTTGTTCCGGTGGGTAAAGATCAGCGCCAGCACCTCGAAATGGCACGTGATATTGCCACTGCGTTCAACAATCAATATGGCGACACCTTTGTGGTTCCCGAGGCACGAATCGAGGAAACCGTAATGACCATTCCGGGTACCGATGGTCAGAAGATGAGCAAATCGTACGGTAACATAATCGACATCTTTTTGCCCGAAAAGGAATTGTTAAAGCAAATCAAAACGATCGTTACCGACAGTACTCCGCTTGAAGCGCCAAAGAATCCGGATATCGATAATGTATTCGCCCTCTACAGCCTGCTGGCAACGCCGGAAGAAAAGGATGCTTTGCGGCAGAAGTACCTCGCCGGCAACTATGGGTATGGACATGCCAAGAAAGAACTGTACGAACTAATTCTGAAGAAATTCGAAAAAGAACGGGAAGCTTTTGACTATTACATGGGCAACCCCGCGGCCCTCGAGGCGAAACTGGAACAGGGCGAAGCAAAGGCGCGAATCATTGCACGCGACGTAATTGAACGAGTGCGGAAGAAACTCGGATTCAAATAGTTTCAGATTTCAACTTTCAGATTTCGGATTTAATACATTGAAATCGGAAATATGAAACTCGAAATCATTTCCCAGTCCACACCACTTCCTGCTTTTCTTTGCCGACAGTGAGGATAATGCGCGGCGGATTGCTCATCAGAACGAGCTTGGTGTCTTTGCCTGGGTATTTATCCACTTCAACAATCACTCCTTTCCCGACGTAGGCGATGGGCAGCAACACGTCATTGTCCGGACAGATGTCGTCATGGACGCTCTGTAACGCCTTTTCGAGAAACTCGCCGTATTTATCCTGGAAGTCATCCTCCATATCGTGAAGCTGTTCTTCAAGATCATCATACTGAGGATTATTATAATCCAATTTACCGAGTTCGGCCTGTTTTTTTTCGATAGCCTGCAAGTCGGCGTCCAGGGCGTTTGTGTCCATGTGCGAAGCGTTATTCAATTTTCGGGCTCCAAATTGGCAAAAAAAATCGGATGCACAGACTTTTTGTCCCAAAGTTTATTCAAACCAGTAGCAGCCCGCTTCCTCTAAACAATTCCGAAATCGTTTCCAATGAACCATGGTAAGCCTTAATTTTGGGCTTATAACTCATTAAACCTATGCAAACGGATTTTCTTCCTTTGAATGGTACTGACTTTATTGAATTTTGGGTAGGCAACGCAAAACAGTCAGCGCTTTTCTATCAACATACTCTCGGTTTTAATCTCGTGGCCTACGCCGGTCCGGAAACAGGCCTTCGCGACCGGGCATCGTATGTCCTTCAACAAAACAAGATACGGTTTGTTCTTACCTCACCTTTAACCCCCGATTCTGATATCTCCCGACATGTTTGTCTGCATGGCGACGGCGTAAAGGTGTTGGCACTATGGGTTGATGACGCCCGGAAGTCGTATCACGAAACGGTAAGCCGCGGCGCTGATAGTGTGCAGGAACCTACCATCCTCCGCGACGAACACGGCGAAGTGGTAATAGCTTCGATTCGAACCTATGGCGAAACGCTCCATACATTCGTAGAGCGAAAGAATTATAGTGGACCTTTCCTTCCGGGCTTTCAGGCGCGTACCTCGACTGTTAACGTACAACCAATCGGGCTAAAATACATCGACCATTGTGTGGGGAACGTAGAGCTGGGAAAAATGAATACGTGGGTCGACTTCTACGAACGCGTAATGGGTTTTAACCTCCTTATCACCTTTGATGACAATGACATCTCAACCGAATACAGCGCGTTGATGTCGAAAGTGGTCTCCAATGGAAACGGCTACGTTAAATTTCCAATCAACGAACCTGCGGAAGGCAAACGGAAATCGCAAATCGAAGAATACCTTGACTTTTACAGAGGCCCAGGGGTTCAGCACATTGCGATCGCGACTGATGATATTGTCCGCACCGTGGGTGAACTTCGGAATCGCGGAATGGAATTTCTTTATGTTCCGGAAACATATTACGAAGATGTTCTCGATCGTGTCGGCTCCATTGAAGAAGATCTCGAAGAATTGAAAAGTCAGAACATTCTTATTGATCGGGATGAGGAAGGCTACTTGCTACAAATCTTCACCAAACCCATTCAGGATCGCCCCACAGTATTTTTCGAAATCATTGAACGCAATGGTGCCAAATCATTTGGAAAAGGGAACTTCAAAGCCTTGTTTGAATCGATTGAACGGGAGCAGGCGTTGAGGGGAAACCTTTAGGTTGCCGGGTGGCCAGTTAGCCCGGTGCCGGGTAGCCAGCGGGCCAGTTAGCCGGTGGCAACGCGGTCAGATATGGAATTGCAACTGCGCGTCACAACCCCAAAATATCCCGTCCAACCATTGATGATTGGCCTGTCTTTTTATCTTTGGGCGTTAAAGCAAAACTCATGTCTGAATTATTACAACAAGTGAAATCCAAAGCCCAGTCGTGGCTAAACAGTAACGTTATCGATGACAACACAAAAGCCGAGGTTCAATCATTGCTGGCGAAGCGGGACTCGAAAGAACTAATCGATAACTTTTATAAGGATCTTGAATTTGGCACGGGCGGTTTGCGCGGAGTGATGGGCGCCGGAACAAATTGCATGAATAAGTACACGGTAGGTGTTGCTACCCAGGGACTTGCGAACTACCTCAACAAAAGTTTTCCGGACACAAAGGTTAAGGTCGCGATCGCGCATGACAGCCGGAATAACAGCCGGTTTTTTGCCGAAACAGTTGCCAATGTGCTTTCCGCGAACGGGATAGAAGTTCACATGTTTGCTGAACTCAGACCCACTCCTATCCTTTCGTTTGCGATCCGCTTTCTCAAGTGTCAGTCCGGCGTTGTAGTAACAGCTTCGCACAATCCAAAGGAATACAATGGTTATAAAGCATACTGGACGGATGGCGCTCAGGTTGTTCCGCCCCACGACAAAAACATCATCGCCGAAGTAAATGCCATTACTTCATTTGAACAGGTGAAGTTTGAGCCGGTTCCGGAAAACATTCACGTCATCGGACCCGAAGTGGAAAAGGCGTACTATGAAGAAGTAAAAAAAATCATTCCGAATCACGACGTCATTGCGCGGCACAAAAGCATTCCCCTGGTTTATTCCAGCATTCATGGTGCGGGTATCACGATGGTTCCCGAATGCCTTCGTCAAATTGGTTTTACCAACATCCATGTAGTTGAAGAGCAAGCCGTCGCCGATGGCAATTTCCCTACGGTGAAGTCGCCGAACCCCGAAGAGAAATCAGCTATGGAAATGGTTATCGCGAAGGGGAAAGACCTCGGCGCAACAATGGTGATGGCTACCGATCCGGATACCGATCGCGTCGGTATCGGAGTTCGCCGTTCAGATGGCGAATTTATTCTCCTGAACGGAAACCAGGCGTTCAGTCTGATGATGTATTTCATCATGAAGAATATCAAAGAAAAACAGAACACCTACATCGCAAAAACGATTGTTACCACCGAACTGGTGGACCTGATGGCGAAGCAATTGGGTGTCGAATGCTATAACACCCTTACGGGATTTAAATACATCGCTGAGCTGATGGGTAAGTTTGAGGGAAAGAAACGGTTCATCGCAGCAGGTGAAGAGAGCTATGGATATATGGCCGGAGACTTCGTCCGCGACAAAGATGCCGTGTCGGCTTGTGCGTTTTTTGCTGCGATGGCGGCAAGCGCCCAGGACGAAGCCAAGTCGATGTACGATTGGCTGATTGACATGTACGTAGAGTTCGCATACTATAAAGAAAGTCTGCTCAACGTTGTTAAGAAAGGCCAGCAGGGTGAGCAGGAGATCAAAGCGTTGATGGAAAAATTCCGGAACAACCCTCCTGCCGAAATAAACGGTAGCCGCGTTGTAAGACTTCTCGATTACAAGACACTTGTCGAAAAAGATCTGACTGCGGGCAAGGAAGCTTCTCTGGATTTTCCGAAATCAGATGTTCTACAATTCGTCCTTGAGGATGGGAGTAAGGTATCGGTGCGGCCTTCAGGCACGGAGCCGAAGATAAAATACTATATCAGTGTAAATACCAATTTGCCGTCGCGCGAGAAATTTGACGAGGTTACCCGGGAACTGGATCTGAAGATCGAAGGGATAGAGGGCTACCTTATGTCTGTTTAATGTCGAACGGAATAATGCTTCAGGCAAAGAAGCACAGTCAAACCAAGTCTAATGTCTAAGGATTTCCTCGTTGACGTCTTCGGCTTCAACGAGGCCCTTTTCATTTATCGACACGAGTTTCAGTGTTTTCAATTCGTTAATGAGCACCGGATCGTACTTTGCCGACACACGGATATAGTTTTGGGTAAAGCCATGCATCATGCCGCCTTCAACGTCGTTTTCAAATAATACTACGGACTCGGTACTCAGGTTATCCTGATAGAATTTTCTTCGTTTCTTATCGGACAATGAATGGAGCATCTTTGAGCGATCCGCGCGTTGACTACCCGGAACCGATCCATCCATCGTAGCGGCTACTGTATTTTCCCGCTCTGAATACGTGAACACATGCAGATAGGAAATATCGAGCTGATTAAGGAACTCGTAGGTTTCCAGGAAATCTTCGCGGGTTTCGCCCGGGAACCCAACGATCACGTCTACGCCGATGCAACAATGGGGCATCAGTGATTTGATCTTGTTCACACGATCGACGTACAACTCCCGTTGATATCGGCGTCGCATCATCCGCAGTATTTTATTCGAGCCGGACTGAAGCGGAATATGGAAATGAGGGACAAACCGTTTAGACGTGGCTACGAATTCAATGATATCATCCGTAAGAAGATTCGGTTCAATGGAAGAAATCCGGATCCGGTCAATGCCTTTCACTTCATCAAGCGCGCGGACCAGGTCGATGAAATGTTCTTTTCGTACGCCGTCCTGCAACCCGAAGTCACCGGTATTGACTCCGGTAAGCACTATCTCTTTAACATCGGTTGCCGCGATCTCGTGTGCCGTTTTCAGAATATTCGCAATGCTGTCACTGCGGCTTCCGCCCCGCGCCAGGGGGATCGTACAGAATGAACAGGAGTAATCACAACCGTCTTGCACCTTCAGGAACGTGCGGGTACGATCGTTGATCGAATAGGACGTATTGAATTTGTTTGCAGCCTCAATATCGGAAGCGATAACCTGCGGTGCGGGTTCGCGAACAAAGCCATCAAGCAGTTCCACGAGCCGGAATTTCTCCGCCGCCCCAAGGACGGCATCAACACCTGGAATGGACGCGATCTCCTGCGGTTTCAGCTGAGCATAACAACCGATAATAGTCACATACGCGTCGGGTGAAATGCTTCGCGCCTCGCGCACTATCTTATGGCACTTTTTATCGGCGTTTTCGGTAACGGAGCAGGTATTTATGATGAATATATCTGGCGTGTCGGTAAAGTCGACCTTCCGGTAACCCTTCTCCTCAAACATGCGGGAAATGGTCGACGTTTCCGAGTAATTCAGCTTGCAACCGAGTGTATAAAAGGCAACCTTTTTCATGACAAGGGTGCAAAAATAATAGTTTTTCGGCCCCTTTCCTGAATAATGTGACTAGCTTTTTATGAATTTGGTTGTACTACAATACCATCCTTAAGCTCTATTTTTCGGTCGGCCATCGTGGCCAACTCCTGATTATGGGTTACGATGATGAACGTATGCCCAAAGTCCTTTCTCAGCTGAAAGAACAAATTATGCAAATCGACCGCGTTTTTTGAATCGAGGTTTCCACTAGGTTCGTCAGCCAGAATAAGGTCTGGCGAGTTGATCAGCGCACGCGCAACCGCGGTACGCTGTTGTTCTCCGCCGGAGAGCTCCGAGGGTTTGTGGTCCGTCCGTTGCCCAAGTCCTAATAAATGCAGCAATTCAAGAGCCCGTTTTTTCACATCCGATTCACGTTGGCCATTAGCAATCAGTCCGGGGATCATCACATTTTCAAGGGCGCTGAATTCAGGTAGCAGGTTGTGAAATTGAAAGATGAATCCAATGGATTGGTTCCGAAAGGAAGATAATTCACGGCCGGATTGCGCGAATACATCGCGGTCATGCATATACACTTTTCCCTGATCAGGCCGATCAAGCGTACCGAGAATATGGAGCAAAGTACTCTTACCCGCGCCGGACGCCCCTACGATGGCCACGACCTCCCCTTTTTGGACTTCTATATCAATTCCTTTGAGGACGTTCAGTTTGCCATAGCTTTTTGTGACGTTGGAAGAACGGAGCATCGGATTGGATTTCAAATTTCAGATTTCGGATTCTATATTATTTCAGATTTGAGGATAGCACGCCTAACCCTTGAAATAAAGCGGTAAATAAAGTAGTTTCGCCCGAAAACAAAAATTGCATGAACATACACGAATACCAGGGCAAAGAAATTCTCAAGAAATACGGGGTTGCTGTGCAGCGCGGCCTTGTGGCCAACACTCCTGAGGGAGCTTCCGCGGCAGCCAAGGAACTTCAGAATGAAACCGGAACCAAATGGTTTGTGATAAAATCTCAGATTCACGCCGGGGGCCGTGGTAAAGGTGTAGTTAAAGAAACCGGATCAAAGGGCGTTGTGCTGGCCAAAAGTCTCGCCGAGGTACCGGAGAAGGCAAAAGCCATCCTTGGTGGCACTCTTGTCACGCATCAGACAGGACCTGAAGGGAAACGGGTCAACAAGATTCTGATTGCAGAAGACGTTTATTATCCGGGCGAAAACGAGCCCAAGGAATATTACATGAGCATCCTGCTTGACCGCGCAACGGGAACCCCGGTTATAATGGCATCGGTTGAAGGAGGCGTGAACATCGAAGAAGTCGCTGAAGCCACTCCTGAAAAAATCATAAAAGAATGGATTGATCCCACTATTGGGCTACAACCCTTTCAGGCGCGCAAAGTCGCGTTTGCTCTGGGCTGGGAAGGTAACGCGTTCAAGGAAGGCGTCAAGTTCATTCATTCCCTTTATAATGCTTATATCGGACTCGACGCTTCCATGTTCGAGATCAATCCCCTTTTGAAAACCTCCGACAACCGGATCCTCGCCGTTGATTCGAAAGTTAACCTCGACGACAACGCGTTGTATCGTCATAAGGATCTGATGGAGTTGCGTGACTTGTCTGAAGAAGATCCCCTGGAGGTTGAAGCCGGCAAAGCTGACCTGAATTACGTGAAGTTGGACGGCAACGTCGGGTGTATGGTAAATGGCGCTGGTCTGGCAATGGCCACTATGGACATCATCAAACTGTCGGGTGGCGAGCCGGCGAACTTCCTCGACGTGGGTGGTGGAGCGAATGCCACTACGGTAGAAGCTGGTTTCCGGATCATTCTGAAGGATCCTAACGTAAAAGCCATTCTTATCAACATATTCGGTGGGATAGTTCGTTGTGATCGGGTGGCCAATGGAGTGGTGGAAGCCTACAAAAAGATCGGTGATATCCGGGTTCCGATCATCGTACGTCTGCAGGGTACAAACGCAGAAGAAGGCGCCAGAATCATCGAAGAATCAGGGTTAAAGGTGAAATCCGCGATTTTATTGAAGGACGCTGCTGAAAAAGTAAAGGAAGTATTGGCCTGACGGTGATTCCCTTTTCGGAATCATTTGTATATATTGACAAAAATTTGTTTGCGTAAGAATGGCCAGGAAAGTTCTAATAGTTGCTTTGGTTTGCGTTTGTGTGTCGTACGTGGCGGATGCCCAAAGCTTTTATAACATCAGAAGGCCGCGAAACCTGCTTTTAAACCTCGGTTCAGGAATCGCTTACTATAAGGGCGATCTGGTCAACCCTGGCGAGATCGGGATCATTAAGCCAAATGTCACCATTGGTGCAGAATACTTTTTTAATGAGCGCATAAGCGGGCGGACTCAGCTGACGTGGTTTCAGACCAAGGGCGATGACGCGCAAGCCGATGACGACCGGAATGAGCGGAATCTTCATTTTCAAAGCGGAAACATAGAATTTGCCGTAACTGGCGCAGTGAGTCTGATGCCGATGACGCTCCGGTATTATGAGCGTCCAAGGTTTAATATTCACGCGTTCACCGGGATCGGCTTACTTTATTTCAACCCGAAGACAGAACTTGATGGCGAAAAATACGCGCTCCGGAAATACATGACTGAGAATGTGGCCTACAGCCGGATTCAGCCAGTGATTCCGATAGGTTTGGGCGGAAGGATCTTTATCAGCCCCTATTTTAATATTCTCATCGAAGGTGGCTACCGGTTCACATTCACAGATTATCTCGACGACGTGAGCCGCAGACGGTATCTGCCCATTGACCAACTTGGGGGCGATCCAACCTCTATCCGTGTCCGACTGGCGGATCGCCGACCTGAAATCGATACGCAGCCCTTCCCTCCTCATGAAAAAGGAGTCCGTGGCAACCCCGAGAACAACGACGGTTATTTCATTCTTAACATCAGTGTTCAATACTATTTCCCCCGCGAAATCTTCAATCAATCACAACGCAAGTTGTATACACACAAGCGCAGGGCAATCTTCCGGAAACGATAAACGCTATCGTTTTACAATTTTCCGTCGAACGAGTATCGAATCGTTCACCTCAACGCTTACTAAATATATACCGCCAGGCCAATTACTTGTTTCAATTGTGTAAGCGTTTCTCATAGGTCGCAGATTCAACATTGCTTTCCCAAATATGTCGTGAACCTCGAGTCTCTGTATAGTCTGACCTGAAACAACGTTCACCAAATTGTTAAATGGAACCGGGAAAAATTCTACCAGCCGCATCTCGCCAAAGGTTATAGACTTCTCGAAAACACATTCAGACATACGGACAAGCGCGGTGTAAACTCCAGATTCAGAGGGTTCGAATGATATTCCGGTGTGAAGCCACTTGCCTTGACCGTGCCATTCAGTGTCTGATACCGATGAATAAAGTAATCCACGATCTTCCCATACATAAAAGGTATCCGCTGGAATTACAATGGCTTTTGCCGGAATCGCCTGACTGCGACAGCCTAATTCGTTTTCCGCTACAGCGTAATATGTTTTTGATTTTTGCAGGTCGGGTGTATGGAACTCCTGAGTATCGGATAAGAATACGCAAACTTGTTGTTCAGCGTCGTCATACCAGAACCAGCGGGTGTCAGGTAATGCATTTTGCACAGAAAGCAACACCGGGCCTGGTCCGCATCGGGACTGAGTATGGATCACCGGCGCTTCCGGCAAAGGCAATGGATTGATGGTCATCTCGCCCAGAGGAATCTGTTGACAGATGTTTCGCGCCACTGCCGAGACGGGGTTTGGATTGTTCTCCAACACGCGCAGTGGGATTGTGGCTTTTCCGAAATCATCAAAAACGTATTCATGGTCACCGGCCAAAACAACAACGTGTCCACGGTGTAACGCTCCTCCCTTTAACCGGACAGTTGCCACGGAATCCCCACACGCGAGATCATCAACATGAAAAGTGACCTCTTCCGGTGGCCGGGACCTTACCACCAGGGTAAACCGATCCATCGCAGCGGATGCCGGATCGTTGCCAACGGTAAAGCTATGCGAATCTGCTTTGAGGGTGTCGCCGGTAAACGCATCGACCAATAAAATGTCGGCACTGCCGAAAAGTCCAAAGGCCTCCGTGTAAATTGTATAAGAACCCAACGGTAACGACGCCGGCGCATCGTTGTTTTCGGGAGGATAGGTCATTCGCAGCCGGTAAGTCTCCTCACATGACACGAAATCAACCGCGGATAACGCTAGCGGGACAGCATCGGCTGAAAGGACTGAAAAGGTTAACCGATCGTTCCATCGCTTGATCGCGTCCGCCGGATCAACTTCCCGGCTCGCTCCTACCCTTTTCCGAATATGTACCTCATCGCGGCTACCTTTTCCTTCCAGCCGAATCCGGATATAATCAGCTTCTCTCTTCGCGCGAAAAAATGCGGCATCCGAACTGGTTTTCGCTTCCTCATGCACGATAAGTTCCGGGTTCTCAGAATTGGCATGAACCCAAAACGCCTGACCTGATGCGATCAGTCCGCCATTCGCGTCGCCAACCTCGCCATCGGAATACCGAAACCGACCCTCTCCATTGTCGCGGATCGCGAAGACGAGTCCCATATTAGCGGAACGAGTCCATGCTGCTGTGTTGCCCCAGTCAACTTCCGATGCATAAGGGTTCCCGACGAGACTCCAACCTAAATGTTCCTGATCCGATTGATCGTAAGACACAGCAAGCGGAATCGAACCTTGATTGAGACGCCCCGTAAAATCCAGCAACACGGGTGTCGTATTTCCGCGTACGAAGGCGGCGTATCCACGTCCGGGTTGAAGCCTGTTGTCAGCAGCATAGCCAGAGTTGGGAAATGGTTGCCATCCACCGAGGTAATAATAAAGGGATGGCGATGCCGGATCTATGCCGGGGCCTGACGATGGATCGAGGAACGGGCCGGTGACAGCAAAGTCATCCTGCAACGATGCTACGGAAGCCCATTCAACGGGTGATGAGATGTACCGATATAACCTTCCTTCGCCGCTCATGAACCGCTGTACTGTCACATCGCCTTCAATTAAACTGCCGGAAGGTATCGGCCCTACTCGGGCGGTGGCACCTGCATCATCACCTGAAGAAACCAATGTAAGATGTCCATTGCTCTTTAATGTGATTCCCTGGTTGAGAACAGACACCGTCCTGCGAACCGATAGTGGTGCAAGAATGCCGACTTCAGTGCCGGCTTTTTTTTCAAGGATCAGGTCCCGAATGGTGGAGTTGCCAGGATAGAGGAGAGTATTCTTTTCACCCGTCAGTACAACATCACCATTACTCACCGATGAACCCGTCGTTGTAAGATCACCATCTAATTTCACAGCGTTGAGATTCAAGTCGACTGTTCCGCTTGCAACGGTAAGGTTATCCACAATCAGATCTCCGAGCAGACTAACGCCATGAGGATTATTCATAATGACGTTCACACCACTGTGTGACGGACTACTACTGCTAACGAACTGCGCTGCGGAACCATCGTACTCCAATGTAGAACCAGGATAAAAAACGATGGCACTCGTCGTTTGGAAATTACCTCCGCCACCTTTCTGCAGCGCGCCGACGGGATCCGAAGAACCAACTCTTACATGCCCCCGGACACGCAACATCCCCTGTGTGGAAATCTCGCTTTGGTTAAAGTCCACAACTGCCTCCGTATTCACATAAAAATCTAAGTTGCCTGAAAAAGCTCCCGTTATAGTGCTTACATCCTGCACGTCATTCCCGGTAAAAATCAGTATCCCGCTACCCGGAAACGGTGCGATGAAAGCGCCGCGGCTGACGGACATTCCTCTATGAAGAACAAAGGTTGTCTTCCTCACGCCAGTGCTGTCTGCGCTTCCGGAGCAGATCCGCAGGGGCCCCGTTGCGTCGACGCGAAACGCCCCCCCCACCTCGAAGTAGCATCGTCCGCGCGTGGTAAAATAACTCGGACCGCTCGATGTAGAATAATATTCGAAATCACCCCCCACGTGAACACGTGTCGAATCACTGACTGTAGTAACCCACACCTCCGACGGCCCCTCAATACGAAAATCACCACCAATATGAATCACCGGCTTCTGCGTGGTGGATAACCGCAGGGTTTGATTGTTGGTATTTCGTACGACCAGGTCACCTCTGATGTTTCTTAAATAGCCATTGAGATCGACAAAAGAAATTTGCGATGGACAGTCCCAGATAACATTACCAAATTCCTGCTTCCAGCTATCGCTATAGGCAATGGCGATGTACCCGCTTCCGGAAAAGCCGTTGACAATAAGTGTGGAGTTCGGATGCCATGACGCTATGGGGATGAACCCGCGTGACGCGCCGCGGTAATTGAAACGACTTCCGTCACCGAATTGAATACTTGCCGGCGACGCATAATACGATACCAAATCGTTTCCGACTAGTGTGCCGCCAATCAGAAACAGGCCGCCTTCCAGCACCCGTATCTCACCTCCTCCTTCCGGTGGAACAATATCCAGTTCACCTGATGATTCAATCTCAAGTCTGCTTATAATCTCGATTGACGGCGCTTCGACGGCAGTTGAGATCTGAACCGGATGGGCTACACGCACATACGAACAATTTGACAATGACGGCACTGTTCCACCGCTCCAGGTGGAGGGTTCATGCCAATAACCATTTTGTGCTGAAGTAACGACCTGACCAATGCATTCAAAGCTGACACACAACGTTAATCCAGCAAGAAAGAGCGCTTTCCTGCAGAACATACTTTTTAATTTTAATAACTCACAACGTGGATGCGACGCACGGGGCGATCAGCGATCCGGGACGAATGTAGAAAATTTCTGGATTTCAGGCAAGTATCAGCCGGCGAAGCCGTTCGAGTTCATCCGCAAGGATGCAAAGCTGAAAGCGCGGTGAATGGAAAGTCAGCCTTTGGAATGAAACCTGCCATTCGAACAAATCGAAATCTCAAATACTCTGAAACCTGAAATCTTAAATCCGAAATTATTGAAGCGACCCTGGTACGTCGAGGACTTCGAATTTTGAGTAGTTGCTTTTGTACTCGGGCACGATTTCCTTCATAAGAGCCACCATCTTCAGTTCGTTGCGATCGTGGATCAAATCGCCCAGGAGGTCGAGGTAGCGGACGATATCCGTATAAAGGTATTCAGATACCTTTGCTTTCAGGATCTTTTCGTGATGTGTCGGAATAGTATTTTCGCTGTTGTTTAACAGCTCTTCATATAGTTTCTCGCCGTCGCGAAGTCCGGTAAATACGATGTCGATATCCTTACCAACGGTCTTACCGGAAAGCAGAATCATTCGTTTGGCGAGATCATACACCTTGACTGGTTTGCCCATATCAAAAATAAAAATCTCTCCTCCCTGACCCATTACACCAGCCTCGAGAACGAGTTCGCAGGCTTCGGGGATGGTCATAAAGTAGCGGGTAATCTCCGGATGGGTCACAGTAAGAGGACCACCTTTGCGGATTTGTTCGCGGAAGATGGGAATAACAGAACCATTCGAACCCAATACGTTGCCGAAACGCGTGGTAATGAACGACGTTCCCTGTAGAGCCAGTCGTTCCATGTGCTGGTTGAGAGATTGCACATAGATTTCGGCGATACGCTTGGTGCATCCCATAACATTGGTAGGATTTACCGCCTTGTCAGTCGAGATCATGACAAATTTCTTCACCTTCATTTCAACGGCGAGATCGGCCAGCGTGCGTGTTCCGAATATATTTACGCTTATTGCTTCGGACGGATTGCTTTCCATCATGGGCACATGCTTGTAGGCTGCCGCATGAAAAACGGTATCGGGCCGGAACTCACGAAAGATATTCCGCATCCTTTCGCGGTTGCAAACGTCAGCAATGAAAATGTAGATGCGGGTGTGCGCATTCTTTTCACGCAATTCCCGCTCGATGTCGTAGAGGGGTGACTCTGCCTGGTCAACAAGCACCAGCACTTTGGGTTTGTAACTCAACACCTGCCGCGCCAGTTCAGAGCCGATGGACCCGGCGCCCCCCGTGATACACACGACGCGGTTGAATACTTCTTCCTCTATCAGATCATTATTCAACTGAATAACTTCCCGGCCTAGCAGATCTTCGATGTTGATATCCTTGATTTGTTCGACGTCGAAGTCATTTCGCAGCCACTTCTCGAAAGATGGGACATAGCCCACACGTACGCCGGACTTGAGGGCGTCGTCAACGATTTCATTTTTACGTTCAACCGACAGGTTCTTTACTGCAATAATAATCTTCTTAACCTTGAACTTCTTCACAAGGAAGGGCAGCTGAGCGTAGTTATAGATTCGGGATCCATTAATTTCCTTGCGGGTCTTGCGGGCGCTGTCATCAAGGAAACCGACCAACTGATATTGATTACTCAGGTCGGCCTCAACCGCCTGTTTCGTAAGGAATCCGGCTACGCCCGCACCGAAAATCAAAACTGGCATACGTGCAACACGATCTGCCTTATAATACGAAAACACATTCTTCACCAGCAAACGATACTGATAAAGAAGCAGAGACGAAATGAAGAACGATATAAAAATTACCGAATACGGAAGCGCGTTTTGTTCGAAGTTATAGAAGTAGATCAGGTTTCCGATCAGCAGCAAGGCCAGGCTAAGAAGTTCCGTACGAATAATTCGAATTCCGTCCTGAATGCCGGTGTAGCGAACAATTCCAGCATAACTTTTGGTGATCAGCGTTGAGACCAGTGACACAAAAAGGACCAGCGCGATCCCAAAGAAGGGCTTGTATGCCAGCGTCAGTTCAATGCTGAAGTTAAATCTTAGCAGGAAAGCCAGGGAAACGGAAAAAAGAATCAGCGATAAGTCAATCAGAATGATCACCCATCGCGGAAGAATAGTAAGGCGGTTTAATACCCGGGTTAGCAACTTGGGGTCATTTGTTCGGTTTTCTGAAGCGATCTTTCACGATTCTCTCTGAATTACGAGCCGCTCACAAGAGACAAATATAATTCATTCAATTTGACCGGATACAAGGTTGGGAAAAAAAAGTAAAACCACGACCGGATTGTTCGTTAAAACGAAGTATTCGCCAATAAATTACATTGATATAACACGGTAGCCGGGCAGAATAAAACCTTCGTCTGGATTGAACTACAGCGGCACCAGCTTGTGTTTTATAGCATATTTCACCAATTCGGCTGTGTTTCTCAATCCCAGTTTTTCCAGAATATGTGCCTTGTGAGTCTCGACGGTCTTAATGCTAATAAAAAGTTTCTCAGCCACCTCGCGGTTGCTGAGCCCCTGCGCCACTTCCGCCAGTACATCCTCTTCGCGACGGGTTAACGGTGTGAATGCCGGAAGCTTGACGGAAGAGCGCGTAGTGACCTTTGTCTTGTGATAAAAATCCTCGAATACGAGATTGGTAATCGCATCATTGAAATACTTTCCTCCCTGTGCAACCTGACGGATCGCCTCTCTCAGTACGTCGCCGCTTACATCTTTATGGAGATAACCGGAGATACCACATTGGATCCCCATCGCCAGAAATTCTTTTTTGATTTCCATGGACAAAAGGATCACCTTCACCTGACTGTGCTGTTCGCGAATCCAGCGAGTGGCCTCGATTCCATTCATTCCTTTCAACATGATGTCCATCAACACCACGTCGGGAAACAACTCCTGAACTTTATTAACTGCTTCTTCGCCGGAGCTAACAGATCCGACAACTTCCATTTCGTCGCCTGCAAGCATGGCCTTCACTCCTTCTCGTACGAGGGCGTGGTCGTCTACCAGCAGTATTCTGATTTTTTCATTCATCGTTTCTTTCGGCAAGTTTTAATACAACATCCAACAACACGTCTATTTCAACTGTTTTATTCAAGATCGCATCGACGCCGGCAGCGCGAAGGTGCTCATGTTGCACCTCATCAAGATGCCGGGCGGTAAGTACCACGATCGGCATGTGAGTTGCGTTAATGCGGATTTCGTTTACCATCGCCTCTCCCCCCATAACGGGCATAATCAAATCTGTTATCACCACGTCGTAAGCATTCTGTTGAATCTGGTGGAGGCCCTGTAGACCGTTTTCCGATATGTCGACTTCATATCCCTCCATCCGGAAAAGGTCGGCGATATTCTCGGCCAGGACCTGGGTATCCTCAACGATAAGTAAGCGTTTTTTCATGGAAATAGAGGCAATATAATAGTAAACGTCGACCCCTGACCAGGCTCACTCTTAACACTGATGGTACCCGACATCAGCTCTACCGCCCTTTTTACGATATTCAATCCGAGGCCAGTCCCCTCGATACCCGCCGTGTTCGTGCCGCGATGGAAGGCATCAAAGATGTTTCGCAGGTCTTCCGGCGGGATTCCAATGCCGTTGTCACGCACATTAATAACTACCTGCTGATCGATGATCTCGATTGAGATCATAACCTCGGGTTTGCCGGGCGAGAATTTAACCGCATTATTGATGATGTTAACAAAAATATTTCGCAACAAATTCGAGTCACCTGGCATCGAGAGCTCTTTCCCGGCTTTTGAAAGAATCCTGACAGAGTGCGTTCGACCATGAGCTTCAACGACTTCTTGCGAGATGGTGTCGAGCAGAAGGATTACATCGACCGGAATCAGGTTTACTTTAATCTTATTTGACTCGTTCTTGCTTATGGTGAGCACATCTTCCAGCAAATAGCTCATGTGTTTTACCTGTTGCTGAATGGTGGCAAGTTTTTGTTCCGTTTCAGCTTCGCCTATCTTTTTCTTATAGCGGCGGAGATATGTGGCTGAAAAATTGATAGTTGACAATGGCGTACGGAACTCGTGCGACGCGACGGATACGAAGCGTCGTTTCATATTCACCAGTTCAATTTGTTGCTGCAGGGCTTCATTCAGCTCGCGCGTGCGCTCTTCTACCTTTCGCTCGAGTTCCGTTCGATACTCTACGAGCTCGGTAACATCCTGACCGACGATTAATGCACCGGTCACTACTCCATTCGTATCCCGCCTGGGTGTAGCGTTGAGCAACAGCATAACCTGCTTACCGCTTTTTGCAGGGAGGACGAGTTCGACATTAGCCACGGATCTGCCTTGCCGCAGATCATTAACGATCTGATGATCAGAATCCAGCCCGGAGATAAATTCGGGAAGCTTGCGGCCAAGCGCCTCATTTTTTGTATAGCCAGTTACAGCTGCAGTGACTTCGTTCCACTCGTTGACGTATCCGTTCCGATCTACACCAAATATTACGGCATTGGCGCGTTCAATGAGGTTTGCCAGCTCACGGGCGACGTTCAGGATTTTGCTCTCGTATGCCTTTTGCTCCGAGACATCAGAAAAAATCATAATGAACTGTCGTTCCTGGCCCGCGTCTGTCTGCGTTGGTGAGCCATCTATCCGCCACCACGTTACTATTCCTGCCGCGTCTCTTATCCCCAGTTCTTCCTTTGCATTTTGGCCGGAGCACAAAAGGTTCTTGATCTTGTCGAACGCGAACGGATTGGCCAGGCGTTTCGCGAAAAACGATTGACAGGGCTTGTCGGAAACGTCCTGTAGAGTTGTACCAAGATTTTGAAGAAACGACTGGTTGGCCCATTCAATGGAGAAGTCATCCCGGCAGATTAACACCATGCTGTTAGTCCGGCTTGCCACTGTCGACAGCCTGCGAATCTCCGCGATGTACATCATTTTCTCAGTCTGGTCCATCACCGCGCCAATCAGCCTCAAGGCTTTGCCGTGCTCATTCCGCAACAGGAATCCGCGGTCGAGTACGTGGGCATATGCTCCGTTATTGCGTTGAAGACGATACTCGCTGCGCCAGCTTGTGGCCTCGCCCGAATCGAACACCGCTTTAAGCGAAGCCCAAACATCGTCGCGATCTTCCGGATGAATCTTGTTTAGCCATTGCTGGCCTGATTCGTTGTTATCGTCATAATAAAACAGATCCCGATAGCCATCGCTCCAGCATACGTTATCAGTGACAAGGTCATGGTCATAGATTGCATCTCCGGTGGCGCGGGAGGCGAGTTGGTACCGTTCATTACCCATGCGTTCAGCAGACTCCGCTTCCACGAGTCGTGTGATGTCTTGCAGCGAACCCACAATAATTTCGGGGTCGCCTTTCAAATAATGTATGTAACTCCGGCAAAGCACGTGTCTGTATGAGCCGTCGGCACTGCAAAAACGAATTCGGCTAGACGATACTCGTTCGCCTGCTTCCACCCTGCAAGTCAGATCGTCAGTAAACGACTGGCGGTCGTCGGGGTGAACGAGCTTCATCATCGACCAAAAATCCGGCACGTCGCCAGGTTTGAAGCCAAACACCGTAGAAATGGCACGGTTCCAAGTGATCAGGTTATTTTCTTTTTTCCATTCCCAGACCGCATCGTTCGTTGCTTTCGACAATAGCCGGAAGCGCCGGTTGAGCTCAATACTCTTTTGCATCATTATCCGGTTTGGCGTAATATCGCGCAACAGACAGGCAGTGCCAACGACTAAACCTTGTTCCTGTATGGGATTGATGGCTGCTTCATAATACCGAATTTCCCCAGCTGCATTTTTATAATAGCCGGATGTAAGAATTCGCTGACCCTGCAGGCCAAGTTGGACGTTACGCTCCCACTTTTCATCAAAAGGGCCACATGGGTCGAGATGTGTTTTCAACTCAATAGAAATGCCTTGCTCTTCCTGCACAAAATTACTCAGCGACTCATTGAAAGTCGTAAGTCGTCCGTTGGTATCCACCGACCAGAGCCAATCAGCAGTGTTGTTGATGAGGGCCTCCACATTTTTTTTTGTCATGCGAAGTGCATCCTCCATTCCCTTCGATTGGGTTATATCACGACCGTGAAAGCATAGCGTTTGTACCGCCCCGGATTCATCCAGCACGGGCACGAAGGAATAGTTATACCACATGGTTTCTCCCGAGGCGAGTAGGCATTTCATCTCCTCAGATATGGCTATTTTCATTTCCAGCGCTTGCCTAAATCTGTTTTCAGCCACGAGTTGCTGACCGCCGGAGAACGTTTGAAAAAAATTCTTACCCGCTTCAGGAGATGTACAAAAAATAGCGCTGTGTCTTTCCGCGCGGCGGTTGAACATGAGTATGGCGCCCTCTGTATTCAGGACGAGAAAATCTTCCTGCGAATTATCAAAAATACTGTCAAGGATTGCCTGCCGCCGCCGTTGCTTTTCCTCATTGCTCTTGCGGTAAGAAATGTCACTAGAGACGCCTTTTACTTTGAGCAGATTGCCGCGTTCGTCCCGAACCATCTTTAATTGTTCCGAAATCCAACGAATCTGCCCACGGCCGGTGATAATCCTGAACTGAAAATCTGCCCTGGTTTCGTTGGCAACGGCCTTACGACGTTCGGCGATAACATGTTTATCAAGGGGATGAATACACGACTCCCACCAGTCCGGTTTGGCCAGAAATTCATCTTTCCTGATGTCGAACACACGCTCTATAGAACTGCTCAGGAACTCGAAGCGCATTTCCTGAACATTGAAACTCCATACGATTTCATCCAGCGATTCAATCAGGTCATTGAGATCGGAAGCTTTTTCGATAGCTGCGTTATGTGCTCTTTCGGCCATCATCCGGCCTGCCTCTTCAAACCGCACACTCTGCTCTTTCAATTCAGCGCTTGTCTCATCAGTGTCTTTTATCTGCAAGGCCATTCTCCGGACACACTCTTCCAGACGAGCCATTTTTTGCAATAAAAGCTTTTCATTGGCCTCCCACGCCAGGTTGACTGCACCATCAGGTATGTAACTCAGAAAAGTCAGAACATGAAGACAATAAACCTCAATCCCCCCCACTTCAACCGTCTGCCAGTATACCACTGCTTTGAATGAGCTGTTCCATTTGTTCCTGTGGTTCACTTGCTGTTTACCATTCACAAGAGGTACGACAGGTTCGGTTTGGAAGAACTGTAGCGATTTTGTCTGGAGATCACGCCTGGCGAAACCATACAGCTTCGTGGCGGCGGGATTTGCATCAAGAATGGTAAGTTTTTGGCGATCAAGAATGAAGATAGGATACAGACACTCGTTGAAATACAAAACTTTTTGAAAGTCCGTTTTTTCGATCCGGCTTTGGAAACGGCTTATCCCGAGGTAGATAAAAGCGGCCGTCACCATGAAATAAAACAGCGCCTTTACGGTTCCGAGATCCACGCTGGTTCCCCACGATGTTGCGACCAGACTGGTATCTACAATGTAATCAGAGACAAATAACCATAGTATACTGAAAGCAAGGAATATTACGACGATCCGGGCAGCGCGAAGGTCGAGCTTCTGGTTTGATGCAGTTCCAGGCAGGTCTTTATAGTCTTCAGAGAATTCCATGGTATTAAACCATAGGGGGATTTAAGGTGCAAATTTGGTTAAGGAAATGCACTAATATCTCCCTATGTAGTTTTTTCGGTAATTGGTCTTTAATCGGGCACTTACTTGCTGATTCCGGCAGATAATCCAACCCGGAATTCTACAGGTCCGCTCACCGATGTTCCGGCGAATGCAACGTTATTCTCGCTGATCCGACCCGGGACGAGATAGTTAGCTTCGGCGAAAACGTGAATGAAAACTCGTTTGACCTGAATGTGCGTTTCAATGCCGAAACCGGCGTTCAAATTTCGTGTGGAAATATCGCCGAGACGCGTCCCCTCGGGTAAACGCTCCGATTCCTCCAATGGATCACCGATCGGTTCCCTTGCTACAGCATCAGGATCAGTGGGAAGTGCCTGCCCCGGACAACACGTGCAAACACAATCGGACTCAGGCGGCGACACCGGAACTGCGGGGGGGACCAGAGGAACGTAGTTTCCGAAGAAGTCATATTTCGCCCGGGTAACACCTATTACGGCGTAGGGTTCGATCAACCGAAACCGCTTTGATATCACCTGAAGCGGGAAAAACGTAATCATTCCTCCTGTCAGCGTTGTTCGAAGCTTTTGTGCTGCACTTGCATCAGTTTGAAGCAATCCTTTTCTGAGTTTCAGGCGGATGATTCGGTGACCGGCCATCGCACCTGCCATGATCCCTGTCTGCCCGATTTTTTGGTTCCCAAGTTCCGGGATGTCGCTCTGGAGCGTAAGGGTATGGCTAACCTTCATAATCTCCGGCCCGAGGTAGAATTCAGGCGAGCGTTTTCGCGACCTAAAATAGGACTTCGGCTGAGCTATTGTATCGAAACAACAAATCAGAATCAGAAGGATACACACGGTACAGGGGAAGCGGGCCATCGTATTTTTACAAAGTTTAGCCGCAATAGTGAAATCCCTGTCAGGAAAACCCTGATAATAAAAAATCAGGAAACGGATGAGTACCAACTCCGGGTTCCTGGCTCGAAAGGAAATTCTTATCGTTCGCGAATCTGTATCCGCACCGTATGGGGTGCCGGCACAGAGCCGCCGAAGTAAGGCCATAATTTGTAATATACCCCGGTATCGCAGGTGGCACCCCGCGAAATCCGCACAGGTGGATGCCCTTCAAACGAAAATCGGTAACTGTCCGGCTCAATCGCAATAGCATATCGCTGGAAACGATCTATTTCGGCAACGCCAACAAACGCTTCGGTACGAACGCCATCTGCATAACAATAGGCAAAGATCTCGATCCGGTCGTTGAACCATTGCCAAACGAATCGCGCGCTGTTTTGATGGTGAAGCGAATTGCAATCAGAAAAACCAAGCAGTTTGTTTTTCGAGTCCTGAAATCCGGATTGTTCATGAATATAGATGGCTGACTTGTCAAACATGGCATCAAACTCGAGACGGGTTGATTGCAGTGTTTCCACGATTCTCGGCGTTGAATAATGCTCGCCTGCAGGAATAGTGAATACGCGTGCGAGGTCAGCTTTCTCTTCGCAGGAAGCGATGAACCAGATGCTGGCAGCGAATGCGGTCCGCAGCAATTGTACCTGAAAGCGCATCACCCTTTGGCGGTAATTTTGTACACCAGGCCGAGGGCAGCACTCGGATAGCCGTGCCGGTAGCCGGTTGTGATCGTGATGCCCGTTCTTCTCAGCACCATCAAGCGCGTTTCCACCGCGGGGATCACAACAAAAAACCGATCACTCACAAGCCCCCCACGCAGTAAACCGCGGAAAATGAGCTTTTCGCCCGTATACAGCGGAGCATGAAGTGCAAGACCGTATAACGGAGCAAAATCCGCGACGCCATCATTACTGAAACTCAGTTCGTTACGTTGATAAAAGGCGCCAAAAGCGAAGTTATTGCTCAGTTCATAGCTCAACCCGAGTTCGTAATAGGGGCCTTTTACCGTCTGTTCCGCTTTAATCGACACGTGGAACGATTGCGCGGTAGTTATCAATGGAGCAATTACGAAGAATAGAATCAGTTTTTTCATATTAGTAGTTTGTCAGGGGGCTTCGCTTCCAAGGGGGTCGCTTAACAGGAATCAAGTTCGCTTCGAAGCTGGAAGTATCTGTCAGTAAAATCCTGACTTAAAAAAAATACACAGAGACCCTCAACCCCGGCCGGAGCGCGAATGGCTTGGGTGCAGCCCGGACTTGCTTTCCAGTTTGTGGCGTCGTTTCTTTGCGGGCGAAAACAAAACGGGTATTTTTCAACCTTGATGGAAGCAAAAATCTGGCTCTCATCCCCCCATATGGGAGGAAAGGAGATAAAGTTTGTGCAGGAGGCCTTCGACACTAACTGGATATCACCGGTAGGACCGCATCTGACGCATTTTGAAAAGGAGTTGGCGACGTACTGCAATACGAGTGATTGCGCGGTATTGTCATCCGGGACAGCAGCCATTCATCTGGCACTCATCCTGTTGGGTATTCAGCGGGGCGACGAAGTGATATGTTCCTCATTCACCTTTTCGGCATCGTGCAATCCCATCGTTTATCAGGGCGCTGAGCCAGTGTTCGTAGATTCTGAATCCGAAACCTGGAATATGGATCCGAAGCTACTTGGCGAGGCGATTGAAGACCGGCTTCGGAAGACGGGAAAGAAGCCGAAAGCCGTTATTCTGGTCCACCTTTACGGAATGCCTGCGAAAATCGACGAGATTCTCGCGGTGTGCAACCATTACGAAATTCCGCTGATTGAAGACGCAGCTGAGGCATTGGGCTCACGTTATAACGAGCGTCTAACCGGTACGTTTGGACTGATGGGCGTATTCTCTTTTAATGGCAATAAAATCATCACTACTTCGGGTGGTGGGGCGCTGATCGCGCAGGACGCCACCTTCCTTGAGCGGGCGCGATACCTTTCCACGCAGGCACGCGATCCGGCGCCGCACTATCAACACTCAGCAATCGGATATAACTACCGGCTGAGCAATGTCGCTGCCGGTATCGGGCGCGGTCAACTGATGGTACTCGATGACTGGGTGCGCCGTCGCCGTGAAAACTTCGCTTACTACGAGCGCGAGTTGAGCAGCATTCCAGGAATCACCTTTTTAAAAGAGCCGGACAATTGCTACGCCAACCGATGGCTTACAACGGTATTGATAGACGAAAAGATGAGCGGGGTTAAACGCGAAGATGTTCGGATAGCTTTGGACCGGAAAAACATTGAAAGCCGGCCCCTCTGGAAACCAATGCACCGGCAACCTGTATTCGAAGATGCGGCAGCTTATACCAACGGAGTTTCCGAAAAGCTTTTTGAGGATGGCCTTTGTCTGCCTTCGGGCTCGAATCTGAAAACTGAGGATTTGGAACGTGTTTGTGAGGTTGTTAAGGGAATGATGGGTAAGGGGTAGGTTCAAGGTTCAATGCTGGTACCGACGCCAACGCTAATCGGACCCTGAAAGGGGCGAATCTGAAATCAGAAATAGAATTTGAAATTTAAAGTATGTCGTTTGCAGAGTTCAGGCCAACCATTCTATTTCTCGTCAAATTTGTCGGCATCTATCTGGCAGGAAACATTCTGTATGGCCTGTATATCACTTCGTACGAGCCGCGGCCTGATCCTGTCACCCATGTGGTCACTGAACAAACTGCCTTTGTACTTAATACTTGTGGATACCATGTTAACGTGCAGGATCGCCAGCAGAAACCAACAACAGATCTGATATACCTTGGGAAAGCCAAGCTTTCGGTTTACGAAGGTTGTAACGGACTCAACACAATGATCATTTTCGTGGCCTTCCTTTTTGCATTCGGCCCCGTCTCTAAAACGTTGATCTGGTTTATTCCGGTTGGCCTCCTGATCATTCATCTGATGAACCTCGCCAGGATATCGCTACTGTTTTTTGTTGCGGAATACATGCCGGATGCGATGTACTTCACGCATAAGTATTTCTTCACGGCGATTCTTTACGTCGTGATCTTTGTACTATGGGTGTGGTGGGTGAAACGCTATTCCCGCGTAAATTCAAAGCATGAAGAGGCAGCTTAACCGATGTATCATCGGCCTGGCCTGCATAGCGGGATTAGTGCTCGTCTACCTTTTTCAAAAACTCGATCCAGCCGGCGCCATTAATCCGGAGCTTTCCGGTATCAATAAATTCCTCATCAACCGCACCATCCGTTTCCTGCTCAATGATGCCTTTATGATCGGGCTGATTTATGCCCTCTTCACTGAAAAAAAATACGTAGTCTTTGCACTGTGGGTGCAACTCGCCGGTGTGATTCTTTTCTTAATCCCTTACTTCATCCTGAAGATTTATTACCCGGGGTATAATGGTCCGATGATATCCTATCTTCACCGCCTCATCCTGAACCCCACCCTGTTACTGTTACTGATCCCGGCGTACTATTACCAGAAGAAAACAGCACAAAAACCGGTGCAATGACCATTAGAAATATAAGACCCGTTACGGCGGAACATAAGTAATTACTATTTTTAGGCTTATGACTAAAGAACGGATCATACTGCAAGGCGGTGGGGAACATGCGCGGGTGGTGCTCGACAGCCTGTTGGAATCAGGAAAAGAAGTTCTGGCCATCTTCGATCCTAAATACTCCGGCGATTTGTTCGGTGTCCCTCAAAAAGGAATCTATCAACCCGGTTTCGAACCCGAAGCGCGGGCCATTATTGCTATCGGCGATAACGCCATTCGCCGAAAGGTAGCCCTGCGGTCGGCGCATTCTTTTACCAACGTCATTCACGGTACGGCTACGGTGTCACCCCGATGTGTCCTGGGTACCGGCAACATGATCCTGCACGGAGCGATTGTTCAGGCCCAGACACGAATCGGTAACCACGTCATTGTCAATACCGGTGCACAAGTAGACCACGACTGTAACATTGGCGAGTTCGTGCATATTGCGCCGGGAACGGTAATCTGCGGAACAGTTTCCATCGGCGAGGGTACATTCGTTGGGGCCGGTGCAGTGGTGATCCCAGGTAAAAAAATCGGTGCGTGGGCAACTATCGGCGCAGGTGCGGTAATCATCAGTGATGTTCCGGACTTCGCCGTGGTGGTCGGAAATCCGGGTCGTATTGTAAAATATCAACCAGCCGCCGAACTCCTATGAGAAGACCTCTTTTCATTTTTGGGGCCGGCGGACTCGGTCGCGAAATCCTTTCGCTGGTGCGCGCTTCGTCCGAATGGGAAGTGAAAGGATTCTTTGATGACAGCAAACCAAAAAACTCTCTCGTCAAAGGCATTCCTGTTCTTGGTGGTGTCCATGATATCGGGGCCGGCATGGAAATTATTTTTGCTATTGGAGATCCACAGGTGAAGCGAATGGTTAAAAATAAAATAAAACACCCATTTACATCACCGGTACTGATCCATCCTTCAGCGATTATTCAGGAAGCCGCAACGGTGTCGCTGGGTGCCGGAACAATAGTCTGTGCAGGCGTAATCCTCACCTGCGATATCCACGTGGGTGATCACGTGTTGTTGAATCTTAACAGTACTGTGGGCCACGATACGAGGATTCGCGAATTTACATCAGTAATGCCCGGAACGAATATCGCGGGCCAAGTTACGATTGGTGCAGGGGTTCTGCTGGGGTCGGATTGCAACGTCAGGAATGGCGTGACCATTGCTGACGATGCACGAATCGGTATGGGCGCAGTGGTGTTGCACGATGTAAATAAGGGCGAAACAGTGGTTGGCGTGCCGGGGAGGGCGAGGTGATTGCGGATTTCAGTTTTAAGGTTCAGGGCTCAAGGCTCAAGGATAGGATAGGATTTTGTCTGCGGGTTCGTCTGCGTTTTCAGCGACTTCTGCGAGAACCTTTGGTGTCCTCTTCGCTCTCGCAGACCGCGCGGAAAAATACGCGGAAAGGCTAACGTTCAAGGCTCAGGTCGTTTTCTCAGTTCCTGATGGTGCCGGAGGGGTGATCTGTGACGGGGTTCGCTGGGGGAAGGGGTCGCGCTGGTGAGTCGTTGCCACGCCACTTTTCCATAGTCATTGACGTCTCGCTCGAGATTCCTTCCGCTTTAAAAACTTTCACGACAGTCATAAAGAGGATTTTCATGTCGAGCCAGAACGATTGATTATTCACGTACCAAACATCGAAGGCAAACTTCTGTGTCCAGGAAATGGCGTTCCTGCCGTTTACCTGAGCCCACCCGGTGATACCCGGTTTCACCGTGTGCCGCAGCCGTTGCTCTTCATTGTACAACGGCAGGTACTCCTGCAACAGCGGACGGGGTCCCACAAACGACATATCCCCTTTCACTACATTTAACAATTGCGGTAGCTCATCAAGGGATGTCTTGCGAATGAATTTGCCAACGCCGGTAAGACGCTGATCGTCGGGCAGAAGATCTCCGGCGGCATCGCGATCATCTGTCATGGTGCGGAACTTGAGCACACGAAATAACCGCCCCTCCTTCCCCGGACGCAACTGAGTAAACCACACCTTTCCACCGTTGGCGACGGCAAGCAACAACATGCAAATCAACATCACTGGCGACGCGACGACCAACGCAATCGCCGCCACGAAAGTATCCAGAAGGGGTTTGATAATACTTCTGTAGCCCTTAGCTGAAATCCTCTTCTCATGCCTATACTCTTTCAATGCGCGTTCGTAGGTATGACTCAACTCTTCCCATATGCGCCGCTGGTCGAAATGGGCGCACACAAACTCTCTTGCTGCACGCGCCATTCCGGTGCGCCTTTCGTCGTTCCCTGCGAGGTCCATCATGGCGTGCGCTAAAGCTTCGCCATCCTTTGGTTTTACGATAAGACCTGTTTCTTCGTGCCTTACGATCTCATTACAGCCATTGATGTCACTGACAATACACGGCACTTCGAGGCAGCAGGCCTGCATCACTACATTGGGAAAACCTTCTCTATAGCTCGGAAAAACAAAAATATCAGAAGCCATAATCCAGGGTCGGACATCGGTCTGATATCCGGCGAGAACAACGTTTTTGTCTTCGGTAAGAAACTCAAGCTCTTTTTCCGGAATGGGATCGAGATCCTGTTCGAGAGGCCCCACCACAAGGAGGAACATGCGCTTCCCGACGATCCGGTCGCGAACCAGCTGAAAAGACTCAACGAGCTCACAAATTCCTTTATCTTTTACCACCCGCCCCACAAAGCCAAAAACAAGGTCGCCGGAACCAATGCCATGCCGCGCCCGAATCGTCCGGGCAGCTTCCTCCAGTGACTCGCGTCGGCGGAACAGCAGCGTATCGATCCCATTGGAACTCCCCCTGCCGATGACTTTCACTTTTGGCATCGCTGAAATATGTTGCTCAATATATCGTTTGAGCCCCTGCGAGTTCGGCAGAACACCAGTGGCACACGCGTATGTGAGTCTTTCCATCAACACCAATAGTCTTTTTAGTAACCCGCGTTTCTCCATCAGAGGAAGGCCAGCCACTGTATGAAGTCGCACGGGCGTGCCGCAGATCCATCCGGCGAGCATTCCCAATAATCCGGCCTTGGGTGTGTGGGTGTGAATGATGTGGGGTTTGAAGTCAACGATAATGATGATCAGCTGAATCAGACAATACAAATCCTGAAACGGCGTAATCTTGCGCGTCATCGGGACGACCTGATGCTCCGCACCGTCAATCTTCTCTCCAATTATCTCCGGACCCTCTGCGCTTACTGCCAGGACTTCATATCTTTTATTACGGAAATAGTTGAGTTGTCCGGCAAGAAGCAGCTTTAACGAAATCGGAACCGTTGTGATGCGAAGTAATCTGACCTTATTCTTCATCCTGGTGCAGTCGACCTATTGGGAATTCAGAACAAAGATGCGGATAAATTCCCGGAATGGCACGGCGGGGGGTAGCAAGGCGCAAGAATTTCACCGCAGGAACTGCCTAGCTGGCTATCTGCGTAGTCGTGCGTGGCCATTGCCATCTGTACCCAAAAAAGAAGGAAGGCACACCTTGCCTCCCTTCAGGTCCCAAACCAGAAACCGTAATATCAATTCCTTTTTGCAAGAGCGGCGTTGGTAAAGATGACGCTCTCGAGATGCGGAGTGAATGTTTTTCTGTCGCGATTCGGATGCACCCGGTACGTAACCTTTATGTTTGCTGAAGTCACTTCAACCCAATAATCCCTGTCATCTATTGCGCTTACGTCATATCGTTTCATCAGTCCCTTTTCATACGGCCCCCCTGTAATCCGATCGCTTTTTACCATTCCGCCATCAGCATAGAATTTCACATCAACTGTTTCATCTGTCTTCATGGCAAATAACAACTTAATAACTCCTTCGTCACCGGAAGGCAGGATCTTAACACGGGATCCCTCGGATACCTGAGCGTTTACTGAAAAGGCCATCATGGTAGCGACGGCAATGGCGGAGAGTGTTTGACTTAATTTCATGGCTATTGATTTTTCAAATTTTGAGATTTCATTTTTCTGATTGTCCGACTTCCCACTGCAGGCCCCGAACGTCACTAATTTTTTTATCGCGTTGTTATTATACACTCTGAAACGTCGCAGGTGACGCACGGGATGTAATCAATTGGTAAGGAGTTGTCACAAATTGTCATGGGATTCGAACTGCGCCGATATTGCCCGGGGCGTGATTGCCTTCTCAGAATAAGAGGCGGGCGTGGAAGGCGTCCGGGAAAGAGACCGATTTCAGTTCGTACGAATCATCGCGGTCATAGAATGGACCTCCTGATTTTTTGAAAATGAGGGAAAACCCCTACGATCGGACAATCTGTTTGAACGAAGTTTGGGGTAAAAATAAGACCAATGAGACCCCCCCTTAGATGCCGGATTATCAACGTCACGGCGATGGTATGCCTGATCAGCCTGGTGGCCACAAGTGTTTCGCACGCCCAGTATTCGCACAACCGAAAACGCAAGACAGATTTTTATCTGGGCGTAGAAGCCACGATGGGAACAAAAACATTTTCCGTCAAGAGTAATATACCCGCTATCGATGGAATGAAATCACTCGAAGAAGGCCTCAGCCTTGGAGTGGTGGCCGGAGGCAAGGTTGTGTTAGCTAAAATCAAACATGGATTTTTCAAACCTTCCGCGGCAATTGCAGAAAAAATAAATCTGCGTAATCTTGAAATCAACGTGAACGCATTTCCTCTGGAAATACTCCGAACGAAAAACCAATTTTTCAAACCTTATCTGATTGTGGGAGTTGACCGAAACCAATTGAAATTTCTCGGAAATTACAGCCTGCCCACTTCGCCCGTGCCGCCGGCGCCACCATTAACGCCAGCAACCCCATGCCCGTGCATTTGTCCCGGCGAGGAGGAAGTAATTCCCGTACCTTCTACAGTAGCTGCAACACCATCGCTGAATGAAGAACTTCCGGAAGATACGGTTTTAGGCACAGTTAACGCCGTGAGGGGCTCGGTAGGAACAGGTTTAGTCATCCACGTTCCCGGGAAGAACAAATTCATCAACTTCTTTATGGAAGGCCAATACGGTGTTCCGTTGAGGAGACGTGCTACATCACCTGCATTTGACCACACATCAGTAACAGGACAACTTTCGCTAAGCGCAGGTCTGGCCGTAGGCCTCCGCCGCTGAGGTTGTTTATTTCACAGAATCCTGCAAAAAGATCGTTGTCAACCTGCTTTCCGGGGCGCGTTAACCCGTCCTGCGGAAATTTAACCCGACAGGCAACTCCCCGGGCAATCCCTGATTTTTATTAAGTCAGGATTTTTGCTGAGCGTTACATTATAACAAGTGCCGATGTTTGTATCACAACAAACAACAACCTTATGGAAACACGTTTGCGAATTCAACTCATATGCATGTCGCTTCTGATTTGCACCTTGTCTTTGCCAGTAGAGGCGCAAATTCGCTCACGTGCAGGCGACGGATTTCTGAAAGGGCTGGAAGGCGGGTTTGGTATTCACTCGGCGACGATAAAAAGTGATATAGGTGAACTCAATGATGTGAACTGGGTCGCCGAAGGTGGCAAAATTCTTTTCGTCAGCGGAAACCGGACCATTATGACAAAGGGTGGACTAGGTTTCTATTATTCCGCATCTAACGTGCCGCAGACCATAGATCTCTTTTACGGCGAACTAGGGTTTAATTTTTATCCTCTTAGTTTGTTGAGCCCGGCAAGTGTGCGAATCAACCCGTACATTGTTGGAGGTGCATTTTACAACCTGTACAAATTCGGCGGTACATACCTTCCCGGGAATAGCGAGCCGAGAAATTTCAGTACTATCGACGATACCTATCTGGCGAAGATAAAGCAGATCAATGCTCACCTGGGTGCGGGCATAGAATACAGACTGATCGACGAAAAAGAATTTCTCCACGTTTTTGTCGAAGGTTCCTGGGCCGCTCCCCTCCTTGCGAATTCCACGGTTACTGCCTTCGAACAAACATCCACAGCCAGATATTTCCAAACCCACATCGGCGTGAGGTTTGGATTGATAAAAAACAGGTGATCCAGCGGGCGCAACCTGACTTAGCGCCCAGGATTTACCACGATAATGTTACCAACTATTAGCTAGACTTAATTCGTTTATCTAATGAAAAGGCCAGACGGGCCTTTTTTACTTCTCGTGCATGCAAAAATTCAGGATAACCCCTAATCCAAAATCAGGGTTTTCCTGATAGACATAATGTGACTTTATCCGAATTTGAACTCAAATTTAACACCATGAAAACGAACTACGGGACCTTTGTATTGGAAGAAGATGATGTTGAAGTCTGTGACGCTAACAACAACAGTGTAAATGTATTGACTATGCTTCTCGGGCTTATCCTTCCTCTGATCGTTTTCTTCTTTATATTGTTAAGAACAGCCGTGAATGTATTGGCTAAAAGTGTTGCAGCGATCATAGTGTTCGGAAGATCAGCCGGGTCACATCGCGAGGCGCGTTCGCCGTCGACGGTGACTGGAAGGTAACAAGTCTGTTTCGGTTACCCGTTTGCCCTGTTACCAGTGACCAGTTGCCGGGCCTTGTTACCGATTGTCACTTGGCGCGTTAGCCATGAATCAGACAAGACCGTATACTGCTTTCCGACTTGGCAAAGTCGCTGAAATAAAGTAGTGTCCACAAAGCTGACGTTACGAGCGCTCAAAGAAGTCGGGAAAAAATTTCCAATTAAAGCCGGAAGTGTTACCTTAACCAATCATCGGACTTCCGGCCCCATGAATTCTGAGTTTGTATGCCCGTATGCGCGTAATAGCACATCCCCTACCCATTGCATTTCAGCAGTGAAATTATGCCGCGCCAGGTATATTATTTCCATACTAATCAATATTGTAATTATCGTTATTCAATACCCTTCATTTGGGCTGCCAACGGTAACGTCGGACCCGCAGCTCTATCAACCGAATCTTCACCCTGAAACCTAACCTAATCTAATCAATCATGAAAAAGAGCATAAAATACCTGCTCGTGGCTGTGGCCGTCCTCGCCTTAGGAGTCGTCGGACTACTTGCCTATGTAAAGACCGCATTGCCCGATGTGGGCGAACCTGAAACAATTACTATCGAAAGCCGTGAAGAATTAATTGAACGAGGACGATACCTGGCGAATAGCGTTATGGTGTGCATGGATTGTCACTCAACCCGTGACTGGTCGAAGTTCTCCGGCCCATTGGTAGAGGGGACACTCGGCCAGGGTGGCGAACGTTTTGACCAGGCTATGGGACTTCCTGGGGTTATCTACTCCAAGAATATCACACCCGCGGGAATTAGCAGCTACACGGACGGAGAATTATTCCGCCTGATTACCACGGGAGTAACGAAGGACCGGCGATCCATGTTTCCTCTCATGCCTTACAGATACTATGGCCAGCTGGACCGGGATGATATATACGCGGTTATCGCTTATATCAGGTCACTTCATCCGATCGAAAATCCGGTTCCGGATTCAGAACTCGACTTTCCGGTAAATTTCCTTGTTAATACCTTCCCGCAAAAAGCAAGCTTCCGCAAACGACCGGAACCCGAAGAACAGCTTGCCTATGGTGAATACCTTACAACGGCAGCAGCATGTATGGAATGTCATACACGCGATAACAAAGGTCAGATTGACACCAAGGTAGCCTTCGGCGGTGGTCGCGAGTTCTTCTTCCCGGACGGATCCGTCGTGCGTTCGTCTAACATTACTCCTCATGAAACCGGGATGGGGACGTGGACGGAACAAGCATTCGTTGAACGATTCAAGATGTATGCGGATTCAGCATATTCTGTTCCGTTGACGAAGCCGGGCGAATTCAATACAATCATGCCCTGGACGATGTACGCGCACATGACAGACGAAGATCTTAAAGCCATTTTCATGTATCTTAAAACGGTAAAGCCAATCGAGAATACGGTGGAAAAGTTTACGGCCGCGGGGGGGATGTGACCGTTTTTTGTCTGACTACGTAATGTTCTCGAGGTTTTGCATGCGGGCTTTTTTCATCTTCCGGAAGTATGAAGGTGTAAGCCCGGTTATTTTCTTGAACTGGTTTGACAAATGGGCTACACTACTATAGTGCAGTTTGTAGGCAATTTCTGTAAGATTCAATTCGCCATATAATAACAACTCCTTCGCCCGTTCAATTTTGTTTAGAATAATGAATTGTTGAATCGTGATACCTTTTACTTCGGAAAAAATATTGGAAAGATACGTGTAATCGTAGTCTAGCCTGGACGCAATGTAGTGGGAATAATTTTGATTTGGCAGGACTTCCGAATGGTGGATCAATTCGGTGATAACGTTTTTTATCCGTTCAATTAAAACACTCCTGCTATCATCCAGGAGTTCAAGCCCCGACCGCGACAGGCCACGTCTCAAATCCTCCCGCTGTTCATTGGTGATGCCCGGATGAACTTCAACCACTCCAAGGTCGATCGATCCTGGCGTTATTCCAAGCTTCAGCAGTTCCTCGCCCACAACCATTTTGCACCTCCGGCTCACCATGTACTTAATGTACAATTTCATCCTGACAAGGTACTCAATTTCAAGACGCAACGCGACACGTCAACAAAGTGTCGTTTACCACCAAACGTCTATGCGCTCTCTAAGCTATTTTCGAGTCAGTAGATTTTCTCATGTGAATCAATGGTCGCTTCCGGTGTTTGCTCCCATAAACCCACCTTTGACCCTGGATCGGTATGCAGTCTGCATATTCGCCTGAGGCCAGTGATCTTTGTCAAAGCCGGGCCTGACTTCGAAAGATGCCAGGCTTTGATCAAGAATAAATGCGCGCCGGTCGACGTCGATTGTCAATGCATCAAACGGTACGGCAAAGTACTTTCCGAACATTCCGAGAAATCCCCCGAATCGGATGACGACATATTGCATTGTTCCATCTTCAAGATTGAGCATAATATCTTTAATCTTACCAAGACGTTCCCCGGCAGTATTGAACACACGATCTCCGCATATCGATGAAGCCGTGAGTATTTTCAGCGGAGGATTGGCTGATTTGCCAGCATGGTTTATTCCCGTAGTACTATCCTTTTCATTATTCGGGGTTGTCGTTTCATTTGCCGGCATATCATTTTTTTAGTTAAATATAAAGGAATCAGTTCCCTGCCATCAAAGATACTTCCACTTGGCAGCATTGCTGCTACACACTTTTTCTCATTAGTTGCAGGAATCACACATCACACAGGTTACGAAAGTCAGGGCAAACGATGATTTCCGTCATCGCCATCGACCTGTGAATTGTGTAACATTCAGTTAGAACAGTGTAACGTTAATTATTGATAAATTGCGACATTATGTGATGCTGAGTGAGGCATCACTACCGATAGAAGTACCCTCTCTATGGTACCTGAATATCTGCAAGCATGACCCTTTCAGGCATTTCCTGCCATAATTGAAAGCGAAAACACAAACGAAAATACAGTCATGAAGACACTAAGCAATGACAACCTTTATCCGGTAGGAACAAATGTATCGGCGAAGATCAATCCGGATCTTCCACTCAAAATCGCAAGTTATTATCAACGGATCTACTATTGCGCGGTAGTAGGTAATCCGGAGCATAAGCATTTCGCATACTTCGAACGCGAACTCAACGTACCGGGAGATCCGGTCGTAATCAAAAAAACATGACAACAAATACAATTATCATAGTACTGCGGCAGTATATCCTGGACAACATCTATAGTCTGCTTTCGCACGGACCGACCTGCCAGTCATCGCTGGCACATATTCGTTCTGCACAGCAGAAATCCGAATCACACAAAGCAATCGAAGGTCTGCAACCAGGAAATTTGCGGGATTAATTGATGGGGGCCATCGTCTTGATGGCCCCCATGGTTTTAGGAAGGTCTAACGAATGGTCACTGACGTCATTCGTTGTCGTCAGATTTCTCCTTTGCTTTAACGGCCTTTTTGGCTTGTTTATCGGCGTCGGTTCTGGATTTCTGTGCTTTCTTTTCACTGCGGTATGCGTTCCGTGATTCGCGCGCTGCGCTTTTCGCGTCACGCTCAACACGTTTCGCTTCTTTCGCACTTGCTTTTGCTTCCTTCGCAGTTGCTTTTGTTGCTTTACGTTGATCCTTTAGATCGGACATTGTAGTGGCGTCTTCGCGATTCTGCGTTTTCACCTGATCGGTATCATGCTTTTCCTCGAGACGTTCGAGTCGCTCGCGGGTTTCGCTGGACATTTCGTCATTATTGTACTGTGCAAAGGCCGGAAACGCCGCACAGGTCATGATGGCTAAGGAAATGAGTATTGATTTTTTCATAAGGGTTTGCCGCACATTTGAGCACTGGCATGATGGTAACATACTTTGATGGATTAACGTTGCACAACTGCTTGAATACTTTATATATAATGAAATTTACTTAGGGATGTTTAACGAACGCTGCTAAAACACTGTTATATCAGCCTCGCCCCGCTACATTTTCAGCAATGACAACTTGTACGAGCAGGCACACGATCAGAGAAATGTATCCATAAACAATAAATGAAAACAATATGAGCAACCAATCGCCAGATGAGAAATGGATAATTCAGGTGGATAAACTGAAAGAAACTTATCCTTTCCTTGATGAAGATGATTTCACCTACGACTACGGGATGAGAGATGTTATGCTCGACAAATTACAAGACAAGCTTGGGAAGAACCGGGATGAACTTAACGAGATGCTTGGCGCAATAAACATCGAATAGCTTCGGGCCATTCTCGCTTGAACAAGATGACTGTTCAGATCTATTTTACCCGGGAAACTATTTGCAGATCTGTGACCCGGCAGGGATGGCGTGTTGGGCACGCTTTGAAAGGAACTAAGAGTCCTATAACAGGCGTTTACGTCGGATTGGATCGGGTTTAAAAAAAGTCATTTTCTTTTTTTTGCCCTGTAAAATTTCATGCCTATTTTCTCCTAAGGATTTATTCATATATTAAGCCGTTCATTCATAATATCTTTATCGTGACCAGTTTTACATGCCTCTTAGTCGATGACGATGTAGATGATCAGGAGATATTTTGTACCGTAATTGATGGCATTGCTCCCTCGTGGAAATGCGTTACCGCAATCAATGGCCAATCGGCCCTGGCCATGATTCAGTCCGGTGAAGTAACCCCTGATATCATTTTCCTTGACGTCAATATGCCGCTCATGAATGGGCGCCAATTCCTCCAGGAAGCGAATCAGTTAAAACTCATAGACGATGTGCCGGTCATCGTACTCACCACAAGTGCTGACCAGCGCACAAAAAACGCTGTAATTGATCTCGGGGCATCGCAGTTCATTACAAAGCCCGACAGGTTTTCCGAATGGGAAACAGTCTTGAAGCAAGCCCTGGACATCAGTTTTTCGTAAACTCTTGAGTAATGTCAGAAACCGCGCAGAAAGTTAACTCTTACCCTTTCCTGGAAGGTGGCGGAGAAATGGGCGCGCTGACACGGGCATACGATTGGTCCCGATCAGATTTGGGGTCGCCGGACTCATGGCCACAAAGCCTTCGAACGGTGGTCAGCATCATCCTCCTTTCCGATTTTCCGATGTTTCTGTGGTGGGGCGATGATATGATCCAGTTCTATAACGACGCGTATAGACCCAGCATGGGCAACGAGGGCAAGCATCCCAAAGCACTTGGCCAAAAAGCCATCGAGTGCTGGCCGGAAATCTGGGACATCATCTATCCCCTGATCAAACAGGTCAAGGAAACCCGCAAATCATTTTTCTCCGAAGATCAACTGATTCCGATCTACCGGAACGGACAAATTGAAGACGTTTACTGGACCTTCAGCTACAGTGCTGTACTGAGTGAGGATGGCAGCGTTGGGGGTGTTCTGGTGGTATGCAACGAAACGACGAAGAAAGTCCTTATGGTAAAGGAACAGGAGCTTTCCAAAGAACGTCTCAGAATCAGTGAGAACAATTTGCGCAACATTATCGTGCAGGCACCGGTAGCGATGGCTATATTGAGAGGGCCACAACATGTTGTCGAAATCGCAAACGAGAGGATGTATCATCTTTGGGGCAAGCCAGCCGATGCTTTTCTGGGCAAGCCTATATTTGAAGCGCTGGAGGACGCAAAGCACGAAGGTTTTGAGGAACTTCTTAACCGCGTCTACTTAACCGGCGAAACGTACACTGCGTATGGAGCACCGGTTACATTATTTCGCGGCAGCGGCAGGGAAACCGCCTATATTCATTTCGTATACGAGGCGTTTCGCGAAACAGATAACTCCATTTCGGGCGTAATGGCTGTGGCCGTCGATGTGACCGAAGAAATAGTCGCGCGAAAAAAACTGGAAGAACGGGAAAGCCAGATTCGCGCATTGGTAGAAAGCGCGCCTTTTCCAATCGGCGTATATGTCGGCCGCGAAATGCGTATCGAAATGGTAAACGAAGCTATCACAAAAGTATGGGGAAAAGGCAGTGATTTGACAGGCAAAACCTACCGCAATGTGTTGCCCGAACTTGAAGGGCAGGAGATTTATTCACAACTCGACCACGTTTTCACAACAGGTATCCCCTATCATGGGCGCAATCAGCGAGTCGATCTTTTCGTTGCCGGAAAGCTTATCCCGTATTATTTCAACTACAGCTTCACGCCGTTGTTCGATGCCAATGGTAAAGTGTACGGAGTAATGAATACGGCAGCAGATGTGACCGACCTTGTGATCGCCAAACAAAACGTTGAACGCAGCGAACAGAACTTCCGGAACATGGTAAAACAGGCTCCGGTGGCCATGTGTATTTTACTGGGTCCCACCCACGTTGTGGAAGTCGCTAATGATCTGATTGTAGAACTCTGGGGGAAATCGCCGGAAGATGTATTAAACAAACCGATATTCGAAGGTGTCCCTGAATCCAGGGGCCAGGGACTCGAGGAACTTCTGGCAAAAGTGTACCATAATGGAGAGACTTTTCACGCCAGTGAGCGACCCGTTATGCTTTTCAGAAAGAACAAATACGAAACAATCTACCAGGATTTCGTCTACGAACCATACCGCGATGGAAACGGCTCGATCATAGGTGTTCTGGCAATCACAATCGATGTCACCGCTCAGGTTCAGGCACGTCAGAAAATAGAAGAAGTTGTCGAGGAACGGACCCGGGACCTTCAAAAGTCAAATGCCGAACTGGCACAATTCGCATACATCGCCTCCCACGACTTACAGGAACCTGCAAGAAAAATCAGAACCTTTTCTGAGATGCTCAGAAAAAGTCTTGGCAACATTGACACGCGATCGGAAAACTACCTGAACAAAATCGAAAACTCCGCCGCAAGAATGCTAACATTGATCAGAGATGTCCTTGCATTCTCCCAACTGTCCAAGGGGCGTCACGAATTTGTCCGGATTGACCTGAACGACATTCTCGAAGCAGTCAAAGACGACTTTGAACTTTATATTGAAGAAAAAGGCGCAATTATCGATAGTGAACCATTGCCTGTTATTTACGGCATCCCCATTCAGGTCAGTCAGTTATTCGGGAATCTGCTTTCCAACGCGCTAAAGTATTCCTCCGACAAACCTCCTGAGATCTACATCAAAGTATCCGAAGTAAATTCGCGAACGCTGAAGAATAAGCTCCTTGATACCAGCTTCGCCTATTACGACATATCGATTACTGACAACGGGATCGGATTTAATCCCAACAACTCCGAACAAATTTTCGATATCTTCCAGCGGCTGCATGCAAAGGATGAGTACCAGGGCACGGGTATCGGATTGGCTATGTGCCGAAAGATCTGCGAGAATCATAACGGATACATTTATGCGGAGTCGATGCTGGGACAGGGAGCAACGTTTCACGTGATACTTCCGAGGGAGGAATGAGTTTCAAGGTTCAAATTTTAAGGTTCAGGGCTCAGGCTCAAGATCCAAGGTTGGCGGTTCAGTTTTGAAGAAACGTCCTGGCTTTTTGCACTTCGGGTCTTCCGGCTTTAGAAGTATTTGAAAAAGAAAGCAGTTGCTGGTAGTATTTTTTCGCGTTCGCCCTGTCGTTAAGTTGCTCACAGGATTGCGCTGCACCATACACTCCGTTGAATCGGTTAACGTGATTCTTCAAATCCAACTCATATGCAATCAATGCTTCTTTCGGTTGGCCCAATTCCATGAACAGATCGCCCAACAATTCTCGAGCAGGGATCACGGGGCCGGGAGTTACCGGATGTTTTTCCATTCGCTCTTCCCGCTCTGCGGCTAGCGTCATCAATTGAATGGCTTCGCGCTCATTACCCTTCCTGTATGAGATCCACGCCTCGCCGGCAGTGATCTGCACCATAACCTGCTCAGCCTTATACGCGTCCTTTTGGCTTACGAGCACGTCGTGAAGCTTCTGCAGACTGTCGAGTTCACTTGTGGCAGATTCTACCTTACCAATATGAACAGCACCAAGTAGTCGTGTGAAATGAACGATGGATTTCTGCCAGGGAAATTTATGCCAGGGAAAATTCGTCTGATGAATCTCCAGATTCGCCGCGTCACTCCATAACTTATTTTCAAGATGATACCGGGAAGGGATAGCCGCGAAGGCGTATGCGACTTTGAAGTTCAAGGGGCTCACGTCCTTTATCGTCTTGAGATAGTCAAACTGCTCCTTCGCCAATGCAGTCTCACCTTTCTGCAGATAACCATATACAAGGTAGTCCAGACCGTGAAGCTCCTCATCCCAATGCCCGTTGATCCCGGCGGTCTCGGCATAACATCTCGCCGAAGATGTGGACGCGAGGTTTGCCTCAACACATTCATCCCATAGTCCAAGCCTTGTAAAAATATGGGAAGGCATATGCTGCGCGTGAGCAGAAGACGGTGCGATCGAAGCATACTTTCGCGCCGCCGGCAGAGCTTGCGCCGCGAGTTCCGGATAGTCGTAGGCATGTATCAGATAATGGACGATGCCCGGGTGATCAGCCGTTTCAGGATAAAGGCCCGCGAGAATCGCGCCGGCGCGTTTCTGATTTTCGTATTTCTTGTCAGAAGGATCTGCTGTAGCAATAAGCGCCAATGAGTAAAAGATCGCAACCTCCTTGCTCTTCGGATATTGTGCGTATAGCCTGCCCATTGCATTTGAATAATTCACGCTTCTGGTTCGATGATCGACATGCGCCCAGTCGCGGTAAAATTCTGCGATAGCTTCGATAAACTCCTGTTCAAGAACAGTTCTGTTTTCTAATGACAAAGCCCTCGAAATCACTTTGCTTCCTTTTTCAAGGTCCGTCTGAGACGGAGTATCCCAAAGTGGATGATAGTTGGACATAGCCACTCCCCAATATCCCATGGCGCATCCGGGGTCAGCATCGATCACCCTGGCAAAGGCTTTCTCAGCTTCATCATATTCAAAGGAATGCAGGAGTGAAACCGCAAAATCGAAATCGTTTTTTACGGCATCCGAACATGAGGTTTGGAACTGAACCTGGCCGAACTCCTTGTCAGAGGGACCACAAACAATGATGTCTCCGCGCTTCAGCCCCAGGTCATCAGCAACTTTGTTTTCGGATGTTTCTTTCCCCGGCGCGACGCACGCCGTGAGGAACACAAATGCGGTCAATAACCGGACGTGACTTTTCAACGTCATTTGATTTTTCATGGTAACAGGACTTTGCGCACCAG